>JAGOKF010000132.1 GCA_017994695.1 Myxococcota bacterium | reverse complement strand
ACCACCGAGGCGCTGGCCCGGGAAATGTCCCTGCTGGAAACCCTGGACCGTTCCCTGTTCGAGATGCGCCGGGCCGAGGCCCGCATCCGGTCGGCCCGGGAGGCCCTGAAGGTCGCCGAGAACCGCAGGACCGAGGCGGAGGCGGCCCTGGAGGCGGCCCGTTCCCGGGAGGACGAGGCCCGGGGGCGCCTCCAGGCCGGGCTGCGGGTGCTCCGGGCGAGCGCCCCTCTGATGGAGGGTCCGGTCCAGGCCCTCTGGTTCGACGACCCCCGCCTGCCGCGGCGCGTCGCCCTGCTGGAACGCCTGGCCCGGGACCGCGCGGAGGACCTGCGGAACCTGTCCCGGGCCGGCGAGACGGCGAGGGTCCAGGAGTTCCGGGCCCGCATCGAGGCGGCGATGGCCTGGCTGCTGGCCCGGGATGCCGAGGAGGCCCGGGAACGCCTGGCCCGGGAGCGGGCACTGCACCTCTCGATCCTGGAGTCCCTGCGAAGAAACCCGGCGGTCCGCCAGCGGGCGGCTCGGGAGTGGGACCGGACCCTCCGGGACCTCCAGCAGCGGGTGGAACGAATGCGGAGCGCCGTCCGGGGACCGGTGGACTTCGAGGCGCTCAAGGGCAAAGTCCCCTCGCCGCTCCCCGGGGGACGGATCCTCCACCGGTTCGGGCCCCTGGCGCACCCGGTCTTCCACACCCGGGTCCAGCACCCCGGCCTGACCCTGGAGGTCCCCGGGACGGCCCCCCGGCGGGTCCAGGCGGTGGCGTTCGGGCAGGTGGCATGGACCGGTACGGCACCGGGCATCGGCCTGACGGTGCTGCTGGACCACGCCTCGGGCTGGTTCACGGTGTACGGGGGTCTCGATTCCTTGTCCTGCCGGGAGGGCGACGTCGTCCGGGCCGGGGACGTCCTGGGGACGACCCGGGCCGGCCCCGGAGAGCGATCGGCCCGGCTCCACTTCGAGATGCGGCGCCAGGGGCAGCCGGTGGACCCCGTCCCCTACCTGTCCCGGGGAGGGACCCGGCGATGACCGCCCCCTGGACCCGAGCCTCCCGTGCCGGGATCATCCTGCTGGCGCTGCTGGGGGCCTGCGCGAAGGCGCCCCAGGTGCGCCTCGCCGAAACGCCTCCCTTCCCGCCGCCCCGGGAGGCTGCGCCCCCGTCCCGGGACCTTCCCGGTTCCCTCCCGCAGGTCGCCATCGTGATCGACGACATGGGGACCTCCCTCACGGAGGCCCGGGCCTTCGGGATGCTGCCGCTGGACCTTTCCTTCGCGGTGCTGCCGGGGCGGCCGGCGGCCCCGGAGGTTTCCAGGGCCCTGGCAGGCATGGGGCGGCTGGTGCTGGTTCACGTCCCGATGGAGCCCGACCGTCCCGAGGCCATGCAGGGGGAGGAATTCCTGAAGGTCTCCCACTCCCCCGGGGAGATCCGGGAGGTGACGGATCGGGCCCTGGCCCGGGTCCCCGACGCCCGGGGAGCCAACAGCCACATGGGGTCCCGGTTCACGAGGTCCCGGGAATCCATGACCCCCTTCGCCGACACGCTTCGCGACCGGGGTCTCTTCTTCCTGGACAGCCGCACGACGGCCGACAGCGTCGCCCAGGAGGTCGCCCGGTCCCGGGGAATCGCGGCGATGCGGCGCCACGTATTCCTGGACCATGATCCCGGCCCCCAGGCGGTCCGGGATCGTCTGTCGGAACTCGCGGCGGCGGCCCGGACGCTGGGATGCGCCGTCGCCATCGGCCACCCTCTGCCCGACACCCTGGAGGCCCTCCGGCAACTGGGATCGGACCCGTCCCCTCCCTTCCGGGTCGTGCCTCTATCGGCGCTGGTGGAGATGCCGTGTGCCGAAAGCCCGTGGCCCCCTCAGGCGGACTTCCGGTCGAACCCGTCGGGAACGATGATCAGGCAGCGCTGATTCTCCTCGCCCTCGCTGCGGGTCTGGATCCCCGCGACGTCCTTCAGGGCCAGGTGGACGATGCGCCGGTCCCGGGCGTCCATCGGGGCCATGCGGATGGCCTTCCGGGTCGCCAGGGCCCGCTGGCCCAGCCTGAGGGCGAGTTCCCGGAGGGCCGACTCGCGCCTGTCCCGGGCTCCCCCCGTGTCCACCACCACCATCTTCCGGTCCTCGGGCTGCCGGTTGACCGCCTTGTTGACCAGGAACTGGATGGCCCCCAGGAGGTCCTCCCGTTCCGACAGGTCCGAATCCGGGGACCGGACGTCCAGCAGGATCTGGTCGTCGGTCTCCCGCAACGCCACCTCGCCGGAAATCTCGAGGCGTTGCAGGATGCCCTGGAGGAAGTCCCGGGCCCGGGCCCCCTTCTCCCCGGCGGGCACCACGGGCGGCGTCGCGGCGGCGTTTCTCTCTTCCTGCCGGGTCTCCGGTGCCGGGGCGACCTCGTCGGGCCGTCGCGCCCCCATCGTCTCCCGGAGGCCGGTGTCCCCGGGGCCCGGGACGTACTCGGCCCGGTAGACCAGCCGGGCGGCATCCTCGGGAACCCGGACCCGGATCCGGACCTGCTTCAGGAACATGCCGAAGAGGCCCTCCTGGCGGTCCAGGACCTCCCAGGTCATATCCGCGATGTTGACCCCCAGTTCCTGGGAGGCCTTCAGCAGGGCCTCCTCCTCGGTCTTCCCTTCGAATTCCGCTTCCCGCATGGATCCTCCTCGATGCCCGTCAGGTCCTGGCCGCCCCCGCCGGGCGCAGGTTGCGGTTCATGTACCACTGCTGCCCGATCCCGAGCACGGTGTTGACCAGGATGTAGAACACCAGCCCCGACGGCAGGAACAGCATGAAGACCGTGAACATGATGGGCATCATCCACAGCATCATCCTGGCCTGGGCCGGGTCGCCCGCCGTCGGCGTCATCTTCTGCTGCAGGAAGGTCAGCACCCCCAGCAGCAACGGCATCACGAAGTAGGGGTCGTGACTGGAAAGGTCCCGGATCCAAAGGAACAGAGGCGCCTGGTAGAGGTCCACGGCGCCGTAGATGGTCCGGTAGAGGGCGATCCAGATCGGCATCTGGAGCAGCATCGGGAGGCACCCCCCCATCGGGTTCACCTTCTCCCGCTTGTAGAGGTCCATCGTTTCCCGGTTCAGCCGGGCCGGGTCGTCCTTGAACTTCTCCCGGAGGGCGTCGATCTTGGGCTTCAACGCCGCCATGCGCCGCATCGACACCATGCTCTTCCAGGTGGGCCACAGGGTCAGCAGCCGCACCACCAGCGTCAGGAACAGGATCGCGATCCCCCAGGAGGGGATCACCGAGTAGGACAGGCGCATCAGCCAGAGCATCGGCTTCGCCAGGAACCCCAGCACCCAGAAGTCGATCGTGTCGTCCAGGTGGGCCCCGGCGGCCTTCAGGGCGTCGAAATCCTTGGGACCGACGAAGGCGGTGAAGGCGAAGGTCCGCTGGCGGCGGGCCATCAGGGCCGCCTTGGCCCGGGAAGCCTCGGGGTCGTCCCCGGCCGGGATCCGGTCCAGTTCGGCGATGCCTTCCTCGCCGGAGACTCCCAGGATCCGAGCCGCCTCCCGGCAGGGCATCCGGCCCGCGAACCGCCCGACCGGCAGCACGTAGTCCGGCAGACAGGACCCGGGAGCGGGCTTCACCACGAAGGCCTTGCCCTCGGAGTCGCCCCACTGGAGCATCGCGTTGACCACGCCGTTCCGATCGGCCCGGGCCATGCACTGGGAGGGAAGGTCGGGTCCCGGGACCACCGCCACCAGGAAATACCGGCGGTTGATCCCACCGAAGACCGCGGTCCCGGTCCCCTGGAAGTCGGGTTCCTCCAGCAGTTTTTCCCGGTTCTTCTTTTCGAGACTGCCCGACTGGTAGCAGACCGCTTCCAGGAGGTCCGGCGGCGCCGAGAACATCGACTGCCCGCATCCCCCGGATGCCGCGTTGGGGGGCTCCCACGCGGGGACCAGGATCCGCACCTGCCCCGACACGGGATCGGCGCCCAGGTTCACGATCCGGACATGGGCCTCCAACCGGTAGTCGGGCAGCAAGTGGTAGTAGCGCTCCAGGAAGACCGGGCTGTCATCCCGGGCGGGATCGGGCCAGACCATGCGGACCGACGTGGGGGTGGCTTCCACGACGGTGAACCGGGGGTCGGTCCCGAAGACGGTCCAGAAGTCCCCCCGCAACGGGGGATCCTCCGGGCGGTCCTGGCGGTGGCGGACGACCTCGGGCCCCTGGAAGTCCACGAGGTTCAGGGAGAGGGGATAGAAGGCGGGGGACCAGGTGGTGACCAGGTCCAGGGGCCCCGCCTCCCATTTCCGGGCCGGGGGCCGGGTCGCCGTCGCGGAGGCCTTGCGTTCCGCCTGCCGGAACTGGGGGTCCAGCACCAGCCAGGACTTCAGGGCCCCCCCATAGGTGCTGATTCGGGCCTCGACCTGGGTTCCCCCGTGGAGGACGACCACCTGTTCCCCGGCCTCGGGGGGCAGAGGCTGATCGGCGCCGGCGGGGCGGGCCGGCAATATCACGGCCGCCAGGGTCGCCAACAGGATCCAGGGGAATCCTCGGGCCTTCGGATTCATGAATTCTCCTTGTCGGTTCCGTCGAACCCCGGGTCCTCCGGCCCGGGCACGGGATCGTACCCCCCGGGATTCCAAGGGTTGCACCGAGCGATCCGGCGAAGGCCCATCCACCCGCCCCGGAAGAAGCCGTGGGCGAGCAGGGCCTCCCGGGCATACTCGGAGCAGGTGGGGTGGAAGCGGCACGAGGGGGGCAGCCACGGGGACACCCATCGCTTATAGAGGCCGATCAGGGCCGCGAGGGACCGGGACGGCCAGCGGACGACCCAGGCCATTCCACGGCTCCATGCGGCGGAGGGCATCGGTCAACTCCCGCGCCAGGGCGTCGCGGTCCGGGGCCTGCCTCCTGGCCTTCCGGCCCTGCCCCGGGTCCGGGGCCGCCTCGGGTGGCCGGACCACCACCACCACGTCCACGGCGGGAAGAGAGGCAGAGGCCTCGGTCCGGAAGATGTCCCGGATCAGGCGCTTCCAGCGATTCCTCCCGACCGCCCGCTCATCCACCTTCCGGCTGACCGCCAGGCCCAGTCGCGAGGTTCCCCCCTCGTTCGCCACGGCGTAGAGGACGAGGTTCCGGGAGCGGACCCGCCGGCCCGAGCGCATCGCGCGCTCGAAGTCCCGTTTCGAGAGCACCCGCCGACATCGCGGCAGGCCCATGCCCTCACCACCTTCCCCGGGTCATCGCTTGCCGGGAATCTCGGGAACCAGCACCTTGCGCCCCTTGGCCCGGCGACGGGACAGCACCGCGCGCCCTCCCCGGGTGGCCATGCGCGCCCGGAAGCCGTGGGTGCGCTTCCTCTTGATCCGGCTCGGCTGATAGGTCTGCTTCATCTTGCCTTCCCCGTTCCTCGCCGGACCCCTCGCGACTCCGGCGTCCAATGCCCGGGACAAACCCGGTGCGCGATTATAGGCCGCCTTCCCCCGATGTCAATCGTCGGGACGGAGTGGAATCCGCGCCGTTTGCCGGTATCATCGCCGCCACGAGAATTCCTGTCTCGGGGGCGCCATGGACGAGGCCTTCTTCCTGGATGCGGTGCGTCGGTCCTGGGAATTCCTCCGGCAGGACCTGCGTTCGCTGGGCCCCGCGACCGGCCCCCGCCTGGTCCGCTGGTTCTCCTCCCTCCGGGGCCGCCGGGAACCCTGGCGATACCTCACGGACATCCGGGCCTTTCCGCTGCTCCGGCTCCCCTGGATCGCCGAGGAGGCCCTGGCGGGCCGGGTCGATGCCGGGTTCCAGCAGGATCTGATTCGGTCGTCGATGGCCGGCTACCTCCACATCCGGCTCATCGACGACTCCACCGACCGGGAAAGCGCCGCGACGGTCCCGCTGCTCCCGGCCCTGGGGCCCCTGCACCTGGTCTTCGAGGAACCGTACCGGCGGATGTTCCCGGACCGGCACCCGTTCTTCGACGACTTCCGCAGGCTGTGGACGGAGACCTCCGAGGCGACGCTCCGGGACGGCGTGGCCGCCCGGATCGACGCCCGGGAATACCGTCGCAGTTCGGCCCGGAAGACCCGGGCGGCGCTGATCCCGGTCTTCGCGGTGCTGCACCGTCTGGATCGCCGGGACCAGGCCCCGGCCTGGGACCGCTTCGTCACGAGGTACGGCCGGTGGCACCAGATGGAGGACGACGTCTTCGACTGGCGGGAGGACCTGGCCCACCGGCGTCCCACCTGGCTGCTCCACGAGGCGGCCCGGCGGGGAGGCCCCGACGGACCGGGAGCCTGGATGATCCGGGAAGGCCTGCCCTGGGCCTTCGGGACACTGGAGCGACTGTGGACCCCGGTGGGCCGGG
>JAGOKF010000131.1 GCA_017994695.1 Myxococcota bacterium | reverse complement strand
GCCTTCGTGGAAGCCGACGGTTCCGGGGTCCTTCGGCTGGTGATGCGGTGCGACCGGCTGGACCCGGCGAGGCTGCGGAGGCGGAGGGTCGTGAAGGCCTCGACGTTCCACGGGATGCGCCTGCGAAGGGATCGATTCGGGGTGGGGGTCCGGCTGGTCCTGGATGTCTGAAGCGGCGAACCGGAGGCGGGAATGTCGAGGAAGGGCAAGGGATCGATGGGCACCCCTCGGGGCTGGGGTCCGGGCCCGGTGGAGGTGGAGCGAATCGACGAGTCCCGGCTGCGGATTGTGCGCCGGGGGGCCATGCGCACCGACGGCATCGTGTATGCCGACGAGGCCCTGGCCCGGGGTTCCCTGGACCCGGAACCCCTGGGGCAGGTGGCCTCGGTGGCCTGCCTCCCGGGGATCGTGGGCCCTTCCCTGGCGATGCCGGACATCCACTGGGGATACGGGTTCCCCATCGGCGGCGTGGCGGCATTCGACCTGGAGGAGGGGATCGTGTCCCCCGGCGGGGTCGGCTACGACATCCACTGCGGGGTCCGGCTGATCCGGTCGGACCTGGGGCCGGAGGAGGTGAGGCCCCGGCTCGATGCCCTGGTCCGGGCCCTCTTCGACGAGGTCCCGACGGGGGTCGGGGCCCACCAGCGGGAGATGCGGCTGGAGGTCCGGGACCTTCGGGAGGTCTGCCGGCGGGGAGCGTCCTGGGCGGTCCAACAGGGATTCGGGGACCCGGCGGACCTCGAGGTCGCCGAGGACCGGGGAACAGTGCCCCGGGCCGATCCGGGGGCCGTGTCGGAACGGGCCTTCGAGCGGGGATCCCGGCAGATGGGCACGCTGGGATCGGGCAACCACTTCCTGGAGGTCGGCGTGGTCGAGGAGACCTTCGACCGGGAGGTGGCGGAGGTCTTCGGGCTCCGGGAAGGATGCATCACGGTGCTGATCCACACGGGGTCCCGGGGTCTCGGACACCAGGTGTGCACCGATTTCCTGGAACGGATGGATGGAGCGTCCCGGCGGATGGGCCTGGACCTGCCGGACCGGCAACTGGCCTGCGCCCCCCTTGGATCGCCGGAGGGGGAGGCCTACCTGGAAGCGATGAACGCGGCGGCCAACTTCGCCCTGGCGAACCGCCAGGTGATCACCGCCGAGGTGCGCAGGGCCTTCGAGTCGGTCTTCGGGAGCCCCTGGCAGGCCCTGGGGCTGCGGGTGGTCCAGGACGTGGCCCACAACATCGCCCGGATCGAGGAACACGAGGTCGCCGGTCGCAGAAGGCGTCTGTGCGTGCACCGGAAGGGGGCCACCCGGGCCCTGCCCCCGGGCCATCCCTTGTGCCCCGAACCCTACCGGCACGTCGGGCAGCCGGTGCTGGTCCCCGGGGACATGGGCCGGGAATCCTTCGTGCTGGTGGGTGCCGAGGGGGCCGTCCGGGAGTCCTTCGCCTCGACCTGCCATGGCGCCGGAAGGATCCTGTCCCGGTCCCGAGCCATCCGGCAGGCGGGTCGCCGGGACCTTGCCTCGGAGCTCCGGGGTCGGGGCATCGTGGTCCGGGCCGCCAGCCGGGAGACCCTGGCCGAGGAGGCCCCCGAGGCCTACAAGGACGTTTCGGCGGTGGTCCGGGTGGTCGAACGGGCGGGCCTGGCCCGTCCCGTCGCCCGCGTCCGTCCCCTGGGAGTTGCCAAGGGCTAGGAACGGTTCACGACGGCGCCGTCCGGGCCGGATGGTCCGAACTCGGTGCAACACGGAATGGCCCGGTCAGAGGGAACGGGAGACGCCCTCGACGCCGGGGGGCAGGGGGCGCCCGGAAAGGGCGACCATGGTCGGGTAGAGGTCCACGGTCCGCATCGGGCCCTCCCGCAACGGGACCGTGCAGAGCACCGGGACGTGGGCGTGTTCCCGGTGCAGGCCCCCGTGGGTGCCGTGGGGCTCCTGGTATTCGAACCAGTCCCGGAGGTCGTAGCCCAGGCGGGAGGTGACCAGGAGGTCCCCGGCCCGGTGGGACCGGGCCCAGGTCAGGAGGCCCCAGGGGGCGTCGGGGTAGGCCGTGTCCTCGGTCAAAGCCAGGCACTCCTCGGGGGTCATCCGGGCCGGCAGCGGTGGGAAGCCGAAGGGATCCCCGCCCCGGACCCGGTAGGCCAGGCCCCCGCCTTCCTCGCCCATCCAGGCGGCGCCGTGCCGGGACTCGACCCGGAGTCCCCCTTCCTCCCGCCAGGCCACGTGGTCGATGGCCTCGTGTTCCAGCAGGCCCAGGGCAAAATCGCGGAAGAGGCCCGGGTCCGGCCGTCCCCGGTCCCATCCGGCCCCCTGGAAGTACACGTTCGCCATGCCGTTGCCCGACGGCAGCACCACGGCCCGGGAACCCCGCAAGGGCGTCGGCCAGCGGCGGTAGGTGGTCGTCCGGCCGAAGGCCCGCTCGACGTGGCGGTCCAGGGGGAAATGGGTGTGGGTGGGGCTCTGGCCGTGGTCGCTGGACAGGACCACCAGCGTCGAGTCCGCCTCGCCCCGGCGCGCCAGGCGGTCCATCAGGCGTGCGACCCGGCCGTCCATCCGGCGGTAGGCCTCCCGGGCCTCGGGGGACGTGGGCCCGAACCGGTGCCCGAGTTCGTCCGGCGAGGGCACCACCGAGAAGACGAAGGAGGCCCCCGTGTCGATGGCCCGGTCCTGGGCCGCCTCGGCGTCGTCGTCGCACTGGTGCCAGTTCTTGGTCAGGAAACCCCGGACGAAGGAGGTGACCTTGGTCCACCGGGTCAGCAACGCCTCCGGGGGACTGCCCCGGGTGTACCAGCCGAAGACGTAGCGGACGTCGGGCCAGGCCGCCGCCAGCGTCGGGGTTCCGGGAGCCAGGTCCCGGTTGAAGTTCGACACCTTCCGGAGGGTCAGGTAGGACCGGGTCGCCTGGAAGGTCCCCCGGCGGGCCATCACCTCCCGGTCGAACCAGTAGATGCCCGGCGCTCCCAGGGTGCCCGGGTAGCAGCCGGTCATGAACGGCAGGTGGGCCGGCCCCGACACCGTCGGGAAGCAGGCGACGGCCCTCCGGATGCGCCCCTCGGGGACCAGGTGGCGGGAGATCCGGGGCAGTTCCCCGGCCTCGAGCATCTGCTGGAAGACGTCCCACCGGGCGCCGTCGAACAGCATGAACACCACGCGGCGAAACGGTTTCATCGATCACCATCCGCGGAGGGGGTAGGGGTCATGTCGTACACCCGGATCGAGGTCCCCACCCGGCGGTCCGGCGGCCGGTCCCGGAGGAAGGGGAAGAGGCCCCGGGGATGGTCCTCGGACCGCAGCAGGAAGCGGTTCTCGCTGATGTAGAACAGGAACGGCTCCCGGGGCAGCGGCTGGCCGGGCGTCCATTCCTGGACCGGCGTTCCGAAGTCCTCCGGGCGGGCCGCCCCGAAGACCGATGCGAGGCAGGGCCGGTCCCTGGTGCAGGCGGCCCGGGCGTCGGCGTCCAGGCGCGGCAGGTCCTGTCCCCAGTCCAGGTTGCTGTCGGCCAGGTGGCGCCAGCCGTTTTCCGTGCCTCCGGCCAGGGGGTTGAAGTAGGCCAGCGGGTCGGGCCAGGAGGCGATCCCGGACCCGGCGTGGGCGACCACGAAGGATGCGGCCGCGGCCCCGGCCAGCGCTGCGGGGAGCCGGTCCCGGACCCCGGCGGCGGCCCGGTGTCGGGCCTCCCAGGCGGCGGTGCAGGCCCGGGCGGCGACCGATCCCAGGGCGATGGCCAGCCAGGGCAGCACTGGGAGCAGGTACCGGTGCCCGATGTTGATGGTCTGCAGGGAACAGGCCAGGAACCAGAGCAGGGGGACCAGCACCACGGCGTCCCGGGTCGGCAGCGGGATGGCTGAGCGGGTCTTCGGGGAACCGGTTCCCGCGGGTCCCTTCCGGCCCGTCCGGGACAGGCCCGCGGCCACGGCCCAGGCCAGCAGGGCCAGGAAGGGCAGGGTGCTCTTGTAGATCGTGGTCATCAGGTAGTAGTGCCGGAAACCGGTCCGGCGGTACTCCCCGTCGAGGTACTGGTAGAAGTTCCGGTCCTCCCAGGCGTCCTGCCGGGCCGCGTGGAAGACCTGGGCGCCCAGGCCCTTCCAGAACGAGTAGGCCGGGATCGGCAGCGAGACCAGGGTCCCGGTCGAGACGTGCAGCGCCTCGGCGGCCCGGTCGAGGCCCCGGGAGACGGCCTCGGCCTCCCGGATGGCGGTCACCTGGGGGTCCTGGGAAATCGACCGGACCTCGAAGCGGTAGGCGGTGAAGATCAGCAGCGCCACGAGACCGAGGGAGGCGGCATGCCATCGCCAGCCGGGCAGGCGCAGGGGCCCGTGCCGGATCCTCCAGGCCACCGCCAGGGCCGCCAGGATCGGGACCAGGGCCAGGGCCGCGAACTTCGTCAGCAGGGCCCCCGCGAAGGCCGCCGAGGCGACCAGCATCCGGGGGCCGCCGGGATCCCGGAGGAACCGCTCGAAGGCCAGCACCGTCGCGAGGGTCCAGAAGGTCAGGGCGAGGTCCGTGGTGGCCAGGGACCCGTGGGCCAGGAAGGTCGGCTCGAAGGCCAGCAAGGCCCCGGCGAAGAGCCCGGCCAGCACCCCGGATCGGCGCCGGGCGACGACGGCCGTCCAGGCCACGGTGCCAAGCGACAGCAGCAGGATGGGCAGCCGCGCCAGGTCCAGGATCGTCCGCCAGGGCAGGGTGTTCCGGAACAGGAAGTCCCGCCCGTAGGGGTGCCAGCGGATGCCCAGGTCCGGCGAGTCCTCGTGGGCGTCCACTCCCGCGGCCAGCAGGGGGATCGCCATCAGGTAGCGGGCCAGGGGGGGATGGGTCGGGTCGGCGTGCTCCCCGGTGCGGACCAGGGCGACCCCGGAGGGGAAGTTCGCCAGTTCGTCGTTCACCGGACCCCACTGGCGCTGGGCGGTCCATTGCAATGTCCCGGCGCCCAGCAGGATTGCCAGCAGTCCCGCCCGGAACCAGCGGGTGCGGGAGGCGTCAGTTTCCATGGCCCCTCCGGCCGGTGACCAGCACGATCAGCAGACCCAGGGCGATCCAGAACAGCCCCCGGACCCGGCGGATCAGGCTGAAGACGACCCCGGTGGCAGGGTCCAGGGACAGGACCTGGAACAGCAGGTAGTGGCCGCCCTCGGCGGCGCCGATCTGCAGGGGGATGAAGGCGAAGACCAGGTTCAGCAGCACGCTGATGGTCTGGATGAAGAGGGCCGTCAGGAGGTCCACCGGCGCCCCCATCAGGGCCAGGATCCACCAGGCGTCGATCGTCGCGATGGCCCGGGACGCGAGGTGCCAGGCCAGGGACACGGCGAAATCCCCCCGCCGGGACCCGTAGAACTCCCGGATGGCCGTGTCGATGCGCCGGGCGGCCGGAAGATGCCGTTCCACGAACCGGCCCGACAGGCCCAGGCGCCCTCCGAGGGCCAGGGCCTTCTGGAGCAGGCCGCTGGACTGGGCGACCACCGCCAGGGCGATCACGAGGGTGACCAGCCCGAAGGCGCCCACCAGGCCGTACTGGACCGGCCGATCGAGGGGAAGGGTCCAGAGCGACAGCCCGAGCCCGAGGCCCAGGAACAGGATCGTCGCGACGTACTTCAGGGTGTTGTCCACCACCAGCGACGAGACCACCCGGTCCGCCGGGAGCCGGTCGCGGAACATCAGGCCCTTCACCGGCTCCCCCCCGAGGTTCATCAGGGGCGTGGCGTTGTTCAGGGCCTCCCCGGCCACCTGGGCCAGCACCAGCCGCCCGGTGCGCCCCGGGAAGCGGGCATCGCGGCCCAGCACCGCTCCCCAGCCCATCGCGTCGGCGGCGTACCAGAGGAGGTTCACGGCGGTCACGGGCCAGAACCACCACCCCAGTTGCACCGCCCCGTCCAGCACCTCCCGGATCCCCACCTTCCAGAGGGTGACCCCCAGGAACAAGAACCCGATCCCGAAGAAGAGGAGGTTCCATCGCCTCATGGAGGCGAAGTGTAGTGCAGGACGCCCGAACGGGACAGCCCGGCGCCGTCATGACGCCTTGCGTCGAAGCCCCGTCGGGCCCTATGCTTGCCCCCAGGGATGGGCCCGTCGGGGCCGGGAGGACCGGATGGCATCGCTGGCCGAGTGGTACCGTGGAAAGAAGGTCGTGATCACGGGGGCGTCGTCGGGCATCGGCAAGGACCTGGCGCTGCTGCTGGGGGAGTTCGGGGCCCACCTGGCCCTGGTGGCCCGCCGCCGGGAGTCCATGGAGGAGATCCGCGAGGCGCTGAAGGGCCGGGGCGGCGAGGTGCTGGTGCTGCCCGCCGACGTGTCGGACCGGCAGGCGATGGAAGGGGGCGCCCGGGAGGTCCTGGCCTGCTTCCGGGACGCCGACAGC
>JAGOKF010000042.1 GCA_017994695.1 Myxococcota bacterium | reverse complement strand
CCGGAGCCCGCGGCCGAACCGGCCCCCGACCCGGTCCCGGAGTTTCCCCCGGAGCGGTCCGAACCGGCCCCCGAACCGGTCCCGGAGCCTCCCCCGGATCCGGCCGGACCACCGGAACCCCCGCCCCCCCCGGATCCGGGACCGGAACCCTTCCCGGAACCGCCCCCCGAACCGGTTCCAGACGCCGTCCAGGACCCCGGACCGACCCCGCCGGTGCTGGTCCTCCAGTCTCCCGACGACGACGCCCGGGCCGTCGTCGGGAACCCGGTCCTCTTCGCCGGGTCCACCACCTGCCGCAATGCAACGGTCACCTTCACCGCCGACGGCAGGTTCCCCTTCGGGACGATCCGGGGAGTCACGGGCCCCTTCCAGCACGCCTACGCCTTCCAGAACCCGGGGATCGGCCGCCGGGTCGAGGTGTCGGTGGCCGGGGACGACGGGTGCGCCGCCACCTCGACCCGGAGCCTCACGATCCAGCCCGCCTTCGCGATCCTCTCCGAGGAACGGACCGATGCCGCCGGGAACCCCTTCACGGTCCGCATCGCCCGGTTCCCGACGGCGGACCCGTTCATCAGCCTGGTCGTCACCGGCAGCGCCTCCCCACGCACGGTTTCCTGGTTCGCCACTTCGTCGGGGGTCCCGGATGTCGCCGCGGCGATCAACGGCGGGTACTTCGCCGCAGGCTCCGGCCCCGTCTCATACGCCAAGGGCCGCACCGGGTACGAAAGCCCCAGCGGGAACGTGAAGGGGCCGAGGGCGTGCCTGGCCTGGGACGAGGATCGCCGCGCGGCCCGGGTGGTCCTGTCGATGGGACGATCCTGGATGGACGGGACCTGGGGCGAGAGCCTCTTCCCGGAGGACTCCGACGTGGTCTGCGGCGGGCCCCGGCTGCTGGAGGACGGGCGGAACGTCTCGGGGACGCACCTGGTGTCCGAGAACTTCCAGTCCTCCGGCATCGGGCCCGACTCGCCGCTCCCCCGAACCGCCGCCTGCATCACCGAAGACGGCAGTGTGGTGATCGTGGCGGCCCAGAGCGACACGGTGAAGACCCGGGGATTCACGCTGGCGGCCCTGGCGGACTACCTGCTGGGCCTCGGGTGCCGGGACGCCCTGAACCTGGACGGCGGCGGGTCCACGGCCTTCTGGCAGCCCGGAACCTACTCCCCCGGGACCGAGGACCGCCCCGTGTACCAGGCGGTGCTGGTCACCCGCACCCCCTAGCGGGGACATCCGGATCCGGGAACCGGGGGCATCCGGCGAGGACGGACGGCCAGCCTACGATCCGGGCCGGGGAAGGCGGAACTCGAAGTACTGCACCGAGGGACCCAGGCGGGGAAGCAGTGTCAGTCCGCAGATCGGCAGCACCCCCTCCAGGCCGTCCTGGTCGTAGAAGCGCATCTCCGTGGCGCCGGGTGGCAGGTCCAGTTCGAGGTCGTACCCCGTGTCGGGCCCCCCGTCGGACGTGCCCTCCTCGGTCACGTCGGGCATCTCCCGGCCGTCCCACATGGCCAGGGCCACCCGGCCTTCCCCGTCGCCGAAGACCAGCACGTGGACGTCCGGGGGCAGGCCCAGTTCCGGGGCCAGGTCCCGCACCAGGCCCAGGGCCCCCAGGCGATCCAGCAGCACTTCCAGGGCCATCCAGGCCGGCTTGGGCCGGCGCGCCAGCCCATCCTCCCCGGGCCACTCCCAGAGGCCGAAGTAATTCTCGTGGGGCCGGATGCCCGAGGCGTCGGGGGCATCGTCCCAGAAGGTGTACCAGAACCAGCCGTCGATCCCGTCCAGGGCCGCCAGCAAGGCGCTCCGGACCGCGAAGCGCGCCACCTCCTCCCGGGTGAGGTCGTAGGTGGGCCAGCCCACCTCGGTGAAGGAGAGGGCCTTCGGCGGACAGCCCGCCTCCGCCAGGATCTCCCGGGCCCTCCGGACCTGGGCCTCCTGGCTCCGCTTCTCCACCCCCTCGGAAACCCACTCGTCGTGCTCCGGCGGGTCCTGCTGGAACCACGTGTAGGGATGCAGCGCCACGCCGTCGATGGCCGCGCAGATCTCCGGCCGGGCCTCCAGGGCCCTCCGGAGGAACCCCCAGGTGTCGAAGAGGGCCACGTCGTCGTAGGAGGCCAGTCCCCCGAAGAAGACCCGGGCCGAGGGGCAGGCGGCCCGGATGGCCCGGGAGGCCGCCACCAGCAGGTCCCCGTACCGGGCGGGGTCCGGCGGGACGTGCCAGAACCGGGTGATGTTCTGCTCGTTCCAGACCTCGTAGTCGGTGATCTGCGCGCAGTATCGCTCGGCGACCTTCCCGGCGTAGTCGGCGTAGTCCTCAATCCGGACGGTCCCGTAGAGGTCCGGATCCTCCTGGGCCCAGGGATTCCCGTAGGCCAGCAGCGCCGTCAGGCGCACCCCGGCCGCCGCAGCCCCGTCCACGACCCCCTGCACCTCGTCGAAGCGCCAGTCGTCCCGGGCCGGCTCGAGCCGCCTCCAGTAGAACCCCCGGCGGATCCGGGACAGGCCCGCTGCCCGGTACCGGTCGAACTCGAAGTCCCTCAACGGGTCCTCCCCGGCGCGGGTGGACATGTGGGAGGCCACCCCCAGCAGGGTCCCGAGCGGCGGCCCCGACGGGCCCAGTCGATCCCAGATGCCGGGCGCGGCACCGTCCTCCGCCTCCGGTCCGGGCCGGGCATCCTCCCCCTCCCGGTCCGCGCCGCCGGAGTCCGCCAGGACCTCCCGGTCCTCCAGGTCGGCCGGCCCGGGATCCCCGAGGTCCGCCCCTCCTCCCGTCCCTCCCCCGCAGGCCCAGGCCGCCAGGCATCCCAGCACCGCCACACGACGCATCGAAACCACCTCCGGCGGGCATTTTCTCCAGGTCGCCGCGGAAATGATAGGGCGGAAGTGGGTCCCGGATCACCGGCGGGAGGCGGACTGGGCTACGGCCGCCAGCCGGCGGGAGGCCGGGCGAACGGGCGGGCAGGCCGGGTGGCGGGGAAGGGATCCGCGGTGCGCCGCAGCCAGGCATCGTGGACATCGAGGCCGTCCACCGGCACCCCCATCGCCCGCAGTCCGTCCCGGTCGTTGTAGCGGATGGCGACCACCCGATGGGGATTCCGGGCGTCCTCCCGAACGAAGCGGGTCTCGACCACGGCCGAGGCCCGGGCCTCCCCGAATTCTGTCCCCAGGCCGGGCCGCGCCTGCTGGCGGGTCATCTCCGCGGACTTCGTGGCGGCCGAGGGCGCCGCCGAGGGCGGTGCGGCCTCCGCGCGGCCCCCGAAGGACCCGGCCTCGGAATCGGCATCCAGCCCTCCTCCGCCTCGCCCCCAGCCCCACTGGGTGGCGTCGGCGGTGCGGGTCCGTTGGTCCCTGGAAGCCCCGCCGGATCCCTCCCGCTCTTCCACGCCCCCCCGGGGCACCTCGATGGGGCGCCTGGGCATGGGCATCGGCCGCCGCTCCGGGAAGAAGGCCACCCCGATCACCCCGACGTTCCGGGCATCCCCGGTCCGGGCCGCGTAGGAACGGTCCACCGTCGAGAACCGGAAGGCCGCCACCCGGCCCATGTCCAGCCGGAAGCCCTCGAGGTCGTAGGTCTGCCAGGGACCCAGGACGTAGCCCCGCTTGGTCCGATAGTCGCCGGGACGCCCGTCCAGGACGTCCAGGCCGTCCACCGACACCACCACCTCGACCCTCCGGGAGGTCCGGTTGATCAGGCGGATGGCGTACCGGGCGTCCTTGCGCCCCTCGACGAACCATTCGCCCTGGTACCGGTATTCCGGAACCGGGCGGCCGTCCACCAGCACCTGCACCTCGTAGGGGGAATCCCCGCCATCGCCCGCGGGCACCGCCCAGGCACCGAAGGGAAGGAACGTCGCCACCAGCAACCCCATCGTTCGAAGACTCATGGCTCCTCCTTGTCATCGGCCAGAGACAGAGGGATGGACGGAGGACCGGCGAAAGTGATCGACCGCCTTCCCGAAGACCGGTCCCGCCGATTCGGGAGGAGGCGACGTGGGAACGGCTAGCGGGGACCCGGGGGGCAGGTCTGGGGCAGCCGGAAGGAGGCGGAGGTCGGCGGGTCCCGGCCCGCGACACCGCCGGGAGGCAGCCCCCCGAACAGCCGCAGCCCCCGGGAGACGGGATCGAAGACCAGCAGCCCCTGGGCGCCGGGAGGCTGGGCCCCCGAGTGTTCCCGGAGGGTCGGCTCGGCGGAGTCCAGGGACAGGACCAGGGCGCCCCCATCGACCTTCTCGGGGACCAGCCAGAGAGTCCGGGAATCGGGGTCGAAGGCCCAGAGGGGGATCCGGCTGGCCAGGCGGGGATCCCGGAACCGGACCGTGCTGCGCCCCGTCTCGGGGTCCACCTCCTCGACCGTGCCGCCCACGTCGCCCCCCACCAGGATCACCCGGGACGAGGCCGGGTCCGGGAACGCCGCGTGGCCCGCCCGGGGGGCCAGGTCCTTGCGCAGCAGGGTCCACCCCGCCCCGGGACGCCAGTTCCAGGCGTCGGACAGGGGCTGGTCGTCCCGGATCCCTCCGGACAGGAAGAGGCCCCCCACCCAGGCCATGGCGTGCCCCCGGCGGGATCCGGGGCCCGGCCCCAGGGACTGCACCACCCCGTCCGCCAGGGAGACCCTCAGAAACCGGTCCGTCTGGCCGGTCGCGCCGGCCGGGGGGACGCCCTCGTGCACGTAGAGGATCCCGCTTCCGGGGTCCAGGGCCGTGGCAGCGTCCCGGGCCTCCAGGCGATCCCCGGCCAGGGTCACCGGAGCGAAGGATCCGTCGTCCAGGGACCAGCGCCAGAGGTCCTGGGCCGGCTGCCGTCCCCCGAGGTCCCAGGTCCATCCGCCGAAGAGGAAGGCCGCCCGGTCCCGAGGCCAGACCGCGGCCCGCCCGTCCCACCGGGCCTTCGGGGTCGGCGCCAGGGGCAGGCGGGTCCAGTTCCCCTGTCGGAACATCAGGATTTCCCGGAGGCCGCTGCCGTCCCCCAGGCGGCCGCACAGCACCAGGACCCCCTCGGGGACCGACACCAGCGTCGGGAAGTCCAGGGCATCGACCGGGGGTCGGGGCAGGTCCACCGGCGGCCCCATCTCGCCGGTCCCCGAGGGGCAGAACCGGAGAGCCCGCCCGTCCCGGTCCAGGACCAGCAGGCACCCTTCCGGGAGGATCGCGATGCCCCCCGCCGGGGACAGGGGGATCCCCGAGGCGATCCTCCGGGGACTTCCCTCCCAGGGCAGGGACCAGAGGTCCATCCCCGCTTCCGCCGGGAGGGCCGCCAGGAACCGCCGCCGTCCGGGGTCCGGGGCCGCCAGGACCCCCGATCCCGAACCCTGGCCCAGGCTCCTGCGATCCAGGAGGTCCCCCGAGGCGGGATCGATGCGCCAGGATTCGAGATCGATTCCGCCGGCGGCCCGGGAGAGGCCCCGGATCGTCCCGTCCACGGGATCCACCGCCAGGACCACCGGATCCCCGTCGAGGGCCGGCGAGGCCTCCCTCTTCCAGGCGGTCCCGTCAACTTCCCAGCGCCAGAGACCCGGTCCCGAGGCATCGGTCCCGACCAGCCACAATCGCCGGGAAAGGGAGTCGGCGGCCATCACTCCCCCCGTCACGAGGGGACCGTCCGCGAGGGGTTCCAGGGCGAGGGTTCCCAGGTCCAGGCGCCAGGTGTCCCGGAGCCAGACCCCGACGCCTCCCGCCGGGTCCACCTGGCCCTTCCCCCCCTGCAGAAACAGCATCCCGGGTCCTTCCCCGGTGTCCAGCAGGGCCACGGCGGGCCCCAGTCGGGGCAGCGGGGCCCCGGGGGCCAGGGGAACCCACGCCGAGGCCCACTCCTTCGCGAGGCCCTGGTCCACGAACCCGTCGCAGTCGTCGTCCAGGTCGTTGCAGACCTCGGCGCCCCTCCGATCGGCGGTGGAACAGATCGGCCCCGTCTCCCAGGCACAGACCACCTGGCCCCCCGCACAGGCCCCGGTCCCGCAGGACTGCCCGACGATGCGCCACTGCAGCACCGGGTCCGCCAGGCCGAAGCTCTCGTCCACGAGGCCGTCGCAGTCCTCGTCCAGGCCGTCGCAGGCCGTCTCCTGTCCCGACGCGAACCCGGGAACGCCGCTGTAGTCGCAGACGATCCGGCCCTCCCGGCAGCCCCCCCGGACCCTGGAGGCCCACGCCGCGCAGATCCCCTTCAGGGGACATGCGCCGGTGACGTCCAGGCTTCCGAGGTCCTCGTCCGTCTCCCCGTCGCAGTCGTCGTCCGCCCCGTTGCAGACCTCGGGGCCCGACCGATCCCCGCTGCCCCCGGGTCCGCTGGAGCACCGCAGCGCCCCGTCGGCGGCGCACTCGACGACCCCCTCTCCGCAGACCCCGGGCCCCACGCACACCCCTCCCAGAGGCGCCTCCCCCAGCGACAGGTCCTCGTCCGTCTCCCCGTCGCAGTCGTCGTCCAGGCCGTTGCAGATCTCGGGGACCGACCGGTCCTCGCTGCCTCCCGGGCCGCTGGAGCACAGGACCTGCCCGCCGCCGGCGGAGCACTCCACGGTGCCGGCTCCGCAGACCCCCGGGACCACGCAGGGGCGTCCCAGGGGAATGCCCGCCCAGAGCATTCCCTGGTCAGTCCGGCCGTCGCAGTCGTTGTCGAGGCCGTCGCACCGGGCCTCGGGACAATCCGCCGATTCTTCGGAGCAGGAGGAGGCCAGGAAGCCGGGAACCGCCGAGTAGTCGCACCGGGCCACCCCGTCGAGACAGGCGGCCATGACCCGTTCGGGATGCAGGCCGCAGACGCCCTCCCGGGAGCACACCGCCCGGGCCACTTCCTCGGGGGTCGCGTCGGGGACGTCGTCCCGGGGGTCCGCCGAGTCGGGAAGGCAGTCCCCGTCCCGGTCCCGGAACCGGCTTTCCAGGGCGTCGGGCACGCCGTCCCCGTCCGAATCGACCGGATGGGCCGGGTCCGGCCCCACCTCGGTGCCGTCGTCCAGACCGTCCCCGTCGGTGTCGGGATCCAGGGGATCCAGGCCGAGCAGCACCTCGACGCCGCTTCGAAGGCCGTCGTGATCCGGGTCCAGGGTCGGGTCGGCGCACCGACCGTCCAGGCAGATCCCCAGGGGGCAATCGGAGTGACGGGAGCAGGAGTCCGGAACGGAGGTCCGGCCTCCCCCGCCGCAGCCCCAGGTGACCAGGACCGCCAGGAACCAAGGCATTCCCCATCGTCCCGCCGGTCCCGAACCCCTCATCCTGCCTTGACCCCGGAAAAGGCGGTGTCTATCCTGGGGAATCATGGCGAAAAGCCGCCATGGACGCAATCGGCAGCAGGCCCTTTCCGTCGGAGGCCCCGGGACATGACCCGCCAGTCCCCTTCGGTCCACCGGATCGAGGTGGACGCCGCCCAGGCCGGGGAACGGCTGGACGTGCTGATCGCCGCCCGGCTGCCCTTCCTGAGCCGTTCCGCCGCCCAGCGCCTGATCGAGGCCCAGCAGGTGCTGGTGGACGGCCGGAAGCGGCCCCGGGGGTTCCGGGTGCCGGCCGGGGCGACGGTCCAGGTGGAGGTGCCGCCGGAACCGGAGCGCCCGCCGCTGGAATCCCAGCCCGGGGACCTGGACATCCTCTTCGAGGATGACGAGGTGATGGCGCTGGCGAAGCGCCCGGGGGTGGTCGTGCACCCCGGGGCGGGGCACCGGAGCGGCACGCTGGTGAACCGGCTGCTGGGTTCGGGCCGGACGTTCTCGACCCTGGGGGGGGAGGACCGCCCTGGACTGGTCCACCGCCTGGACAAGGACACCTCCGGGGTGCTGCTGCTGGCCAAGACCGACCGGGCCCACCTGGCCTTGAGCCGCCAGTTCCAGGACCGGACCGTCCGGAAGACCTACCTCGCGCTGGTGCTGGGAGCGGCCACCCCGGACCACCAGGTGATCCGGAGCGCCTTCGGCCGCCGGCCGGGGGACCGGAAGCAGTTCACGGGGCGCGTCCGGGAGGGACGGGAGGCGGTCACGGAGGTCCGGACGGTGATCCGGGGCCGCCTGTGCGCGCTGGTGCTGGCCCACCCGCGGACCGGCCGGACCCACCAGATCCGGGTGCACCTGGCCGAGGCGGGCCACCCCCTGGTGGGGGACCGGGTCTACGGCCGGGGCTGGCCCAGGCCTGGGAGCCGTCCCGAGGAGGAGGTGCAGGCGATGCAGCGCATGGAACGCCAGGCCCTCCATGCCTGGGCCCTCCGGTTCCGGCATCCCGCGACCGGCGAGGAGCGGACGGTGGTCGCCCCGGTGCCCCGCGACCTGTCCGAGACGCTGGACGGCCTCTTCGGGGACCGGTGGCGGGCGGCGCTGGAGGAGGCGGCCGGGAGCGAGGTCCAAGAACCCTGAACGACGAGGCCGGGACGGTTCGGCCAAGGAGGCCCCGATGGAAGAGGCGTTGGAAGGGCTGAAGAGGGCCGCGGCGGCCCTGGGAACGGCGACCCGGGAGATCGGAAAGGTCCAGCGGATCGGGAAGTCGGGCCGACCGGCTTTCTTCGAGGTCCAGGAGGCCTGCCAGGCGGCCCTGAAGGCCCTCCAGAAGGTCCCCCCGGTGGACGCCCCGGTCCAGGAAGCCCGGAAGCGCCTCCAGGAGGTGCTGGACCAGGCCACCCGCAGCCTGGAACGGGAGCGGGCGCTGCTGGCCGGGCGGATCGCGGCGGCGATGCAGGAGGCCGGGTTCCAGGTCCGGGGGCAGTTGCCGCTGCTGGGCGTGTCGGCCTTCACGCTGGAGTTCGTCCAGGGACGCAAGCCCCTGTGCCTGGTCTGGCTGGGCCCGCGCCAGGAGAAGGTCGGGGAGTGCCCGCTGGATCCCCAGGCGATCCTCCAGGTCGTGAAGGCCGCCGACGAGTCGCTCTTCGGGTCCCCCCTCGACGAGGAGGAGATCCTCCGGGAGATCCACGAGGCCTACCGGGTGGCGTGCCTGCGGCGGCGCCTGCCCGAGGGGGAACGGGTCCCCCTGACCGCCCTGATGGCGGAGATGGCCTTCCAGCGCCAGGGGTCGCAGTTCCTGGCCGATCCGGTCCGGGAGCACTTCCGGCCCTTCGGGAGGGCCCAGTTCGGATCGCTGCTGGGGCGCCTGCGACACCGGCGGCTCGGCGGGCTGGAGATGCGCCTGGACACCGCCACGATGGCCCAGACCCGACGGGCCGAGGACCACCTCTGGATCCCCAGGGGCCGCAGCGGCGACGGGACCCACTGCGCCACCGTCGCCTTCGTGAAGGCCCGGGAGGAGGCACTGCCATCATGATCGACACGCTGACCTCCCGCCAGGCCCGGCACATCATCGAGGTCGTCGGCGGGACCGGGACCCCGCCGGAATGGGGCTTCCAGTTCTTTTCCGCGGGACTGGACGAGACCCTCCGGGTGCTGGAGGAGGACTACTTCCGGACGTTCCTCCGGGACGGGGGGGCGTCCTTCAAGGTGGTGGTCGGGGCCTATGGCGGGGGCAAGACCCACTTCCTCTACAGCATCCGGGAACTGGCCTGGAAACACGACTTCCTGGTGTCCTACTGCTCCCTGTCCCAGGACACGTCGCCGTTCTACCGCCTGGAGAAGATCTACCGGTCGGTGGTCACCCACCTGATGCGCCCCCTGTCCCCCGACGAGATGCTCCAGGGCGGCGAACGGGGGATCGGCCCCTTTCTGCGCCACGTCCACGCGACGCTGGTCGAGGCCCTGGAGGCCGACCCCGAGGAAGGGGACCCGGGGCAGCGGCTCCAGGCCGTGATCGCCGACGTGA
Organism: Myxococcota bacterium; assembly: GCA_017994695.1. GTDB lineage: Bacteria > Myxococcota_A > UBA9042 > DTJE01 > DTJE01 > JAGOKF01. The sequence goes on along the minus strand of JAGOKF010000042.1, from coordinate 21,648 downwards.
CCCGGGGGCTGGAGAATCCCAACTTCGGCCGGGCCGTCCGGGCGGCCCTGGAGGCCCTGTCCCGGGACGACCTGGACTCCTTCGACCGGATGGTGCAGTACCTGACCCTGGACGGCTATGACCGGGCGCGGCACCAGGCGGCGGGCATCCTCCAGCCCATCGAGCGGGGACAGGCCTTCGCGACGATCCGGAGCCTGGTGACCCTGCTGCGCCACCTGCGCTTCCGGGGCCTGGTGATCCTGTTCGACGAGGCCGAGCAGGCCGGAGCGATGACCTCCAAGCAGAAGGAGATGATGCTGTCGAACCTGCGGGAACTGGTGGACCAGTGCGGGACGTCGGCCTTCGCCAGCGTGATGATCTTCTACGCGGTCCCCACGGAGCAGTTCCTGGTCGAGGGACGGAGCCCGGCCTACGAGGCCCTGCGACAGCGCATCCAGAGCGTCTTCGACTTCACGAACCCCACGGGGGTGACCCTGCGACTGGACCGGATGACGCAGACCCCCGTGGCCCTGCTCCGGGAGATCGGCGGCAAGATGGTCCGGGTGTACCAGAGGGCCTATTCCTGCCAGCTTCCCCGGGACCGGGTCGAACGGCTGGTGGACCTGCTGGCCCAGGAGGCGGCCCAGCTGGCCTTCGGAGACATCGGGTACAAGCGCCTCTTCGTCCAGGGGGTCGTCAAGGGACTCCACCACCTGCGGGCCGACCCCTCCCTGGAGCCGGACGAGGCCCTGGCCGAGTCGCTGATCCTGCCCCACCGGGACCTGCCCTCCCTGGGCCCCGAGCGCGAGACGCCCCAGGAGGAGGATCCGGCCGAGGACCCCTGGGAGGACCCGTGAACCGATTCCGCAAGGGGGACCACGTGCGCCACCCGGTCCACGGCCGGGGAACGGTGGTCGGGGTGGGCATCGGGGGCCACGAGGTGCTGGTGTCCTTCGCCGCGGCCCAGGTCTGGGTCCCCGTGCGGCACCTGCGATCGGAGGGAACGGGCCTGCGGCTGCTGGGAGAGGCGCCGCCGGATCCGGCCCCCCGCAGGACCCCCACCCTCGACGCGATCCTCCGGCTGCTGGGCCACGAGCCGCCCCGGCGGGACACAGGCCTCCCGGGTCGGACGATGTCCCCGGCACCCCGCCCCGAGGCCCGGCGGCCTCCCCGGACCTCCCGGCCGGCCCCGGCCTGGAAGCCCGCCCGGGAACAGGCCGAGGCATCCCTCGCCGCGGCCATCGAGGCATTCCGCCTGGGGATCGTCCCCACGGCCCAGGTGGAGCAATGGACGGTGGGGCGGCAGGCCGAGATCGCCGCCCTGGACCGGTTCCTGGCCAACGAGGCCGAGGGGGCCCTGCTGGTCGAGGGACAATACGGGGCCGGGAAGAGCCACCTGCTGACCTGGATGGCCCACCAGGCCCAGGAGGAGGGCTTCGTGGTGACCCTGGCGGGCTTCGACCCTTCCGAGGCCTCGGCGGCCTTCCCCAAGAAGGTCTGGAGGCAGCTCGCTTCCCGGGTCCACGCCCGGCGGAACGGCGTCTCGATGGACCTCCGGACGCTGGTGGAGGAGATGGCCCGGGCCTCGGGCCGGGAGGCGCTGCTGGGCGACCACTGGGTGCTGGGGCCCTTCCTGTCGAGGGTGGCCGCGGGCAAGGCCCGCCCCGAGGACTGGGACTGGATCGAGGGACGAGAGGCCGGGAACGGACCGGGACCGACCCTCCACGGGTACAGCACCTGCGCGAACCTCTACGTGAACCTGCTGACGGCCCTGGCGATGGGCTTCGCCGAACTGCTCCACTTCCGGGGCCTGCTGGTGCTGCTGGACGAGGCGGAGGTGGCCCGGAACGTCCTCTACCACTACCAGGCCGTCCGGGGCGTCAACTTCTTCCGGGGACTCGTGCTGGCGGCGAACGACGACCCGGACCTGCTGGAGGAGGAGCGGGACCGGCAGGGGCTGACGGTGGGACGACGCACCCGGCTGATCTACAGCGGCCACAACCCGGTGCCCTACACCGCGGGGATCCCCGCCCGGTTGAAGGTGGTGTTCGCCCTGACCCCGGGGTCCCTCCAGGAGGAGTTCCAGCGGGCCCGGGAGACCATCCCCCGGATTCCCCTGGACGTCCTCAGCATGGCGGAGCTGGAGGAACTCTTCCACCGGATCCTGGAGACCTACCGGCAGGTGTACGGCGCGGCGCTGCCCCGGCCCGTGGCCCAGCGGATCTTCCGGGTGCTGGCCACCACGGACCGGATCGCCACCGTCCGGACCTTCCTGAAGGCCGTCGTGGAGATGCTGGACTTCCTGCGCTTCTATCCCCAGGAGGACGTGGAGGCGATGGTGACGGAGGCCATGGGGTGACCGAGGAGGCCCAGCGGCTGCGGCGGGCGATCCCGGACACCTGGGAGGCCTTCCTGGGACGGTTCGCCCGGCCCACCCCCATCCAGCAGGTCGCCATCCCCGCCCTGGCGGCGGGAGGCGACGCCCTGGTGGTGGCCCCGGCGGCGTCGGGGAAGACCGAGGCGGTCGTCGCGCCCCTGTGCCAGCGCCTGGTGCGGAGCCCCTGGACCCCCGGACCCCGGTTCCTCTACGTGGTGCCCACCCGGGCCCTGGCCAACGACATCGAGGCGCGTCTCCGGGAGCCCTGCGGTGCCCTGGGGATCCGGGTCGCCCTCCGGACCGGGGATCGCCCGGCGGACCTGGCCGGCCGGGAGACCGACCTGCTGGTGACCACGCCCGAGTCCCTGGACTCGATCCTCTGCCGCCATCCCGATCGGTTCGCGGGGCTGCTGGCCCTGGCCCTGGACGAGGTCCACCTGCTCCACCGGACCTGCCGGGGGGAGCAGGCGCGGGTCCTGGTCCGGAGGCTCGAGCGGTGGCACTGCCGCGGCCCGGTGCAGCGGGTCGCCCTCTCGGCCACGGCCGGGGATGCCGCGGCCCTGGGCGCCTGGCTGTTCGGTCGTCCCGTGACGGTGCTGGAGGCGGGGGAGGCCCGTCCCCTGGACTTCCGGACCGCCTCGGACCTGGAAGAGGCGATGCGGATCCTGCGACAGGAGGGCCTGACCAAGGCCCTGTGGTTCTGCAACTCCCGGCGCCGGACCGAGGAGGTGGCACGGGTCCTGGCCCGGAAGGGACCCTGGCCGCCGGAACGGGTGCTGGTGCACCACGCCAGCCTCTCCCGAAAGGCCCGGGAGGAGGCCGAGCGCGCCTTCCGGCGCTACGACGCCTGCCTGATGGTGGCGACCTCCACCCTCGAGTGGGGCGTGGACGTCGGGAACGTGGACGCCGTGGTGCTGGTGGGAGCCCCCGAGTCGGCGGCCTCCTTCATCCAGCGGGTGGGACGGGGTTGCCGCCGGCGACGGGGACTCCGGGCGATCGGCATCGCCGAGAGCGATGAGGACCGGCGGCGTTTCGAGGAACTGAACCGAGACCTGGGCCGTCCCGCCCCAGGGCCCGAGAGCGAGACCCACCTGGCGCCGGCGGTCGCCGTGCAGCAGATCTTCTCGGTGCTCTACGGGCGGCGGCAAGGGGTCGGCCGCCGGGAACTGCTGGACCTCCTTCAGGGGATGGGGCCCCGGGAGGACCTGGAGGAGATCCTGGACCACCTGGTCCGGCTGGAGTGGGTGGTGGCCCGGGGGGTCGAGCAGGTCCAGGCATCGACCCGCCTGATGGACCTGGGGGAACGGGGACGGATCCACAGCAACCTCGGAGACGACCACCTGGTCCAGGTGGTGGACGCCGCCACCGGCCGGCCCCTGGGCCAGGTGCCGGCCGACATGGCATCGGACGGCAGGATCTCCCTGGACGGCCGGTCCTGGCAGGTGGCGTACCGGAACGGGGATTTGGTCCGGGTGGTGCCTTCCGGTCCCGGACCCGAGGAAGGGTCCTTCCGCCGGCGGACCTCCCGCCATCCCTTCAGCCGCCTCCTCCCCGAGCGCCTGCAGGCGGGCTTCCCCGAACGCCGGGGGACGCCTTCCGACGGCTGACCGATCGCGGTATCCTGGAAGCGAAGGCAACAGGAGGGAGCCATGGAGACCCGGCGACCGGCGGGACTCACCCAGTCCCTCGAGGCGGCCATCCACCAGGCATGCACCCAGGCCCTGGAACAGGCCGAGGCGGCCCGCCAGGGATTCCGCCGCCTGGACGAGGAGGACCTGCTGAGGGCGGAAGGCCTGGGACGCGAACTCCGGCAGAGGGCCCGGGACCTGACGGCGAAGATCCTGGACGACCATGCCGCCCTCCGGGGATCGGACCTCCAGACGAAGTCCCTGCTGACCCTCCCGGGGCACCTGGAACGGCTGGCGGACCACCTGGACGCCCTGGTGGACGTCGTGCGCCTGGTGCGCGTCGAGGGGCTCTCCTTCACGGACCGGGCCCGGAAGGAATTCGCGATGCTGGCCGACGGGACCCTGGAGGTGATCCGGGCGCTCCGGGACCTGGTGCGAACCTGGAACCCCGCGATGCACCGCCACCTGCTCGAAACGGCCCGCCAGATGGACGCCCGGACCGACGAGGTGGCCGACGGACACCTGGAGCGCCTGATCCTGGGGATCTGCGTCCCCCGGTCCTCCTCGGCCTTCGTCACCGTGCTGGACCACCTCTCGTCGGTGCGCCGCCACGCGGTGGAGATGGCGACCCGGATGGTGGGCCCGCCGGCGAACGACTGACGGCCGCCTGCGCCCGTCATCCCGGTTCCCGGAAGGCCGATCCTTCCTCCTTGCTTGCCGGCGGCCTGTGCTATCTTCGCCCCACCCGGATCGGGAGACGATCATGCCTGAACGAACGCCGGACCGACGAACCCGGAGACCGGCGCCCCCGGACAGGGTCCGCGACCTCCACCGGCGCTGCCGCCTGACCCTCCGGCAGATGAACCACCGGGTGCCCCTGAAGAGCCTGCGGTTCGAGACCACCGAGGCCTTGGCCCCCCTGGAGGAGGTGATCGAGCAGGAACGGGCCCTGAAGGCCCTCCAGGTGGGCCTGCGCATCCAGAAGCGCAACTTCCACGTGTACATCGCCGGGGCCTCGGGGACGGGCAAGTCGAGCATCCTGAAGCGGCTGCTCCGGGAGGTGGCGCTGCCGAATCCCGTCCCCCCGGACTGGTGCCTGGTCCACGACTTCCGCCATCCCGAGGCGCCCCAGGCCCTGTCGCTTCCCCCGGGCATGGGGACCCGCCTGCGCACGATGATGGAGACCTTCGTCACCGACCTCCAGGCCGAGGTGCCGAAGGCCTTCCACGCCAAGCCGCACCAGGAACGCATCCAGCGGATCCTCAACGACGGCCTGGAGCAGGAGAACCGGGCCTTCCTGGAACTGTCCCGGGAGGCGTCCCAGATCGGGTTCATGGTGAAGCAGACCAAGGAAGGGCTGATGACGCTGCCGCTGCTGGACGGCAAGCCCATCGGCAACAAGGAGTACGCCGAACTGACAGAGGAGCAGCGGGGCGACGTGGACGCGCGGCGCCAGCAGCTGGAGCCCATCGTCGGGCGGTTCCTCCAGGTGACCCGGGAGATCGAGGTCTCGGTCCACCGGAAGATCCAGGAGGCCCAGCGGCTGCTCGGGGAGGCGGTGGTGGGGCAGCACCTGGAGCCCCTCCGGGAGGCCTTTCAGGGCCAGGAGGCCGTGCTGCAGTGGCTCCAGGCCGTGGGGAACCATGTGGTGGACAACCTGGCCCGCTTCCTGCCCGACGAGAACGAGAACCGGAAACGCCAGCGCCCGATGGTGGAATACCAGGTCAACGTGCTGGTGGACCACGGCGAGACGACCGGGGCCCCGATCGTGATCGAGAACAACCCCACCTACCACAACCTGGTGGGGAAGATCGAGAAGCGCGTCGAGAACGGGATCTACAGCACGGACCACACGATGGTGAAGGCCGGAGCCCTGCTCCGGGCCAACGGGGGCTACCTGGTGCTCCACATCCGGGAACTGCTGACCTTCCCCTTCGCCTGGGAGGCGGTGAAGGGGGTGCTGCGGAACCAGCGCCTGGTGATCGAGGAGATGGGGGAGGCATGGCAGTTCCTGCCGACCACCGGCCTGAGGCCGGACCCGATCCCGGTCCAGTGCAAGGTGATCCTGATCGGAAGCAACTGGTACTACCACCTGCTGACCCAGTTCGACGAGGACTTCGGCAAGCTCTTCCAGGTGAAGGCCGAGTTCGACAGCCAGATGCGGTGCAGCGACGGGGCGATCCTGGAGTACGCGCGGTTCGTCGCCACCACCTGCAAGCGGGAGGGACTGCTGCCGGTGCACCGGGACGGCGTCGCCGCGGTGATCGAGTACGGGATGCGACGGGCGGGCGCGGCCGACCGGATGACGCTGCGGTTCAACGAGATCACGAACCTGCTGGTGGAGGCCGACGCCCTGGCCCGGGGCGAGGGGAGCCCCCGGATCGACCGGGTCCACGTGGAAGCGGCCCGCAGGCAGCGGCAGCACCGCATCTCGCTGATCGCGGACCGGACCCTGGAGGAGATCGAGGACGGCGTGATCCGGATCGACACCGAGGGGCGGGCCGTCGGGGTGGTGAACGGGCTCGCGGTGTTCCAGTTCGCGGACCTGGTCTTCGGGCGGCCGCTGCGGATCTCGGCGAAGGTCTTCCAGGGAAAGGCCGGGGTCATCAACGTGGAGCGGGAGGCCCGGCTGGCCGGCAACACCTTCCACAAGGGGGTGATGATCCTCTCGGGGTTCCTGGGGGACCGGTTCGCCCGGAAGAGGCCCCTGTCGATGACGGCGAGCCTCACGGTGGAACAGTCCTACGGCACGATCGACGGGGACTCGGCCTCCTGCGCGGAACTCTGCGCGCTGCTGTCGGCCCTCTCGGAGATCCCCCTGCGGCAGGACCTCGCCATCACCGGCAGCGTCAGCCAGTCCGGGGAGGTCCAGGCCATCGGGGGCATCAACGAGAAGATCGAGGGGTTCTTCCAGGTGTGCAAGGCCCGGGGCCTGACGGGAACCCAGGGGGTCATCCTGCCGAGGAGCAACGTCCGCCACCTGGTGCTGGACCCGGAGGTGCTGGCGGCGTGCCAGGAGGGGTCGTTCCACCTCTACGCGGTGGACACGGTGGAGGAGGCCGTCGGGCTGCTGACCGGACGACCGGCCGGGACCCTCGAGGAGGACGGCCTCTGGACGCCCGGGTCGGTCTTCGCCCGGGTGGCCGAGCGCCTGGAGGCCTGGTCGGACCGGGGAGGAAAGGCCCGGGAGAACGACGCGGGAGGGCCCGAGAAGCCCGAGGGATCCGCCGGCGAAGAGGAGACCCGGAGCCCCTCCCGGAGGAACCGGAGGCCCGTCTCCCGGATCGCGGGCAGGCAGCGGAGATCCAGGCCATGAGACCGGCACGGGTGCTGGTGATCACCCGGAGCACGCCCCTGGAGACCCCGGCCCTGGGCCGCCGCCACCCGGGCCTGGCGCGGCTGCTGGCCGAGGACGCCCCCCTGGTGACCCGGATGAAGGTGAGCCTCCGGGAGACCCAGGAAACCCGGCACCAGGTGCTGCAGGTGCTGCGGCACCACGGCCTGGCGGTGACCTACTCCCGGAGGATCCGGGACCCGGTGGACACGCAGTACGACCTCGTGGTCACCGTGGGGGGCGACGGCACGGTGCTGGACGCGGCCCGGCTGGTCCGGGACACACCGGTGCTGGGCGTCAACTCGTCCCCCTCGACCTCCTATGGGCATTTCACCTGCTGCACGGCCGGGGACTTCGACCGGGTGCTGGGAGAGGTGCTGGAGGGCCGCCGGAGGCCCCGGGCGCTGACCCGCATCGCGCTGCGCATCGACGGGAACCTGCACCCCCGGCCGGCCCTGAACGACGTGCTGCTGGCGGACCGGGTGCCCGCGGCGACCTCCCGGTACCTGCTGGAGGTGGACGGGGAGCAGGAGGCCCAGAAGTCCTCGGGAATCTGGGTCTCGACGGCCGCCGGGTCCACCGGGGCCCTGCGGTCCGCCGGCGGTTCCCCGATGGACCTGGCGGACCGGCGGCTCCAGTTCCGGGTCCGGGAGCCATGCTGCCCCCCGGGGTGCGCCCTGCGACTGGCCGGGGGGATCCTGGAGGGGTCCCTGGTCGTGGTAAGCCGCATGCTGCACGGGGCGGCCTTCCTGGACGGAAGGAGGACGGCCGTGCCCCTGAGGTTCGGGACCCGGGTCGAGGTGCGCAACGACGCGCCGCCCCTGTGGATCTTCCTGCGGAACGAGGATTGAGGACCGGCCTGGAGGGGAGGACGACGATGCGCATGGCCATCGTGGGAGCGGGGTCCAGCCGCCTTCCCCTGATGCTGGGATCCCTGGCGCGATCCGGCGGGGCGGCAGGGCTCTCGGAGGTGGCGCTGTTCGACATCCGGCCCGACCGGGTGGCGGCGCTGCTGCCGGTGGCCCGGGCCGTCGGGGGGGCCTGCGGAGTCCTCCCGGCCCTCCGGGTGGCGGACCGGATCGAGGAGGCCCTGGAGGGGGCCGAGGTGGTGCTCTTCACCGTGCGGCCGGGGTTCGAGGAGGCCAGGGCACGGGACGAGCGGGCCTGCCTGGACCGCGGCGTGCTGGGACAGGAAACCACCGGGGCCGCCGGCATGGCCTTCGCGACCCGGTCGGTGCCGGTGCTGATCGAGTACTGCCACCAGGCCCGCCGAATCGCCCCGGGATTCCTGCCCCTGGTCTTCACGAATCCGGCGGGCCTGGTCACCCAGGCCCTGGCGGAGGAGGGCTTCCAGAACGCCGTGGGGATCTGCGATTCGGCGATGGGGGCCGCCCGGGCCGCCGGATCCCGGGCCGGGCTTCCCCTGGCCGACCTGGATTTCCAGGTGCACGGCCTGAACCACCTGTCCTGGACCACGGCGGTCCGCCACGGGACGAGGGACCTGCTGGCGGAGGCTCTGGCCGACCGGGAGTGGACCCGGAACCAGGTCCCCTGGGCGCCGGACCTCCCGGCCGCCCTGGGCCGTGTTCCCAACGAGTACCTCTACTACTGGTACCGGGCGGAGGAGGCCGTGGCGGCGATCCGGAGGGAGCCCCTCTGCCGGGGAGAGGTGCTGGCCCGGGAGAACCCCCGCATGTTCCGGGAGGTCGGGGAGGCGTCGGGCCGGGGCGAGGAACGGGAGGCGATCCTCCGGTATGGCCGCTGGCTGTGGGACCGGCAGCGGACCTACATGGCCTATGCCCGGGAAGGAGCGGACGGGGAGGAACGGGGCTTCTCCACGCCCGACGAGGCGATCCGGTGGCTTGCGACCCAGTTGGAGGGCTACGCCGAGGTGGCGATGGACCTGGTCCGGGGCCGGAACCGGGGGCTGCAGCACCCGATGGCCCTGAACGTCCCCGGGCAGGGAACGATCCCGGCCTTCGACCCCGGCGACGTGGTCGAGTGCGACTGCACCGTGGGCCCCGAGGGGGTCCGGCCCCGGGAACGGGGCCCCGTGCCCCCGGAGGACCTGGCCCTGATGACCCGGGTGAAGGAGTTCGAGCGGACCACGATCCGGGGAATCCGGGAGCGGTCCCGGGACCGGCTGGTCGAGGCCCTGGTGGCCCATCCCCTGGTGGGACGCCGGGACCTGGCGACGGACCTGGTCGGGGCGCTGGACATTCCGTTCTGAAGACGGTCAGGATCCGGGCAGGTCGTCCCGGCGGTCGATCACCCGGCCGATCAACCCGTACTGCAGGGCCTCCTCGGCCGACAGCCAGAAGTCCCGCTCGGTGTCGCGCTCGATGCGTTCCAGGGGCTGGCCGGTCGCCTCGGCCAGCAGGCGATTGACCCGGTCCTTGGTCTTCAGGATCTCGTGGGCCGTGATCTCCAGGTCCGACGCGGGGCCGAACACCTCGCCGGTGAACAGGGGCTGGTGGATCAGCAGCCGGGCGTTGGGCAGCGCGAAGCGCCGTTCCCGGGGCACCGCGGCCAGGATCACCGTGGCGATGCTGGCCGTCAGGCCCACGCAGACGACCCGCACCGGCGGCCCGATGAACCGGATCAGGTCGTAGACCCCGAACCCCGAGTGGACCTCTCCTCCCGGGGAGTTCAGCAGCAGCGTGACCGGGGCCGCCGGATCCTCGGCCTCGAGGACCAGCAGGCGCTCCATCAGGCGCTGGGCGGTGGCCGGCGAAACCTCCGAGGAGAAGAGGATCGTCCGGGTCTTCAGCATCCGCTCCAGCAGTGGCGACTCCTCCCGGGAAACCTGTCCGACCGGGACCTTCCGGGGGGCCTGCGACGGGGATTCCATGGGGTCTTCCTCTTGCATCCCGGGGCCAAGGGTGCCGTCCCGCCCCGCCCCTGTCAAGGCCGTGGCGCGGGGACGATCCTGCCGGGAGCCGCCGCTACTGGAGGTCCTCGAAGAGCACGGTGCTCAGGTACCGCTCCCCGGCGTCGGGAAGCACCGTCACGATCAGGCGTCCCCGGTTCTCGGGTCGCGCCGCGACCCGGCAGGCCACCGCCGCCGCCGCGCCGCTGGAGATGCCGCAGGTGATCCCTTCCTCCCGGTGCAGGCGGCGGGCGAACTCCACGGCCTCGTCGTTCGACACGGTGGCGATCTCGTCCACGAGGTCCAGGTCCAGCACGTCGGGCTTGAACCCCGCCCCGATCCCCTGGATCTTGTGGGGCCCCGGCTTCGGCTCCTCTCCGTTGCGGAGGGCCGTCAAGACCGGCGAGTGGATCGGCTCTACCGCGATGGACCGGATGGGCTTCTTCCGGTCCTGCTTGATGTAGCGGCTGACGCCGGTGATCGTGCCGCCGGTGCCCACGCCGGCGACGAACAGATCGATGGCGCCGTCGGTGTCCCGCCAGATCTCGGGGCCGGTGGTCCGGAAGTGGATCTCGGGGTTCGCGGGGTTCTGGAACTGCTGGGGCATGAAATGGCGGCCGGGATCCGAGGCGACGATCTCCTCGGCCTTTGCCACGGCGCCCTTCATCCCCTTGGCCCCCTCGGTCAGGACCACCTGCGCCCCGAAGGCCGCCAGCATCCGTCGCCGCTCGACGGACATCGTTTCCGGCATCGTCAGCACCAGCGGGTATCCCCGGGCGGCGCAGACGAAGGCCAGGGCGATCCCCGTGTTGCCGCTGGTGGGCTCGACCACCGTGATGTCCCGGCTTCCGGGCTTCAGCAGGCCGTCCCGCTCCGCCGCCCAGATCATCGCCGCACCGATGCGGCACTTGACCGAATAGGCGGGATTGCGCCCCTCGATCTTGGCCACCACCGTCGCCCCGAGCCCCCTGGTGACGCGCTGGAGGCGCACCAGCGGCGTCTCCCCGATGCTGCGGCTGTTGTCGTCGAAGATCCTGGCCATCCTTTCCTCCTCCTCAGATGCAGTAGTCCGGCAGTTCGCCGGAACGGGCCCGCTGGCGCGCCGCCAGCTGGTCCAGGGTGATCCGGGACAGCACCCCGTCGATGGCCGAGGCGACGTCGCACCAGACATCCCGGGCCACGCAGCGCCCCGAGCGGGAGCAGACCGAGGGGTCCTCGACGCAGCGGGTCGGAGCGGACCCTCCCTCCAGGGCCTCGACGACCTCCAGGGCCGTGATCCGGGAAGGGTCCCGGGCCAGCACGTAGCCGCCGCTGGGCCCACGGACGGCCCGGATGAGCCCCGCGGTCCGCAGGCCGTTGGTGAGCAGGTGGATGTACTGACTCGAGAGGTCCTGGTTCCGGGCGATCACGTCCGCCGAGACCGGCCCCCGACCGTACTGCTCGGCCAGTTCCATCATCACCCGAAGGCCATATCTCCCCTTGGTGGACATCTGCATCGGCAGCCCCCGTTTTGGGTCGGCGATAGGATCGCGGAAATAACGGACAAAATCAATAGGTGATTATTTCTTATTCGCGACCGGGGTCCTCGGGGCCCGGGGGCGGCCGCCTGCCCTCCAGGCAGTCGAGCCACCGGGTGACGAGGGCCTCCCACGAGAGCCGGTCCTCGACCCACGCCCGGGCGGCCTCGCCCCGGCGGGCCCAGGCCTCGGGGTGTTCCGCCGCCTCGACGAGGGCCCTGGCCAGGGCGCCGGGATCCTCGGGCGGGACCGCGACCCCGGCTCCGGATCGGTCCAGCATCCGGGGGACCTCCCCGCGGCCCGAGAAGATCACCGGCAGGCCGCAGGCCATGTAGGCGACCACCTTGCAGGGCCGGGCCCCCTCGAAAAGGGGAAGATCCCGGAGGCCGGCGTATCCCAGGAAGGCAAGGGAGGCCAGCCGGGGAACCTCCTCCTCGGGAACGGGGGGCAGAAAGCGGACGTTGTCCAGCCCCAGGGCGCGGGCCCGGTCCTGGAGCGCCCCCGACGCCGACCCGTCGCCGACCATCACCAGCAGCAGGTCCTTCCGGTCCCGGAGAAGGCCCATCGCCTCGAGGACCGTCTCGAGCCCCTGGGCGAATCCCAGGTTTCCGGCATAGAGGACCACCTTCCGGTCCCCGGGGTCGATCCGGCGGACCCACTCGGGGTCCCTGGGCAGCGGGCGGAACCGCCCCGTGTCCACCCCCGAGGGGAAGAAGATCACCTTCTCCCGGGGCACTCCCTTCCGTTCCACCAGCGCCCGGTGGATGCCCTCGGTGGCGGCCAGCACGAACCGGGCCTTCCGGTAGGTCCAGGCCTCCAGGGCCTCCAGGGCCGCGAGGACCGGGCCGGGCCGCAGCAGGCCCATCTCCCGGATGGAGTCGGGCCACAGGTCCCCGACGTCGAAGACGAAGGGACATCCGTGCAGCCGGCCGAGGATCCAGGCCGGCAGGCCCAGCAGCAGCGAGGGGCTTTCGACGAAGACCCAGTCGGGACGTTCCACCCGGGCCAGTCCCGCCAGGGACGACAGGGCGAAGGAGGCGTAGTTCGCCATCCGGGCAGGCCCCCCTCCCATCGCCGGGTAGAGCCAGAGGCGATGGATCCGGGCCCCCTCCCGATTCTCCCGGACGTAGAGGCGTCCCCGGTAGCCTTCGAAGATCCGCCCCTTCGGGTAGTTGGGCAGCGCCGTGACCACCTCGACCTCGTGCCCCCGGCGGACCAGTTCCCGGACGATGGCCGAGAGGTTGGCCTGGGCACCGCCGACCTCGGGGGCCCAGTACTGGCTCAGGAACAGGAATCTCATCGACGCATCTCCCTTCTCACGGATCGGTGCTTCGCCGGAAGTACACCCCGTCCGCGTCCCGCCGGACCACCTCCCACCCGCAGGCGAGGTACAGCCGGATGGCCGGATCGTTGTCGGCATGGGCGCTGAGGACCATCGCCGGGTAGCCCAGGCGCCGGCTCTCGCGGCGGAAGGCCTCCATCAGCATCCTCCCGATTCCCCGGCCGGTGGCCGAGGGATCGACCGCGATGGACAGCAGCACCGAGGCCCCTTCCGGGTCGGGATCCCGGCCCCCGCCGGCCGGGATCCCTCCGGCCCGTCCCAGGCGACGCGCGGCGATCCGGGCCAGGTTTCCCAGGTGCACCCGGAGCCTCCGGCGGACGAAGGGATCCAGGAGACCCCGGAACAGCAGCAGGCCGGCATACCGGGGCACCTGCGACCGGATGAAGCGCCCCCGGAGGACCGGGTCCCCCCCGCTGACGAAGCCGACCACCCGGTCCCCGGGGCCGGTGGCCACCAGGTTGATGCCCCGGGGACTGTCCAGGTAGTACCGGTAATAGGCCGCGAGGAAACCCGGCCCCAGGCGGGTCAGGAACTGGCCGGGAAAGGCCGCCTGATGGCAGCGGACGATGCCCGACAGGTGCCGGCGGTCGGCCGGACGAACCTCCACCGGATCGGCCGGGCGGATGCGGCCATCCCCCGTCCCGTCCTCCCTCCCGTCCCGGGATCCACCAGCCCCGCCCCCCGGAGGGGACCCCGGGCCAGGCACCGTTGCCTCTGTCCCCCCGGCAACGGGATCCGGGGGTTCTCCGGAACGGCGGGATCGGTTCATGGGGACTCCTGGGGTTTGCGGGTCGGGAGCCGGAGGACCACGAGGGTGCCCCGTCCCTCCTCGGGATCGGGGGAACGGACCTCCAGGACCCCGTGGTTCGCCTCCGCCAGGCGCCGGGCCAGCACCAGGCCCAGGCCGGTCCCGGGGGCGTGGGCCCGGGCGTTGGAGGCCCGGAAGAACTCCTGGAACAGAGCGCCCTGCTCCTCCGGCGGGATCCCGATCCCCTGGTCCTGGACCAGGATCACCCCCTCCTCCCCCTCGGGGCGGACCCGGACCCGGATGCGTCCCCCGGGCCGGGAGTACTTGAGGGCGTTGTCCAGCACCTGGGCCAGGATCGCCTGGAGATCCCCCGGGGACACGTAGGCCGTGCACGCCACCTCGGGAGCCTCCATCCGGCACGTCAGGCCCCGCTCCTGGGCCTCGGCCCGGATGGCCCCGACCCCCTGGGCGGCCGCCTCCGCCAGGTCCACCAGCGTCGGGGGATCGTGGGACGCGGGGTCCCGGAGGGATCCGAGGGCCATCAGGTTGTCCACCAGGGCCTGGAGGGCCGTTGCGTGGAGCCGCACGCGCTCCAGGCGCTGCCGGACCTCCCCGGCCAGTTCCCCCTCGAATCCCTCTTCCAGCAGGGCGAGGGTGGACCGGACCGCCGAGAGGGGGGACTTCAGCTGGTGGGCCAGGTGGAACACGTAGCGGGACTTCGCCTTCTCCAGTTCCTGCAGAGAGGAATAGGCCAGGGCGTTCCGGATGGCGCTGCCTCCCGCCTCGGCCAGGGTCTCCAGCAGGGAGACGTCCTCGGGCGCGGGATCCCGTTCCCCGGCCTCGAAGACCCGCAGCACCCCGAGGACCTCCCCACGATCCTTCACGGGCACGCCCACCATCGATCGGATGCCCGAGGCGGCCAGGGAACGGAAGGCCCCCGGGACCGGTCCCGGGTCGGCCAGCACCACCGTGCGACCCGCCAGGACCTCCCGGTCCACCGGGCTGTCCGCCGGCGAGACCTCCGGGGGACCCGCCGCCTCGGGCAGGGAACCGGCCTGGGCCGCGCGGCGAAGCCTCCCCGTGTCCTCGTCCAGCAGGCGGAGCGTGGCCGCCGGGGCCCCCTGGCTGGCCCTCGCCGCCTCGGTCAGGGCCCCGAGCACCCGGGACAGGGACAGGTCCGCCGCGAGGGTCCCCGAGATCCCGGTCAGCACGTGGAGCCGCCGCAGGGCCGCCTGGCGGGCCTCCCGGGCCGCCAGGCGCTCCCAGGCGAGGTTCCAGAGGGGCCGGGCGATGGAGTGCGTCAGGTGGAACGAGGCGAAGATCCCGACCCCGAAGAAGGCCAGCCGGATCCCCGTCGCTTCCCGGGAGGGGACCGGGAATGCCCCCAGGAGGGCCGGAATCGGAGCGGCCCGGACCCCGGCCCCTTCGGCCACGGCCAGCAGCGAGACGAGCAGGACCGCCAGCCCGCACTGGACCAGGCCGGGGACCCGATCCAGCAGCACCGCGGCCAGGATGGCGTGGAAGACGAAGAGAGGCAGCAGGGGGCTTTGGGTTCCGCCGGTCCAGTACAGCAGTGCCAGCAGCAGCAGCCAGTCCGTCAGGAACTCGATCCGGATCAGCCATCCCAGGCCCCGGGCACTCCCCTTCAGAGCCAGTCGGCGAAGAGCGACCGCATGGCCCGCATCCAGGGCCAGCACCAGCAGACCCAGGGCTGGCAGCGGGATCCGGGCGACGCCGGGATCCCACAGGGCCAGCACCGTGCCGATCCCCAGGAGGCCGAGACCCGCCACGAAGCGCAGTCGGTTCATCCAGGCGAGCCGCCCGGCGAGTTCCCGGGCCAGGGCCTCGAGGACGACGGGATTCGCCCGGAATTCCTGGAGAAGTTCCATCGACGAAAACCGCCTGGGCCCCCGGGGGAGCGTGCCCTGTCCTACGCCGGGCTGTCAAGCCCGCATGGCGCCTCCAGAAGCCCCGGCCCGGGAATCGGGAAGGCCCCCGGAGGGGGGAATGCGCCTTTTCGGAAAAAAAGGCTTTCGCGGGGCACCCGGCAGTCCTAGAATGCCCCCGTTCCTTCCCCCCAGACGGAGGTGATCCATGGCCATGACCCGGAAAGACATCGAGGCGATCCTGGACGAGATGCAGTTCAAGTACCGTCCCCACGACGAGTGGGCAGTGGTGTTCCTGATGCGGATGGAACGCTACGAGAACCCCGAGAACGGTGAGAAGTCCCTGGCCGTGGTGGTCCGACTGACCGAGGACGGGGAGTACTTCTCGATGTTCGCCCCCACCGCCTACCGGGTGAAGGGGCCAAACCAGGACGCCTTCCTCCGGGCCTGCGCCCAGATCCAGTGGAAGACGAAACTGATCCAGTTCGAGTGGGACGAGTCCGACGGAGAAGTGCGGCCGATCATCGAGTTCCCCCTGGAGGACGGACGGATCACCCGGAAGCAGTTCGAGCGGTGTCTCCAGGGGCTCTGCCAGATCCTCGACGAGTTCCACCCGGCCCTGAAGAAGGCCGCCGAGGAGGGGGTCGTGGACCTGCCCTCGGCGGGACCCCGGGCCGAGGTCGCGACGCTGCTGGAGGCGGCGGCATCGCTGGCCACCGGCGGAGCGGTGTCCGAGGCCCAGGCCCGGGCCCTGCAGGAACTGCTGGATCGGCTGCGGGGAGGCGGGGGAGGAGGAGGCAGCGGATCCCCCGGCGCCCCCAGGGAACTCTGACCCGCGCCGTTTGACCCGACAGGAGGAACCCATGAGCCAGCCGGAGCCGATGGATCCGGTCACCCTGGAGATCGTCGCCTGGGCCAAGCGGGCCGCCCGGGCCGCGGGCCGGAACCAGATGACGCCCGAGGACGTGCTCTGCGGGCTCTATGCCCGGCGGGAGGTGGAATCGGTGTCCCGGGCCGTGGCCTCGGCGATGGGTGTCCCGCCTTCCGAGGTCCGGTGGCCCGAGGACCTGGAAGGGGTCCGCGCCAAGGCCTCCCGGGTCCCCGAGGTGGCCGAGAAGATGGGCATGGACGAGGCGCTGGCCAGGGTGGTGGACCAGGCCTATCGGGTCTCCCCCCGGCTGCTCCACGACGTGCTGATCCGCACCCTGGTGAGCCAGTCGCTCCCCATCCAGGGACGGTTCCGGAACACCCGCTCCGACCCGAAGGGACCGCTGCTCTCCAGGCTCCAGGGGACCCTGGCCCAGGCCGAGCGGCTGGCCGAACTCCTGGGGAAGGCGGTCCTCGGGCAGGACAAGGCCATTCGGATGCTGGCGGACGCGTGGTTCCGGGCCACGCTGACCGCCTCAAGCCAGGGGCCCCGGGGCATCTTCACCTTCCTGGGGCCCCCCGGCGTCGGGAAGACGCTGCTGGCCGAGACCTTCGCCCAGGTCCTCGGGGAGGTGGAAGGGCGTCCCTGGGGCTACCGGCGCTTCGACATGAGCACCCTGTCGGCGCCCCAGAACCACGAGCAGCTGTTCGGGACGGAGCGCTTCTACCAGGGGAGCGGGCCGGGGACGCTGACGGGATTCGTCGCGGACCATCCCCGGAGCGTGATCCTGTTCGACGAGATCGAGAAGGCCCACGACCGCACCATCCTGTCGCTGCTGGCGGTGCTGGACAAGGGCGAGGTCGTGGACAAGGCCCTGGGGAAGCCCGTGTCCTTCCGGGAGACGTTCCTGGTCTTCACCACGAACCTGGGACGGGAGTTCTTCGAGGAGGCCAACCAGAGCGGCGTGCTGGGCGGCGTGTCCGGGAACCCGGCCGTGGTGTTCGACATCCTGGAGAGCGCCCGGCGGTTCGGAGCCCCCGGGGCCGGAGAGGAGGGCGGAGAGGGCCGCCCGGCCCTGGCCCCGGAGTTCGTGTCGCGGCTGGCCAAGGGGGGGGCGGTGGTGTTCAACCGCCTGGAACTCCATCACCTGCTGCAACTGGTGCACCGGAGCATGGACCGGGTGCTGGGGGTCCGGGAAGGGGAGGAGGCCCAGCTTCCGCGGGTGACTCCGACGGACGCCGCGGCCTTCCTGTTCCTGGCCTCGCTGCTCCCGACGGTGGATGCCCGCCGGACCGTGGCCCGGGCGGAATCCTTCGCGGTGGAAACGGTGAAGCGGTCCTTCGAGGAGTGCGGCGAGGACCTGGTCCGGGCCGCCCCCTCCCACTACAACATCCGCCTGGACGCGTCCTCCCAGGCCCGCGGAGCGCTGGAGGAACTGGAGCGCGAGAGGGAGATCCGGGTGCTGGTGGTGGACGAGGATCCCCGCCTGCCCCCCCTGGTGGAATCCCTGGCCTCCGGCTGCCCGGTGACGGTCCGTCGGGTCGGCAAGACCGAGGAGATCGAGGCGGAGCTCCGGAAATTCCAGCCGGACGTGGCCTTCCTGGACCTGAGCCTGGCCGAGCGGGACGACAGCCCCGAGACGGAGGCCGGCCTGAGGGCCCTGGAGGCCCTGCGGCGGTCGGCTCCCCAGGTTCCGGTGTACCTCTTCAGCGAGGATCCCGAACGGAGGGACGGGTTCGACCGGACGCTGCGAAGGGTCCTGCAACGCGGGGGGGCCCGGGCCTTCCTGCCCCTGCACCTGAAGGATCCGAACCCCCTGCGCCAGGATGACGCCCGGGCCCGGCTGGCGGAGGTCCTGACCGAACTGCGGCGGTCGCAGGTGATCCAGTCCCTCCGCCGGAGCCACAAGACCGTGACCTTCGAGACCCGGTACCGATGGGATGGCGGGAACGGCCGGATCGAGGCCGAACTGGACGACCTGCGAAGGACCGTGGTGCTGGACGCCGAGACCCAGACGGCCCGGATCCGCTTCTCGGGCATTCCCCGGGAGACCTTCGACCAGCTGGTGGGGCTCGCCCGGGCCAAGCGGCGCCTGGCCCAGGTGGTCCAGTGGCTCCGGCATCCCGGCACCCTGGCGGCCTTCGGGCTGCGCCCCCCCCGGGGGTTCCTGCTGGCGGGCCCCCCGGGGACCGGCAAGACGCTGCTGGCCCGGGCCCTGGCCGGCGAGGCCGGGGTCCCCTTCCTGTCCCTCTCGGCCGGCGAACTGGTCTCCAAGTGGGTCGGGGAATCGGAGGAGCGGATCCGGGACCTGTTCCGCCAGGCCCGGGACTATGCCCCGGCGATCATCTTCCTGGACGAGATCGATTCCATCGCCCGGGCCCGGACCGGGGAGACCCGGGGCTGGGAGACCGGCACCCTGAACCAGTTGCTGGCCTCGATGGACGGCTTCCAGGCGTCGGATCAGGCGGTGTTCGTGCTGGCGGCCACCAACCACCCGGACGTGCTGGACCCGGCGCTGCTGCGCCCGGGGCGGTTCGACGAGGTCGTCCCGGTGGACCTCCCCGACAAGGAGGCCCGGCGGGCATTCTTCCGGATGCGGCTGACGGAACTGGGCGTCACGGACGTGGACCTGGAACCCCTGGTGGAAGGAACGGTCGGGTGCTCCCCGGCCCAACTGGACCGCATGGTCCGGGAGGCCGGGTACGCCGTCGCGGCGGCCGGCCGGGACCGGATCACCCTGGAGGACCTCCAGGCGGCCCGTCGGCTGGTCCGGTTCGGTGCGGCCCGGGAGGGCTTCGTGCAGCACGAGGGGGAGAAGCGCCTGACGGCCTGGCACGAGGCCGGCCACGCCCTGGTCCACCTCCGGCGCACGGGTGGCCGACCCATCGATCTCCTGACCATCGTGCCGACGGAGGCCGGGGCCCTGGGATACATGGCCCCCCTGGGCGACGAGGAGAGCCACGACCTCACCTGCGACGAGGTCCGGGCCCGAATCGAGGTGGCGCTGGCGGGGCGGGAGGCCGAGCGGATCTGCCTGGAGGGGGACTTCTCCCGGGTGACCGCCGGCGCCGTGTCGGACCTCGAGCACGCCACCCGGATGGCCTGGAACGCGGTGACGCGCTTCGGCTTCGACGACCGGTTCGGGCCTCTTTCCCTGGACGGGCTGCCTCCCTCGGCGACCGACGAGGCGATGGACCTGGCCCAGCAGCGGACCCGGGAGTGGCTCGGTCTGGGCGAGGCCGCCGCCCGGGCCCTGCTGGAACGGGAGGCGCCCCTGCTGCGGGCCCTGGCCGAGGCCCTCCTGCGGGAAGAGACCCTGGAATGGCCCAGGATCCGGGAGGTCCTGGAACAGGCCCGTTGACGGGTCCCCTCCCGGGGAACCGTCGGAAGTCCCGGCGGAGCGGGAATCGTGCAGGAGTCTGGTTCGTGGATCGCGACGGGCTTTCGGACCTGGCCGAATCCCGGGGGCGCCGGCCCCTGCCCCCCCTCCCGAGGGCCTGCCTGGTCGTGGTGGACCTCCAGCGCTTCTTCACGGATCCCGAGGGGCCTCGATGGCTCCCCGACTGGCCCGACCGGATGCCGGGAGTCCGGGCCCTGATCGAGGGCTTCCGGCGCCGGTCGCTTCCGGTGATCGCCACCCGGCACGGGCATCCTCCGGGGGACCCCGGGGGCACGATGCGTTTCTTCTTCGACCGGCTGCTCGGGTCCGAGGATCCCTTCGGCGGGATCGACCCCGCGGCGGGGATCCCGCCAACGGTGCCGGTCTTCCGGAAGCACCGCTACTCGGTGTTCTCGGTGCCCCGGATCGACGAAGCGGCGCGACGATGGGGCACGGTGGTGCTGGCAGGAGTGCAGACCCACCGGTGCATCCTGGCGTCGGCGATGGACGCGGCCCGCCTGGAGGTCCGGCCGGTGGTCGTGGCGGACGCCTGTGCCGCCGGCCGGCCGGAGGACCACCGGGCGGCGATCCGGGTCCTGGCCCAGGGGCACGCCCACGTGGCGACGGTGGCGGAGGTCCTCGAGGCCCTGGAGAGGGGCTGCTCCACCGGAGAGATCCTCCCGGAGGCCTCCCGATTCCCGGAAACCTGGGACCTGCTGGTGGTCGGGGGCGGCCCGGCTGGCATCTCCTGCGCGGTCCAGGCCCGTCGGGAGGGGTGGTCGGTGCTGGTGGTCGGGGACCAGCCTCCCGGAGGCCTGGTCCCCGCGGCCCGGCGCATCGACAACCTCCCCGGACTTCCCCGGGGAATCCCGGGGCCGGCACTGGCCCGGAGACTCGCCCGGCACCTGGCCCGTTCCGGGGCCGCCTTCCGCCCGGGCCGGGTGATCTCCCTGGACCGGGACGGCGGGGGTCGATGGCTCGCGACCAGCGATGACGGGTCGGAGATCCCCACCCGGGCCGTGTGCCTGGCCACCGGGACCCGGCCGGTCCCCCTGCCATGGCCCGAGGAGCCGGATCACCCCGTGAGCCGCGACGTCCGGGGCTGGCCGGACCGGATGGCCGGGGAGCGGGTGGTCGTCGTCGGTGGCGGAGAGGCGGCACTGGACGGGGCCCTGAACGCCCGGGACCGTGGCGCCCACCCGCTGGTGCTGGCCCGCCACGCGGTGAAGGGCAGTCCGGCCCTCCTCCGGGAGGTCCGGCGCCGGGGCATCGAGGTCCGGACCGGAGTCGAGGTGGAGGGCCTGGACCGGGACCCCGGGGGTCCGTGGACGGTCCGCGTCCGGGGAGGGGGCCGGGAGACCGCGGACCGGGTCCTCGTCTGCATCGGACGGGAACCGGAACACGGCCTCCTGCCGGACCCGGACTGGGCTGCGCGACGCCCGGACACCATCGAGACCCCGTTCCCCGGCCTGTGGCTGGCCGGGGACGTGATCCGGGGCGGGGACCGCTACGTGGCGACCGCCCTCGGGGACGGACAGCGGGTCGCCTTGATGGCCGGGTCCTTCCTCCGGGCCGGCAGTCCCGGGGATTCCCGTTGACCTGCACCCGGTTTCCTTGGACACGAACTTGGGGTAATGACCCCGAGGAAGGAGGTTCAAGGAGATGGGGAACACGGCAAGGGACGAGCGGAGCGAGGACCGGGGTAATCAGCCGGGGGTAAG
>JAGOKF010000130.1 GCA_017994695.1 Myxococcota bacterium | reverse complement strand
ATCTTCGAGGGGGTCCGGGAGGCGGTCCGGGAGACCGGCGCGGACGCGACCTGCATCTTCGTCCCGGCCCCCTACTGCAAGGACGCGATCCTCGAGGCGGTGGACGCCGGCGTGCGGCTGATCGTGGGCATCACCGAGGGGATGCCGGTGCTGGACATGCTGGCCGTGAAGCCGGTGGTGGACCGGGCGGGAATCCGGCTGATCGGGCCCAACTGCCCCGGGGTGATCAGCCCCGGCAAGTGCAAGATCGGGATCCTCCCGGCGTCGGTCCACCGGCCCGGGACCATCGGGGTGGTGTCCCGTTCCGGCACGTTGACCTACGAGGCGGTGGCCCAGTTGTCCGAACTGGGGCTCGGGCAGTCCACGGCCGTGGGCATCGGCGGGGACCCGGTGGCGGGGACCTCCTTCGTCGAGGTGCTGGAAGCCTTCGAGGCGGACCCGGGGACCGAGGGGGTCGTGCTGATCGGGGAGATCGGCGGGCAGGCCGAGGAGAAGGCGGCCGCCTTCGTCCGGGAGCGGATGACCAAGCCCGTGGTGGCCTTCATCGCCGGGCGGACCGCGCCTCCGGGACGGCGCATGGGCCACGCCGGGGCCATCGTCAGTGGCGGCAGCGGGACCGCGGAGGGCAAGATCCAGACCCTCCGGGACCACGGGATCGAGGTGGCCGAGACGCCTGCGGACATCGGGGCCACGATGGCCAGGCGGCTCGGCCGGTAGCAGAAAGGAGAGACGGGAGATGGCGATCGAGCGGACCTACGGAATGATCAAGCCGGATGCGGTGGAGGCAGGGCGGACCGGGGAGATCCTCGCGGCGATCGAGCGATCGGGGCTGCGGATCGTCGGGCTCCGGCGGACCCGCTTTACGCTGGAGGAGGCCCGGGCCTTCTACGCGGTGCACCGGGAGAGGCCCTTCTACCCGTCCCTGTGCGAGTTCATGTCCTCGGGGCCCATCGTGGCGATGGTCCTCGAGGGGGAGAACGCCATCGCTCGGTGGCGGGACCTGATGGGCCCCACCGACTCGACGAAGGCCGGGCCGGACACCATCCGGGGGCGCTTCGGCACCGACATCGGCCGCAACGCGGTCCACGGCAGCGACTCCCCCGAGACGGCGGCCCAGGAGATCCCCTTCGCCTTCTCCCTGCGGGAACTGATCTGACCGCCTTTCCGGACCCTTCCGCCACGGGCCGGTCCGTCGCGGGCGTCTTCCCATGTTCCCGGGATCCGGCGGATCCGCCGGGGAATCAGGGCAGGGTCTTCCACTGGTCCTGGAGGTGGCGCAGCCGCTGGGAGGTCACTGCCCGGCCCAGCAGCACCAGGGACTCGATCAGGGGCGGCGACGCCCTGCGGCCGCTGACCGCGACCCGGACCAGGCTGAAGAGGTCCCCGGCCTTCATCTGGGCCTCCTCGGCCAGGGATCGCAGCGCCGATTCGATGGACGCCTGGTCCCAGAGCCGGAGCCCGTCGAGGCGCTCGATGACCGTTGCCAGCAGGTCGCCGGCTTCCTTCGCGGACTTTCCCTTCAGGGTCCCCAGGGCCTCGGCCGGATCGACCCGGGGCTGGGCCACCAGGTAGAAGGAGGTGACGTCCACGAAGTCGCCGAGAGTGCGCATCCGTTCCTGGGCCATCGGCACCAGGGAGGCGATCCGGGGCAGCGAGTAGAGATGATCCTGGATGCGACTGGCCAGGGCCTCGGCGTCCAGGGCCCGGATGCGGACGCCGTTCAGCCACAGCAGTTTCTCGACGTCGAAGACCGGGCCTCCCAGGCTGATCCGATCGAACGAGAACTCCCGGACGAACTCGTCCAGTTCGAAGACCTCCCGCTCGTCGGGCATCGAGTGGCCCAGGAGGGCCAGGTAGTTCCGCATCGTCTCGGGCAGCACCCCGATCTGCCGGTAGTAGAGCAGCGATACGGGGTTCTTGCGCTTGCTGATCTTGGACTTGTCCTTGTTCCGCAGCAGGGGCATGTGGGCGAACCGGGGGGGAGCCCAGTCGAAGGCCCGGTAGAGCATCAGGTGCTTCGGGGTGCTGTTGATCCACTCCTCGGCCCGGATCACGTCGGTGATCCCCATCAGGTGGTCGTCCACCACGTTGGCCAGGTGGTAGGTCGGGAAGCCGTCGCTCTTCAAGAGGACCTGGTCGTCGATCTGGCCGTTGTCGATCTCCACGTCGCCCCGGAGGCGGTCGTGGACCACCGTGCGCCCCTCGGGGACCCGCAGGCGGATCACGTGGGGTTCCCCGGCGGCCATCCGGGCCATCGCCTCGTCCTTCGGGATGGCCCGGCAGGTGCCGTCGTAGCCCGTATGACGCTTCAGGGACCGCTGCCGCTGGCGGATGCGCTCCAGTTCGTCGGGGGAGCAGAAGCAGGGATAGGCGGCCCCCGACCGGACCAGGCGCAGGGCGTGCTCCCGGTAGATGTCCGACCGCTCGGACTGCCGGTAGGGCCCGAAGGGACCGCCGACGTCGGGACCTTCGTCCCATTCCAGGCCGACCCAGCGGAGGCCCTCGAAGATGGCCGCCTCGGACTCCCGGGTGCTCCGCTCCTGGTCGGTGTCCTCGATGCGCAGCAGGAAGCGGCCCTTGTTCTGGCGCGCCCAGGCGTAGTTCACCAGCCCGATGTAGGCGGTTCCCACGTGGGGGTCCCCGGTGGGGCTCGGGGCGATGCGGCAGCGGACGGTGTCACTCATGGGAAGGAACCTCCTCGGCGACGAGGGCCCGGATCCGGTCCTGGGCGCGATCGGAACGCAGGCGCTCGGCGGTCAGGATGGCCCGGACATCGCGGACGGCCCGATCCAGGTCGTCGTTGACCACCGCGTAGCGGTACTCCCCGGCCACGGCGATCTCCATCCGGGCGTTCTTCAGGCGCAGGGAAACGGACTCCGGGGAATCGGTGCCCCGGGCCAGGAGGCGGCGTCGGACCTCGGCCATCGACGGCGGGAGCACGAAGATCGAAACGGCCCGGGGAAAGCGCCGCATCAGGGCCCGGCCACCCTGGAAGTCCACCTCGAAGAGCACGTCCCGGCCCAGGCGCAACAGCCGCTTCACCTCCTCCCGGGAGGTGCCGTAGCGATGGCCGTGGACCCGGGCCCATTCCACGAAGGCCCCCTCCGCCAGCATCCGGTCGAAGGTTGCCTCGGACACGAAGTGGTAGTCCACGCCGTCCCGCTCCCCCGGCCGGGGTGCGCGGGTGGTGTGGGACACCGAGAAGGCCATTCCCGGCTCGTCCTGCATCAGCCGGTGGATCAGGGTGGACTTCCCGCCTCCCGACGGGGCGCTGAAGATGACCAGGAGCCCTTCCTGCATCCCGACCTCCCTTCGCGGGGATCCCGGAAGAAGTGCGCCGGATGCTAGCGCGCCGCGGGCCGGGGCGCAACCGGCGGCGCGTTCCTAGTAGTTGCAACTGTAGTCGTAGTACCAGGCCACCTGGCTGTAGGAGGGATTGCAGTACAGGCAGTAGTCGTAGGGGTTGTATTCGCCCGAACGCCAGCAGCGGCCGTCGATGGCGCAGAATCCCGCCGACACTGTGAAGACGCAGGCCTGGGAGGCGTTGCAGGACTCGATGGTGCAGGAGAGCCCGTCGTCCACGCACTTCCTCTTCGTCGAGGGATTGCAGTAGCAGTCGTCGCCGCCGCAGTTCGGGTTCGGCTGGGTGCAGGTCATCGTCGTGCCGACGCAGAGCCCCTGGCTGTTGCAGGTGTCGGCCTTCGTGCAGAGGTTGCCGTCGTTGCAGGCGGTCCCGGTCCTCGGGCTCCAGGTTTCGCGGTTCACCGCCGATTGGCAGGACTGGCAGAACTCCTCGGGATTCACCGTCCCCTCGAAGAGGCAGTTCCCATGGATCAGGCACCGGCCTTCCTTCACCGGGTGGGTGCACTGCAACCCGACGCAGGCCTCGTCGGTGCAGTCCAGGCCGTCGTCGCCGCACCGGGTCCGGGCAGCGGGGTTGCAATAGCAGCCGTCGCCGCCGCAGGTGGGGTTCGGCTGGGCGCAGGACCAGAAGGCGGAGGGCTGGCACTGCCCCGACCCGTCGCAGGTCTCCCCGGAGGTGCAGGGGTCCCCGTCGTCGCAGGGAAGGCCGTTCCGGGGCGTCCAGGCGGTCCGCTGGACCGATTCCTGGCAGGACAGACATCCGTTGGTGGGATGGAGGGCCCCGTCGGGCACGCAGGCGCCGTCGATCAGGCACCATCCGCTCCGGATGGGGTGCGTGCAGAGTCCCCCCTGGCAGATTTCGTCGGTGCAGGGCAGGCCGTCGTCCAGGCAACGGGTCCGGGCGGCGGCATCGCAGTAGCAGCCGTCGCCACCGCAGAGGGGGTTCGGCTGGGCGCAGTTCCAGGGGATCCCGGCGCACCCGCCCGTCGCGTTGCAGGTGTCGCTGCCGGTGCACGGGTCGCCGTCGTCGCAGGGGCTCCCGGTGCGCGGCGTCCAGTCGTCCTGGCGAACGGCCGGCTGGCAGGAGAGGCAGGCCTGGAAGGGGTTCGGGAAGCCTGCGGGCATGCAGACCCCGCCGATCCGGCAGGACGAGGCCTGGACCGGGTGGATGCAGGCGCCCTGGTGGCAGGTGTCCTCCGTGCAGGGGACCTGGTCGTCGCAGAGGATCGACCCGTCCTCGTCGGTGTCGCCGTCGCAGTCGTCGTCCAGCAGGTTGCAGGCCTCCGGCTGGGGGTCCCCGGGATCCTGGCTGCACCGCAACCCGGTGCCGTCGGCCCGGCAGACCATGATGCCTTCCCGGCGGCACTGGCCGACGCCGACCACGCAGCGCCCTCCCTTCTGGGGCCAGGGCTCGTCGGTCAGGCCGTTGCAGTCGTCGTCCACCTCGTTGCAGGACTCGGCGGACCCCGGGGGCGGGATGCAGTCTTGGGGCCTGCCGTCCCGGCAATTGTCCACAGTGACGCGGCAGGCTCCGGTCCCGCAGGTGGTGGTGCCGAGATCCTCGTCGGTCAGGCCGTCGCAGTCGTCGTCCAGGCCGTTGCAGATCTCTCCGGTCGGGCTGCCGGGGATGCAATCCTGGGGGATGCCGTCCCGGCAGTTGTCCACGGTGACGCGGCAGGCGCCGGTCCCGCAGGCGGTGGTGCCGAGGTCCTCGTCGGTCAGGCCGTCGCAGTCGTCGTCCAGGCCGTTGCAGGCCTCGGTGCCGGGAGCCGGCGGGACACAGGGCACCGGAAGACCGTCCCGGCAGGCGTCCACGGTCACCTGGCAGATGCCCAGGCCGCAGGTGACCTGCCCCAGGTCCTCGTCGGTCAGGCCGTCGCAGTCGTCGTCGATGCCGTTGCAGACCTCCCCGGACGGGCTTCCGGGGATGCAGACCTGGCGGACGCCGTCCCGGCAGTTGTCCACGGTGACCCGGCAGGCGCCGGTCCCGCAGGTGGTGGTGCCGAGGTCCTCGTCGGTCAGGCCGTCGCAGTCGTCGTCGATGCCGTTGCAGAGTTCCTGGCCGACGCAGGTCCCCGCGGACGAGCATTGGCCCCGGGTCCCGCAGGCCAGGTCGCAGGGCGATCCCACGAGGACGGCGTGCAGGCAGCCCGCCCAGGGGTCGCAGCGGTCAGAGGTGCAGGGATTGCCGTCCAGGCATTCCTCGTCGGACCCGCACAGCGGAACCGGCAGGTCCGGCAACGGCACGTCCCAGGGCCCGCAGGGGCCGCAGGCCTCGAAACCGGCATCGGGGCAGTTCCCGCAGGCGTCCTCCCCCGCATCCCCGGGATCGGTCCACGCGTCCCCGGAGGGGTCCGCCTGTCCGGGATCCCCGGGACCCGGGTCCCCGGGAGACACGTCCAAGACGTCGTTTCCAGAACCCTCGTCCGCCGCGCCGGGATCCCCCGCCGGGTCCGCAGGCTCGATGTCTCGGAGGGTGTCTGGGACCAGGAGGTCCTCCGGCAGGTCTTCAGGAAGGGACAGGTCCTCGGACGGTTCCGGCCGGTCCGGGAAGCCGGGATCTGCGGGAACCGCCGGGTCGTCCTGGGGCCCCGAGTCCGGTGCCAGCGGGACCTCCCGGGTGTCGGTCGGAAACAGGATTTCACAGTCGCAGCGCCAGGTTCCCTGAGTCCCCGAGGAGACGCACTGGCACCCCGATCCACAGGAACGGTCCTCGGGTCCGGCGCATGCCCCGGAATCCTGCCCGGAGGAAGCGGGCTGGCAGGAAACCCAGGGGAGCATCGCCAGGACCAGCAGGATGCGTCGGGTCACGTCTCTGCCCTCCGGAAGGGGTGTCCTCGGGTACCGGGTTCCGCGGAACCGGAACGCCACATTCTAGCAGCATTCCCGGGCCCGCTTTCCGGATGTCCTGGGGGGAACAGGCATCATCCGAATGACAGGGGCGAGCCGGGCGATTCCCGCAGGCTCGCGTGTCCGTGCCGGGCGACGATCACGTGGTCGAGGACCCGGATGTCCAGGCACCGCGCGGCCTCCAGCAGCCGGGCCGTGAACCGGACGTCCTCGGGGCTCGGGGTCGGGTCCCCCGACGGATGGTTGTGGACGAAGACCACCCGTCCCGCGGACTCTCTCACCAGCACCGTGAAGACCTGCCGCGGCGTCAGGT
>JAGOKF010000129.1 GCA_017994695.1 Myxococcota bacterium | reverse complement strand
CCAGATCCGTCGATGATGGGCCCGTGGAACGGGATGATATCCAAAGCGGGAGCCGGAATCCAAGCGCCGAGGTGCAGGCGGGCTCAACGGGTCGTCCGGGGGGATCAGGATCGTCCCCGGGGGGAGCGCCGGGGACGGCGAGCGACGAGGAGGGCGGCCAGGGCCCCCAGGAGGATCACCGAAAACCCCGCGAGGTCCCGGCCCCTCCCGGCCTGGCAGCCGATGTGGTTGGTGCTGTCCACCCAGCCGTCGGACCAGTCGCCGTGGATCGTGGTCCGCTGCTCCATGTCCCGGTAGCGGACCTCCAGCGTGGACCGCTCGTTCCGGTCGTACTCGTACTTGTAGAGGTCCCCCTGGCCGGGCTTGTCGAAGCCGTTGACCGCCCAGTCGTACTCGATGCCGTAGATCGGCTCGGGACCCCCGTCCCCCATCCGGTATCCCACGGCCAGCACGGCCAGGAAGTCCCCGCCGTGGGCCCCCCGCTCGCTCTCGGGCCGCAACTCGATGAACTCCACCTCCTCGGGCTGCACGGCCCGGACCGTCAGGGTCCGCAGGGTCCTGCCGGCCGCCGACAGCCGCACCTGGTGCAGGCCCGGGGCCGTCGGGCGCAGCCGGATCCACTCCCGGTCCTCGGCGAAGTAGGTCTGGTCGTCCCGGGCCTCGAGTCCCGGGCTCAGGGACTCGACCTGGAGGACGTCGTTCCCCGACAGGCGGCGCCCCCGGGCGTCCCGGTACTCCACCAGGAAGGTCCCCATGCCCCCCTGGAGGATCTGGACCGTGTCCCCGACCCGGTACTCCTCGGGGGCGGCGTCGATGAACAGGGCCCCGGCGAAGGTCACGTCCACGGCCACCGGGTCCGCCACCTCGACCACGGCCCGCCCCCAGGTGCCTTCCTGCCGGGAACTCCGGTAGAGCACGATCTCGGCCTCGCCCGGGGCGATGGCCTCGGCGTCGAAGTCCGCGACCTCCCTCGTGGACCCGGTGTTCCAGACGTCCAGCACGCCGGGTTGCATCGAGACGGCCTCGGCCCCCCGGAGGTCCATCTGGTCGTGGTCCCGGAAGGCGTAGATCCGGAAGCGCGCCCCCGTGACGTAGGGGGAGTGGAGGTCGTCCGGCGGGGGATGGGCCGGGTCGAAGGGGCGGAAGTCGAAGACGAAATCCAGGTCGTCGTGGAAGTGGACCTGGTCGTCGGGGCATCCGAGGGCGAAGAGGGTCAGCGCCCACCAGGGCATCCGGGACAGGGTTCTCATCGACGACCTCCGGAGGAAGCATCTTCCCGGAAAGATTAGCAAGAGAGGTGCCAGGAGGGGACAGTCACCGATTTACCCGATCCAACCATCCGTTCTGCCTTGCCTTTCCGGCAGGTGAACCCGGCCGGGGCGGTCCTGGACCCCGGGGCGACCGGCATGGCAGGCCCCCGTGCAATGCCCTACCGGATGGAGCATCGATGCTCCAGGACCGGAGGTCCTCTACAATGGACGGGTCTTTCGAGGAACCCGGGAATGCGACGACTTCTCCTGGCGGCCATGGTGGCCCTGCTCTCGGCGGCCTCGGCCGAGGGCAGGCCGAAGATCCACATCGCCTTCCTGTGGCACCTGCACCAGCCGATCTACTGGCCCTACGAGCCGGTGACCGCCACGGCCTCGGCGGGGCGCTACGGCTACGACCTGCTGGCGGTCTTCCTGGACCGCAGCGGCCCCTACCGGGGATGGCCCGTGGACGCCGTGGAGGCCGCCCGGGACCTCCCCCATGCCGGTGCCCAGGTGTCCTTCAGCGGGTCCCTGATGGAGAACCTGGACGTGCTGGCGGCCGCGGGGATCGGCTTTTCGGGATGGAAGACCCGGTGGCAGCAGGGATCGGGCTGGACGACCAGCCTGGGCAATCCCCGCCTGGACCTCGTCCGCTTCGGCTACCACCACCCCCTGATGGCCCTGGTGGACCCCGGGAGCATCCGCCGCCAACTGGCGCTGCACGCCCGGACGGTGACGTCGCGCCTGGGGTCCTCGGTGGTCCGGTCCCGGGGCCTCTTCCCGCCGGAGACCGGGTTTTCCGTGGAGATGATCCCCGCCCTCCGGGCCGAGGGGGTCGAGTGGGTGCTGGTGGACAACATCCACCTGGACCGCACCCGGCCCGACTACCCCTACACCCCCTCGTCGAACCTGATCCCCCCGAACCGGGCCGACCAGCGGAACACCCGGGGCGCCGTGACCTGGGTCCCGTTGCGGGACCTCTGGGCCCCCTCGGCGGTGGCGGTCCCCTGGTCCTACCAGCCCCACCGGGCCCGCTACCGGGACCCGGCCACGGGGTCGGCCTCGGAGGTGATCCTGGTCCCGGCGGCGCGCTACGAGGGCAACGAGGACGCCCGGGGAGGGTTCGGGGCGCTGCAGTACGAGAAGGTCTTCGCCCAGTACGAGGCCTACAACACCGACGACGCCCACCCGATGCTGGTCGTGCTGCACCACGACGGCGACAACTACGGGGGCGGGACCGACTCCTACTACCATGGCAACTTCCAGCAGTTCCTGGACTGGGTCCGCAGCCGGCCCGATCGCTTCGAGTTCACGACGGTCCAGGACTACCTGGACCGGTTCCCCCCGGCCCCCGACGACTACGTCCACGCGGAGCCCGGGTCCTGGAGCGGGGCGGACAACGGCGACCCGGAGTTCCTGAAGTGGAACGGCCGGCCCGCCACCGACGGCTACAGCCCCGACCGGAATTCCTGGGCGGTGCTGGTGGCCGCGACCAACCTGGTCCAGACCGCCCAGGCGAACCAGCCCGAGCCGCCGATCGGGGACGTCGAGGCCGGGACCGGCGGGGCGATGGCCCGGGCATGGCACTTCCTGCTCAATGCCCAGACCTCCTGCTACTGGTACTGGGACGGCGCCGAGGGGGGAACCTGGGACTCCCACCCCACCCGGGCCGCGAACCTGGCCCTGGACCAGGTCCAGGGCGTGCTGGCGGGGACCGTCCGGGACCCGGTGCCGCCGACGATCTACCCGCCCCAGCGCACTCCCTACAACCCCGGGGGAATCGAGTGGGGAACGGAGCCCAGGCCTTCGGACTTCACGGTCTGGACCTACATCGACGACTTCTCGGGGGTGGCCGAGGCGGCCGTCCGGTGGCGGATCGACCCCGACGGGCAGGTGGACGAGGACCTCCGGTACGACTCCCCGGGATGGACCGCCACGGCGATGACGCCGGCCACCGAGGCCTCCCGGACCGACCCGGCCCCCCGGCGGAAGGCCGCCCGGTGGTCCGCCACCATCGCGGGGGTCCGGGAGTCCCTGGTGGATTACTTCGTCGAGGCCAGGGACGGCCAGGGCAACCTGGGCCGCAGCCCGGTCCTCCACGTCTGGGTGGGGCCATCCACGGGCGGCGGAGGGGAGTCGGGCCCCTACAGCCCGGCCCGGCCCTGCCGGGAGGACGTGATCCGCTTCTGCTGGAGCCGGGCCGGCTGGCTCCACTGGGGCATCGACGGGTGGAAGGCACCCCCGGCGTCCCTCTGGCCCGAGGGCACCGTGGCCTTCGACCACGCCTCGGTGGAGAGCCCCCTGTCGGAACAGGCCCCGGGACGGTGGTGCGTGGACGTGGGACCCGTGAGGGAACTGGCGGGACAGATCGACTTCGTCTTCCACGGCCGGGACGGATCCTGGGACAACAACGGGGGCAAGGACTGGCACCTGGTGCTGGAGGAGACCTGCCTCCCGCCCGGGGACCCCGGGGGGACCGAGGAGGCCGAAGAGGCCTCGGTTCCCGAACTCCCGGAGAGCACGTCCGGGGAGCAGGTCCCCGAACAGGGCGACCCCGGGGAGATCGCCGAGGAGACCGGCCTCCCGGACGCGCCACCCGGGGAAGCGGGTCCGGAGGCGGTGCCGCCGACGGAGACGGGGGGTTCCTTCCCCGACGAGGGAGCGGCGGACCCGGGCGGCTGCCCCTGCGATCGGGACGCGGCGGGGCCCGACGGGCTCCCTGGCGAGGGGGTCCGGGACGCGGCCGCAGGCGACGGGTCGATCCCCGGTGGCGACGGGAGGACCTCGGGGGGGTCGGGAGGCTGCTCCCAGGGCGCCGGAAGAATCCCGGGCA
The DNA here is from genome assembly GCA_017994695.1 of Myxococcota bacterium. GTDB lineage: Bacteria > Myxococcota_A > UBA9042 > DTJE01 > DTJE01 > JAGOKF01. Next base: position 2,446 of record JAGOKF010000129.1, on the reverse strand, counting down.
TCCCCTGGCTGATTCCCGGGATCCTCTGGGGACGGGCCCGACGCCGCCTCAGGCTTCCCGGGCCAGCCGGGAACGCCGATCGATGAAGGTCCACCGTTCCGGCACCCACGGACCGATCAGGGCCGGATCCCGCCACAGATCCTGGAAGGCAGGACGGGTTCGGGGCACTCCCAGGCGCAGGGCCAGGGTTTCCGGGTCCGCCGGGGCCGGGGAGGAGAGGCGGGCCTCGGCGAGCCAGCCGGCCAGGAACCCGTGCACCTGTTCCGGGGTCGCCGGAAGCGGGTGGTAGGGCAGTTCGTCGTCGGGGTCGGGGCCCGCCTTCAGGCGCAGTTCCCCGCCCTCGAAGACCTTCAGGCGCAGGGGATCCCCCGGGGGCTCCAGCACCCCCACCCAGGGGGTCCCCGGGACCTGCCGGGACAGGTCCCGGACCCGGTGGAACACCCGGTTCCAGCAAGCGGGGACCAGCACGACCTTCCCGGCCGATTCCCCGGCGATCCAGCGGTCGAATTCCCCGGCCAGCGCCGGGTACCCCCGAGGGGTCCGGGCGGGATCCCAGGGAACGTAGTCCTCCCGGGACAGGACCCGGACCAGGGCCTCCCGGACCGTCGCCAGGCCGGCATCCCGGACCAGCGCCATCGCGAAGGGGCGCGGCGGGACCATCGGTCACTCCGCCTCGGGGGGATCGGGGCTCCGGCGGTGGAAGATGGCGGGCTCGAACCGGAGATGGCGGTCCAGGGAGAAGCAGGCCGCCAGATCGTCCTCGGGGATCCGGGCGGCCACCTCCGGGTCCGCCCGCAGGCGTTCCTGGAAGGACCCGCCTTCCGAAAGGGCCTTCAGGGCGTTGCGCTGCACCAGGCCGTAGGCCTCCTGGCGCCGGAGCCCCGCCCGGACCAGCGCCAGCAGCACCGCCTCGCTGTGCAGGACGTCCCCCGTGACGGCCAGGTTGCGGGCCATCCGCTCCGGGTGCACCTGGAGCCCCCGGAGGATCCCCGCCAGGCGCCGCACCGCGAAGTGGATCAGGGAGGTGGCGTCGGGGGCGATGACCCGTTCCACCGAGGAATGGCTGATGTCCCGTTCGTGCCACAGAGCCACGTCCTCCAGGGCCGCCAGGCTGTAGGACCGGACCAGGCGGGCCAGCCCGCAGAGGTTCTCGGACAGGATGGGGTTCTTCTTGTGGGGCATCGCCGAGGACCCCCGCTGCCCGCGCCCGAAGGGCTCCTCGGCCTCGCCGACCTCGGTCCGCTGGAGGTGGCGGAGGTTCGTGGCGATGGCCTCGATCACCGCGGCGCCCTGGGCCAACGCCGAGAAGAGCGCTGCATGGCGATCCCGGGCCACCACCTGGGTCGCGCAGGGCTCGGGCCGCAGTCCCAGCCGCGACAGCACCCGGGCCTCCCGGTCCGGGTCCCCGAAGGCCAGGTTGCCCACCGCCCCCGACAGTTTCCCGACCCGGACCTCCTCGAATCCGGCCCGGAGGCGCTCCATGGCGCGGGCGACCATCTCCCGCCAGCCCAGCAGCACCAGCCCGAAGGAGGTCACCTCGGCGTGCATCCCGTGGGTGCGCCCGGCGACCGGGACGCCCCGGTGGGCCTGGGCCTGGTCCAGCAGCACCCGGTCCAGTTCCCGCCAGTCCCGGAGGATCAGGGCCCCGGCCTCCTGGAACTGGAGGGCCAGGGCCGTGTCCAGGGCGTCGGAGGAGGTGAGGCCGAAGTGGAGGAACCGCCCGGCCTCCCCCACCTGCTCCTCGACGTGGGCCAGAAAGGCGATCACGTCATGGCGCAGGGTTTCCTCGAGGGCCTCGATCCGCGCCGGGTCCAGGCGCACCCGCTCCCGGATCACCGCCGCCCCGCCCGGGGGCGCGATGCCGTCCTCCTCCAGGGCCTCCAGGTAGGCGACCTCGACCTCGAGCATCCGCTCGAACCGCCGCCGGGAGGACCAGACCTCCCGCATCTCGGGCGTGCTGTAGCGATCGATCATGGCGCTCCTTGTCGCTGGTCAGGGGGTGGGGTCGGCGCAGCAGCGGAAGCCGTCGGTGGCCTTCGGCGAGAACCGGCGGGTGGCGTAGCCGCACGACCCGCCCCCGCCCCGGGAGGCGTCGCCACCCCGCAACTGCCCGTCCGAGGTCCACTCCCCGGCGTTGCCCACCAGGTCGTAGATGCCCGCGGGGCTCTTGCACGACGGGAAGGACCCCGAGGGCTGCAGGGACCCGGAGGTGTTGCAGACCCCGGCCTCGAAGGACGCGTCGCCGCAGGCCTTCAGGAACTCCCGGCCGGTGCAGAGGCGCTTGCCGGCTTTCTTGCACAGGCCCGCGGCGGTCCCGGAATGGACCCCGGTCTTCGGCTTCTCCCCCTGTCCGGGGAACTCGTAGGCGTCCATGCAGAAGGCCACGTCGGCGGGCTTCGCCCCGGCCGGGGGATTCGGGTTCCAGGCCACCAGCACCATCCCCGCC
>JAGOKF010000041.1 GCA_017994695.1 Myxococcota bacterium | reverse complement strand
GAAAACTTTAGGGGGGGTCAGAAACCGGGGGTCTTGGGACGGACGGGCTTCTCGGCCGAGTGGACGACGCGGATGTTCGTCTGGCCGTCGAGTCCGACCTTCGTCTCCATTTCGGATAGGAAGGTGTCCAGGTCCTGCTCGGAAATCCGGGTGGCGGCCCGGCGACCCGGGGCCACCGACCCAGGAACGGAAGGCCGGACCGGTCGTCCGGCCGGGTCCTCGGCAGGGCCGGATGGGCGACGGGAGGAGGCCGGGGATTCTTTCTGTGCGACCTCCCCTTCGGAGGAACCGGCCACGGCCGGCTTCGGCGAGGGAAGGAGCCGCCGGAGGATGTCGTCGGCATGGCGCATCTGGGACGCCAGCAGCACCGCGAGGCGGTCCGCCAGGACCAGGGAATGGGCGTCTCGCCGGGCAATCAGGTCGTCCCAGGTCGTCCGATCCAGCTGCAGCAGCCAGGTCTCCCCGATGGCGACGGCCCCGAAGATCCGGGGCCTGTGACTGAGAAGGGTCCCTACCCCGAAGGCATCGCCGGTCTCGATCCGGGTCACGTCCCGCCCCTTGGGCGACCGGACCTGGAGCGCCCCCCGGACCACCAGCCAGAGGCAGCCCGGCGGGTCGCCGGTCCGGCAGAGTTCCTCCTGGTCCGCCAGGCGGCGGGTGCGCAGGCGCGGGAGCAGGGCGACCAGGTGATCCTGGGGCATCTCCTGGAAGAAGGGAAGCGTCCTCAGCCACGACAGGACCTGTTGCGTTCTGGCATCACTCATCGCGCTTCCCCCCGAACCAGCGGGACCACAGGGACCGGGCGGCCTGTTCCCCGACCCGCCGTTGCCGATCGTCGGACGCCTGCCGCTTCCGGTCCTGGAGCCGGACGATCTGCTCCGCCGACCGGCACAGGCGATCCGCCATCCCCTCGGACAGGTTGGCCAGCAGCACCGCGGCGGTGCCGGGGGCCTCCTGCTTCAACCGCGCCAGTCCCGCGTGGTCCAGGGTCCAGCAAGTGCCGGACCCCTTCGCGACGATGCGGGCGATCCTGGGCAGTCCGTCGAGCAGGGAGGTTTCCCCGAAGGAGTCCCCGGCCTTCAAGGAGACCAGGGGTTTTTCCTCCCCGGTTTCCGGGTCCGGGAGCATCACCGAGGCAATCCCCCGGGCAATCACGAACAGCATGCCCGTCCGAGCACGCCCCGCGCAGAGGGTCTCGCCGGCCACGAAGGGCATCACCCGGCCGACCTTCTTCAGGACTTCCAGATCGTCGGGGGTCATCCCCCGGAAGACAGGGGCATTCCACAAATCCACTTCCGCCATCCCGTCGTCTCCTGTGAACGCTGGCATGTTATGCCATTCCCCTGGGACATGTCCAGCGGAAGAGAAGCGGCTTGCGAATCCCGGAGTCTCCGTCTAGCATCGGGGCATCTTCTACCAGGGAGAATCCGATGAACGTTCCTGTCCGGCTGCTTCTGGTGATCGCGATGGCCCTCGCCGCCTGCGAAGGCAGCGATTCCGGCCAGGACGTCCGCCCGGGTACGGACGTGATCATCCCGGCGGATCCAGGCGCTTCCGATCAGGCCCCTCCCCAGGACGTGGACACCCACCGGGACCCGTCTCCGGCCGACCCCGGCACGCAGGACACGGTGCCGATCGACCCCGGCTCCACGGATACCAGCCCGGCCGACCCGGGCGTCGGAGACCCCGGCACGCAGGACACGGTGCCGATCGACCCCGGCCCCACGGATACCAGCCCGGCTGACCCGGGCGTCGGAGACCCTGGCATCGACGACCCCGGTCCGGTGGATCCCGGTTCCCAGGACGTCCCGTCCACCGGGGACCTGCCGGCAGCGGATCTGCCGGCCGCGGACGTGCCCCCCTTCGAGTGCACCGGTCCCTGCGACCCGGACACCCAGTCGCTCCAGTGCATGCCCGACGGCCTGACGATCTGCTACTGCAATCCCGACAGCGGGAACTGGGAACCCCATGCCTGCGGGGAGGTGTGCACGGCCAACGGGATGGTCGGCACCGCGTGCGTCCTGGGGCAGGAGGGCAGATACACCTGCGACTGCTCCTTCGACTGCGGCCAGCCGGACCTGGTGGCCACCCAGTGCGACCAGTTGTACTACACCCCGTGCACTTGCGCCTCGGCGGACCCCTGCGGCTGGATCGGGGACGACTTCTGTGACGCGGACTGCGCCACCTCGTTCCCCGAAGACCACTTCGTGGACACCGCCGACTGCACCTGCGGGGGCGCCTGCAATCCGGAAGAGTTCTCGGAGTACTGCGACCTGGACGGCAACCCGTGCCGGTGCGGAGCCGACGGGAACCAGGTCTCGATCCCCTGTGATTCCTACTGCGCGGACCAGGGAGCGGTCGTCCGGACCGACGAGCGCTGCACCACCTTCTGGGGGACGTCCTTCTGCAACTGCCAGGACTGGACCTGCGAGGACCCGGTGAAAGTCCAGAATCAATGCCAGGCCGAAGTTCTGACCCCCTGCACCTGCGCCGCGGCGGACCCCTGCGGGTACATCGGGGACGGCTACTGCGACTCCGAGGCCTGCAATTCCCTGTACCCGGACCAGCAGAACCTGGACGACAGCGCCCAGGACTGCCAGGGCTGACCACCGGTACCCACGGCCTCCCCTTCCGGGCCTCCGAAAGCCCCCGGATTCCTTCTTCGAGCCGGTTCGCCGGCGCGGGGGGCTCTGTCCCGGACCACGCAACGCCGCGGTCGGGGCCGGGACTACGCCTCCTGGAGCACGCTGTTCACGAGGTCCCGGGCCTCCTCCACCAGGCGGGACAGGTGGTCCGGCCCCAGGAACGACTCGGCGTAGATCTTGTACACGTCCTCGGTGCCCGAGGGCCGGGCCGCGAACCACCCGTTGTCCGTGGCCACCTTCAGGCCGCCGATGGGGGCCCCGTTTCCCGGGGCCCGGGTCAGGGTCTCCCGGATGGGCTCCCCGGCCAGCATCGTGGCCTTCAGGTCCGAGGGGGATAGGCGGGACAGGCGCTGGCGCTGGACCGTGTCCGCCTGGGCATCGACCCGGGAGTACCAGGGGCGCCCATGGGCGGCCACCAGGTCCTCGTAGCGCCCGAAGGGGTCCTGGCCGGTCAGGGCAGGGACCTCCGCGGCCAGGAGCCCCATCGCCAGGCCGTCCTTGTCGGTGGTCCAGGGGGAGCCGTCCCGGCACAGGAACACCGCGCCGGCGCTTTCCTCCCCAGCGAATGCCAGGCGGCCAGAGGACAGACCCGGCACGAACCACTTGAATCCCACCGGGACTTCCACTACCTCCCGGCCCATCGACCGGGCGACTCGATCCAGCAGCGAGGACGTCACGACGGTCTTGCCGACCTGGATCGTCGCGGACCATTCCGGGCGATGGCGGAGGAGGTGATCGACCGCCACGGCCAGGAAGGCGTTGGGATTCATCAGGCCGCCCCGGGGCGTGACGATGCCGTGGCGGTCCGCGTCGGGGTCGCACCCGAAGGCGACGTCGAAGCGGTCCTTCCAGGCGATCAGGCCGGACATCGCCCAGGGGGAGGAGCAGTCCATCCGGATCCGCCCGTCATGGTCCAGGGGCATGAAGGCGAAGGCGGGGTCCACGGTCCGCTGGACCACCTCCAGGGAGAGACCGTGACGATCGGCGATCCGGTCCCAGAGGTACAGCGAGGTCCCTCCCAGGGGGTCCACCCCGATCCGGACCCCCGCGGCGGCGATGGCATCCAGCCGGACCAGGGCCGGCAGGTCCCGGACGTAGGGGTCCACCAGGTCCTCGTAGGCGGTGGTGTCCGCCGAGAGGGCCTGGGCCAGGGGGACCGTCCGGACCTCCCGGAGGCCCTCCTCCAGGATCCGGTTGGCCCGCTGCTGGATCGCGTCGGTGATGACCGACTCGGCGGGGCCCCCGTGGGGGGGGTTGTACTTGAACCCCCCGTCCTCGGGCGGGTTGTGGGATGGCGTGACCACCACCCCGTCGGCCGGGTCCCGGGCGGCATCCCGGTTGTGGACCACGATGGCCCGGGAGATCACCGGGGTCGGCATCGGGGTCAGGTCCACCGGCAGCACCACCCGGACCCCGTTGGCCGCGAAGACCTGGAGGGCCGTCCGAAGCGCCGGAAGGGACAGAGCATGGGTGTCGGGAGCCAGGTAGAGGGGCCCGGTGACCCGCCGGTCCCGCCGGTGCTCGCAAAGCGCCTGGGCGATGGCCAGGATGTGGTCCTCCTGGAAGGACCCCCGGAGGGAACTGCCCCGGTGGCCCGAGGTCCCGAAGGTGACCCGCTGCACCGGGTCCGAGGGGTCGGGCCGCCGATGATGATAGGCCGCCACCAGCGCCTCGGGGTCGATCCGGGCCTCCCGGGGAGCGGGTCTTCCTGCAAGGGGATGTGCCATGTCGCCTCCTGCCCCCGGCCTATTCCGGGGGATCCTCCAATGATGCCAAGTGTTCCGCAACCCACCGGGCCAGGCGCCGCTCGCCGGCGGGAGACAGGTGTCCGGTCCCCGGGAGGAACGGCTCGAAACGGGCCTCCTCCCCCCGCGGCGGAACCCAGGCTTCCCGGGCATTTCGACACGGGAGGTCCAGCACCCGGCAGATCTCCATGGTCTGGACCCACTCCCGGGATCCCGGGCTCGTCCCGTCGTCCCGGACCAGGTCCCCGGGGGAAGGCACCAGGACCAGCAGGAGCCGAACACCCCGTTCCTCCAGCCGATCCCGCACGAAGGGCAGCAGCACCCGGAGGCGGCTCAACGCCGCGACCCGCTCGTCCGGCCCCGCCAGCAGCCGGCCGAAGGCGGCCCGCCAGGCCTCGCCGAACTGCCGGGCGAGGCGGGAGGCCCCCAGCGCCTCCACGCCAGGCGGCGGAGGGACCTGCCCCAGCAGCACCCGCCAGCGGCCCCGGAGGTCGGTCCGTTCGCAGGAAATGCGCGGTTCCCCCCCGGCAAACGCGAAGAGAGGCCCGGCGCCACAGCAGGCGTTGCGCTCGCCCAGGGCGGGGACGTCGGTCGCGGGATTCAGGTACAGGACGATCCCGGACGGAGGAGGATCGCGGCGGGTCCAGGACAGGGCCTGGCGCAGATGCACGTCCGTCGGGGTCCCGGGCAGGCCCCCGTCCCAGTGGACCTCCCCGGGGCGAAAGGTCCCGACGAGGGCCGGGAGGGGCAGGCCTGCGGGCTCCTCCTGGACGAGGTCGCTTCCCAGGTGGAGCCACAGGCGGGGCGGGGGCGTCTGCCGCAACGCCCGGCGCATCTCCCGGTAGGCCTCCGGGGAGGGCGGTTCCTCGGGAAACAGGGCCGCGCAGGTGGCCCCCAGCATCGCGGACCGGTCCCGGAGGGCCGGGCGGGCCTGGAGGTCGGGATCTGCCCGCCCCTGTCCGGTTCCCCGGGCCATCACGAACTCGGCCCCGAGGCCGTGGGCCACCAGGATTCCCCAGACCCATGCCGATCGCCGGAAGGCCCGCGTGGGGGGCCCGGGCCACGCGATGCCCACCAGGAATCCCGTGCCCGCCCAGACCCCGCCTCCCAGCAGGATCCCCCAGGCCTTCCAGGGCAGCCAGGCCAGGCCCGCCCCCATCAGTATCGCAAGCCCCGAGATGGCCAGTGCGGCCATCCGTCCCCGGCGGCCCTCGGCCCCTGGAAAGCGGGCCCGGATCCCGAGGGCCAGTCCGAACCCCGGCAGGAACCCGATCGTCAGGATCGCCAGAAACCCGAAGGTGGCCCACCAGCGCGACCCGGGGGTTTCCCCGGTCGAGGCCGAATCCCCCGCCTCGAAGGGGGGCTCTTCCGGCGCCGGCTGGACCCTCCGATCCCTGCCTGGATCCTCCCAGATGGAACCGGGAGGTGTCGCCGACAGCAGGGGCACCAGGACCTCCCGCAACCGGCCCGAGGGGTCCCCGGGAGGAAGGAACAGGCACCAGGGGCCCAGGCGGTCCCCCTCCGGACAGCCCTCCTCGGGATCCGTCAGGCGGACCTCGATGCAGTCGCCGGAAGGGTTCGGACACAAGGTCGCCAGGACCCGGGACGACTCGATGGCCACCCCCTGGATGCGCCAGGCCGGGTCCAGCCCCTGGAAGGTCCGGGTGACCACTTCGGCAGCCCGTGGAGGCAGCACCCGGGCGATCGCCTCCCCGGGAAGGACCAGCAGCCAGGCGCACGCCAGGGCCGAAAGCAGGGGGCGGGATCCGGGACCCGCCATGCAGGAAAGCCGCCGCTGGCGCACTCGGGACTCCTCCGGCGGACCGTCAGGGGCTCACCTTCTGGAGGCCCACGCAGTAGTCCGGGGTCGGGGACTGGCAGAGATGGACGGCATCGGCCCCGGAGGTGCCGATGCGCGGCAGGCAGGCCTGGCCCTCGGGACAGGCCGCCTGGCCCTTCGAGGGGTCGCAGGGCACGGAGCAGAAGGAGGGAAGGTCCCACACGCCGTCGCCGTTGCTGTCCACCGCCCTGGGCGGGCGGAAGCCTCCCCCATCGACGTCCACCCGGATCGGGTTGGTGGCGCCCCAGGCGAACGACGGATAGGAATCGGGCAGTTCCAGGGATCCGAGGAGCGAGGACACGTCGAGTCCCAGGGCCGAGACCTTGTCCAGCAGCGACGAGAAGGATGCCAGCAGCTGGTCCGCCGCCAGGGCGATGACGGTGGAGATCAGGATGTTCCCGTAGGGCTCCCGCTTGTACACGGGGGACATGGAGGCGTCCCCGGAGGTGCCGTAGGCGATGACCAGGTACCAGGAGTCGATCTCCGGGCGGGGAAGGCGCACTTCGGCATCGAAGTCCTGGATGGCCTCCTTCGGGGGATCCACGGGGATCTGCTTGACCCGCCGGCTGTTGCTCCAGATCTCGATCCGCTCGACCCGGTACCAGGAGGGGGTCTGGACGCGGACGTGGGCCAGCAGGTCCCCTTCGCCGGTCGCGGGCAGGACGTCGCCGATTTCCGCCCGTCCCGGCGTCCCTTCCTGGCGCAGCGAGAAGTCGATGAACGCCCCCGAGGACAGCGTCACCCGGCCGGCCTTCATCGCCCGGTTCACGTCCCGGATGTCCGCCGCGGCCGGGGAATCGGTGTCCGCCCGGACGTAGGTCCGGGGATGGCCGATCTCCTTCGCGGTCCCATGGCTGTCGGAATTGGCGACTCCGACCTTGTCGAAGCCGATGTCCAGGAAGTGGAACCAGTCCTCCAGGACCTCGAAGCGATCGGTGCAGGGCCGGGCGTCATGCTCCGGGCACTCGTCCCGGCACCAGATCACGCAGGCGCTGGTCCAGCCGGTCCCGCCGTCGGAGACCTTCTTCGCGCACTCGGGATGCCTCTTCCCGACGCAGGCCTCGCAGGCCTTCTGCTGGGAGCAGCCCACGTCGGCGAACTTCGTCGGGTCCCGGGCGGCCTGCTCCTCGGAGGTCGTGTTGTAGAAGGCGTCGTTCTCCAGGTCCGTCCGCTCCAACTGGTACCGGAGGCTCAGTGCCTTCAGGGCCTCCAGGGCCTGGCGCTTCGCGGCGATCAGCCCGTCGGCCTTCGAGGCCGCGTCAAAGGCCTCCCGGGCCTCCCGGTGCCAGGCGCAGTGGTCCCGGGTGGCCGCCCAGGCCAGGCGCTCCGCCTCCCCGAGGGCCGGGTCCCGGGCCGCTGCCGCCGCCCGGTCGCAGTCGGCCACCGGGTCCGCCAGCAGCCAGGCGCAGGTCGAGGTCCCGGCCCGGAAGGCCAGGCGCCCGGCATCCCGCAGGTCCAGGATCTCCCGGTAGCAGCGGTTGTGGCGCTCGGCCTCGCCGACCGTCGGGGTGTGGAGGTACTGGAGGTTCTTGCCGTTCTGGATCTCGAAGGAGTCGAAGTCGCAGGGGGCCTCGCTCATCACCTGGTTGCACATCTCCATGCCCGGCCGCTTGCGGGTCATGTCGTAGCCCTTCACCCCCAGCTGGGCGAGGTATCCCATGAACCCGTCCCGGGGATGGTTCGCCTCCATCACGAAGGCGTCCTCGGGGCCTTCGCGCATGTCCCGCATCCGGTCGAAGATCTGCCGCATCGTCAGCCCGTGCCACCCCGGCGCCCCGTGGACGAACCCGGCCGTGTCGTCGTAGCGCATCGGGAAGGCGTTGAAGTGCCCGTATTCCAGCGGGGACACCTCGGCCGCGACCTCGTATTTCAGGAAGTTCTCGAGGCCTTCCCGGCGGATCCAGGGGCCGTAGTCCACGATGTGGTCGTGGTCCGTGGCGGCGACCACCTCCAGGCCCTCGGCCACCGCGGCCCGGATCCGGGTCTCCATCGGCAGCGAGGAGTCCACGGAGGCCACCGCGTGGACGTGGAAATCCCCGGCCAGCCAGCCGGTGGTGTCCACCTCCCGGACCAGCGTCACCTGCAGGGGCACCGTCTTCGCCGGGGCCACCTCCAGGTCCTCCACCTGGGCGACGGAGTACTCCATGCCCCGGGACACCAGCACCCGGTAGCGCCCGGGGGCCAGGCGGATCGTCCCCTCCCCGTGGCCCGAGTGTTCGGCCTTCCGGACCCCGTGGTCGTACCGGTGGTCGCCCAGTTCGGGGTCGTTGGTGCCGTCCCAATCCAGGGGCCTGCCCGAATCGTCGAGGGCCTGGAAGGACAGGCGCGCGGGAATCCGGTTTCCCGCCTGGTCCGTCACCCGGTAGGCCACCTTCCCGGGCGCCTGGAGGAACAGCAGCACCTGGGAACGGCTCCCGTCCCGAACCTCCACGGGCTCCAGCGGCGAGGACCCCCGGTCGGGGTCGTGGGCCATCGCCAGGTAGCGTCCCGGAGGCACCGGACCCTCGAAGGACCCCGAGGGGTCCGTTTCGGCCCGAAGTCCCACGTCGCTCTGGAAATGGGTCACGATGCCCGAGTGGCCGAACCGATCGATGGCCATCCGCCGGTAGGCGGCAAAAGACGCCGGCACCGGGTCCTCGGGCTTCTCCCGGGGATCCTGGAGCAGGAAGACGTCGATGTGGGACAGGGGCCGGCGGGAGGGGTCCTCGAAGACCACGCCCTCCAGGGTCCCGGTCGCAGTGCCCCGGAGCTGGTACAAGGGCGCCACGGCCGTGGCCACGTCCCCCTCCCCGACGCTCAGGTAACGAGTGAAGGTGTAGGAGCGGCGGTCGTCCACCAGAGGCCCGTCCTGGCCGGCGGGCTCCAGCCGGTCGCCCTCGGCGAAATGGGTCAGCACCGCGGTGGCGCTGGTGGTGAAGAGGGGCACCAGCACCCGGGAGGGCATGCAGTCGTGGGCCGGGAGGAGGCCCAGTTCCACGCCGTCCCCGAACCGGGCCGCCAGGGTCTGCCCCGCCTGGGCCAGCACCCCGGACACCCACTGGTGATAGGCCTGTTCCCGCAGCGCGGGATCGGCCTGGTCCCCCGGGTCCGACGCCCGGTCGGTCGGGACCGAAAGGACGGGGATCGGGCGGCGATCCACGATCGCCTGGCGCACCCGGGCCGCGGCGTCCCGGGAGGCCAGGTTCCGGGCGAGATCCAGGTCCCCCTGTCCCGTCAGGGCCTGGGCCAGGGCCTCTTCCCTGGACGGATCGACCCGGACGATGGCGAGGCGGTGACCGGGACAGTCGAACCCCTTCCGTTCCTTCGGATTCACGGTGGCCCAGGCGTAGGACACGTTCTCGCCCACGCCGGCGACCCACTCGGCGGCGATGGGGCTTCCCATCGTCCCGACGCCCTGCCAGAGGTCCTCGTACACCTTCCGGTCGATGTCGAAACCGAAGCCCGGGGCGAAGGGGGGCGCGTCGGCCCCGAAGAAGAGGAAGTCGCCCGTCACGACGCCGCCCTTCCAGAGGGGATCCACCCAGCCCTCCAGGGTGCCCAGCAGCACCTGGAAGAAGTCCCGGCTCTCGTTGAAGGTGGCCATCTCCCCGGGCTCCCGGGCGCACTGGCAGACCGGACACATCCGCTTGTAGGGCGTCGAGGCGCCGGCAACCGTCTCGGACAGTTCCGCCACCGCGTACCCGAACTCGCAGGTCTTGTCGCAGGGGGTCGGCGGGCATCCCTGGAGCAGCCGATCCGACTGGGGCGCCAGGGTCACCCGGGTCACCTGGCGCAGGAAGGGCTCCCCGGGGCGCAGGATGTAGTCCGTCTGGAAGTCGAAGGAGATCTGGAGGCGGTTGAGCAGCCCGAACAGGTTCAGGTCCGGCTCCCCCACCAGGGCCGGCAGCAGGTCGGCCAGCTGGTACATGTCCAGCTCCATGCCCGCCACCTTCAGGGGGTTCAGCATCCCCTCCAGGAAGTCCCGGTTCAGCATCTTCAGCACGTCGAAGATGTAGGCGGAATGCCCGGTCACCCGGATCACCGCCTCCTGGCCGTCGCTGCCGTCCTTCAGGACCGAGACGGCCCCCTGGACGTCCTCGGCCCGGACCCCGGCGTCGGAGAGGCGCATGGCCCGGGTGGGATTCATTGGGTTCACGATCAGGAGGTTGGCCAGGGGGAAGGCCTCGGCGAAGGCGTCGAATCCCCGCCCCTGGACGTCCTGGGATCGGGTGCGCTGGAGGTCCACGTCCAGCACGGTGCCCCCGAACAGGCCCGCGGTGAAGGTCGGACCGGGCCCGCTGATCACGACCCGGATGCGGTCGTTTTCCAGCAGGTAGTCGCCCACCTTGCCCTTGGCCGTGGGACCTCCGATCAACTCGTCCTGGGACTCGACCCGCTTGGCCCGCAACCCCCGTCCGTCGGTGCAGGCCGACCACCACAGCAACGAAGCAAGCCCCCAGAGGGCCCCTCGCCAGAAGATCCGAGCGCTCATCGTGCCCTCCCGGGGAGACTAGAAGGCCAGCTGGATGCCCAGGATGGCCGAGTCGTTCTTCAGTTTGCGCCCGTGCAGCTCGATCCGGGTCTGGTACTCGAACATCGCCTTCAGGTAGTGCTGCACGACGTAGTGAGTCAGCGTCGCCGCGACGACGACCTGGTCCCCCTCGTCCTTCTGGTCCATGTGGTTGTCGATGTACTCGGTCCGGACCGCCAGGCCCGTCGTGATCGGGCGGATGAAATACCCCAGGGACCCCTGGGCGGTCACCCGGTCCACCTCGGCCGGGGTCGTGGTGACCGTGGTGGGCTGCTTCTGGGGCCGAGCCCGGTCCCAGACGGCCTCGCCCAGGAAGTGGAAGCCGTAGGCCTTCAGGTGCAGGTAGCCCGAGGCGCCGAAGATCTCGTCGGTCTTGCCGTCGCTGTAGAACCCGCCGCCGCCGAAGCCCAGGCGGACCGGCCCGCCCTGGAGGTCCGGCTCGCCGGAACCCAGCCGGGCCAGGGGCTCGATGTCCAGGCGGCCCACGTAGGCCAGGCGCTGGAAGCGGCTCCCGAGGCTCACGCCGACCCCCTCGTAGCCCTCCCAGAAGGAGGCGTTGCGCTGGAGCCCGTTGAAGACGCCGAGGGTCAGGCGCAGGTGGTCCTTCCAGAGGTCCGAGTGGATCGCCAGGCCCAGCGTGTTGGCGGGCGCCATCGCCTTGACCCCCAGGGCCCGGTCCAGGTGGGCGGTCCCGGCGGAGGAGTTCATCTCGGTCTTCACGAAGGGGAACTTCTGGAAGCCCACCTGGAAGCCGAACCAGTGGGTCGGGGTCCAGTCCACCCAGGCGTCGTAGAGGGGTCCGCCCTGCTTCTCGGAATCGAAGAGGTCCATCTCGATCCCGAAGGTCACGGTCTGGAACAGGCTCCCGTCCACGCCGAACCGGACCCGGCGCATCCGGAACCCGTACTCCTGCATCGGGTCCCCTTCGGACAGCAGGGCATCGGATCCCACCCAGCCGGTCCAGACGTTCAGGCGGCCATGGAGGCTCGCCTCGAAGGGCCCCGCCTCGAAGCGGGCAGCCCCCCGCTGCAGCACCGGGAGGACCCTGTCCGAGAAGGTTTGCGGGGTTCCCGCCCCTTCGGCCTCGCCCGCCCGGGCCAGCACCGGAACGCAACACAGGACGGCCAGGATCCCTGAGTAACGGTAGAAGCGCATCTCTCCTCCCCGAGGTAGGAACCGAGTCGCCCGATGCTACTCCAGGAGGCGAGAAGGTCAACCACCGAATCCCCATCCGCCTGGGGATGCGACGTGCAATGGCGTCGAGAAGGGGATACCATTCCGCCGGCCCGGTCGGGAGGAGGACGATGGTGCGAACCACGAGGTGGCGATGGCTGATCGGGACGGCCCTGTTGGCCCTCTGGGCCTGCGGCCCGAAGAACGACTGCCAGCGCCTGGCCGAATTGACCTGCAAGACCGAGGGAACCAGCCCCGAGGACTGCCGGTCCGCCCGGAGGGCCGCGAAGGAGGCGAAGACCGAGGCGGAGTTCGCCGCCTGCGGACGGATCCTCCGGTCCTTCCAGCCGGGCGGGGAAAGCAGCCGATGACGGTGGCCCGGGACGCGGACCGGACGGGGAACGGGGAAGTCCTGCCGCGACTCTCCCTCCGGAGGGGGTTCTGCTGGGCCGCCCTGGTCCTCGCCCTCGGGGCGTGCACCGGGAAGGTGGGTCCCCGGGAGGAGACCGCCCCGGCCCCCCAGGAGTCCGCCCCGTCGGCCCCCAGGCTGCTCCGCGTCATCCCTCCGGCCGCGGTCCTCTCCCCGTTTGAGCCGGGGCAGCCTCCCCCGGAGATCACCCTCCGGGTCTTCTCGCCCGGGGGACGACCCTTCCGCCTGGTGCGGGTCCGCGACCCTGCGGGAGTGCTCCGGGGGGCGGTGGCCCCCGAGGGGGACGGGTGGCTGATCCGGGTGGTGGCCCAGCAGGCGCCGGAGACGTCCGAGGGGGTCCTGCTCGTCGAGACGAGCCTGCCGGAGGAACCTCGGTTCGCACTGCCGTGGATCGTCTCCGACCCGACCACCTGGCCCGTCCGGGCCCGCCAGCGGGGCGTCCCCGCCCAGGGGAACCCTTCGCCTGCCGGTCCGTGAGGCCTACAGCAGCGCGGTGCTGAAGTACCGCTCGGCCCGGTCGGGAAGCACGGTCACGACGCTGCGGCGGCCGTCGGCGAAGTGGGCCGCGCACCAGGCGTTGGCCCCCGAGGACGTCCCCACCAGCAAGCCACAGTCCCGGGCCAGGCGCCGGGTGGTCTCCACCGCGTCCTCGTCGCTGACCGTCATCACCATGTCGATCAGGTGGCGGTCCACCACCGGGGGCACGAAGCCGTCGCCGATCCCCTGGATCACGTGGAGCCCCGGCTCCCGGCCCAGGAGGGCCGAGGAGTTCCGGGGCTCGACCGCGACGATCTGCACCCGGGGATTCCGTTCCCGGAGATAGCGCCCCACCCCCATCAGGGTGCCGCCGCTGCCGATGCCGGCGACGAAGACGTCCACCTGGCCGTCCGCCTGCCGCCAGATCTCGGGACCGGTGGTCAGGTAGTGGGCCTCGGGGTTGTCGGGGTTGGTGAACTGCCCCGGCACGAAGACCCTCGGGTGCTCGGCGCGGATCTGCTCCAGCCGCTCCAGGCATCCCGACAGGCTCTTCTCGGCCGGGGTCAGTTCCAGGTCCGCCCCGAGTGCCCGGATGATCTTCTTGCGCTCCTCGGACATGTTCTCGGGCATCACGATGATCACCCGGAAGCCCATCTGGCGCCCCACCAGGGCGATGCCGATGCCGGTGTTGCCCGAGGTGGCCTCGGCGATCACGTCGCCCTCCCGGAGGTCGCCCCGCTCCCGGGCCCGGCGCAGGATGTGCAGGGCGATGCGGTCCTTGATGCTGCCTCCGGGGTTCAGGAACTCCGCCTTGGCCAGCACCGGGCCCGGGGCCAGGTGCCGGATGGCCACCAGCGGCGTGTTGCCGATGTGGTCCAGGATGCAGGAGACGTCGCTCATGGGGTCCTCCCGAAGCGGGGCCGATTGTGACTCCCGAGGGGCCGGGAAATCAAGCGGCCCCGTCTTCGGGAACGGGCGAATGTTGCGGGCAGGGAGGAACGACGGAAGGTCCGGGAACCGGCGGTGGAGTGGAAGAGGGAGGAAGCCCCCCGGTTCAGACGACGCCCTGGTCCAACATCGCGTTGGCGACCCGGAGGAAGCCGGCGATGTTGGCGCCCTTCACATAGTTCACGCGGCCCGAGGCGTCCTTGCCAAACTCCACGCAGGACTCGTGGATACGCAACATGATCTCGTGCAGGCGCCGGTCCACCTCCTCGGCGGGCCACCGCAGCCGCATGCTGTTCTGGCTCATCTCGAGGCCCGAGGTGGCCACGCCGCCGGCGTTGGAGGCCTTGCCGGGGGCGAACAGGATGCCCGCGTCCAGGAACTTTCGGGTGGCCTCGAGGGTCGAGGGCATGTTGGCCCCCTCGCAGACGCAGGTGCAGCCGTTGTGCAGCAGGCGGTCGGCGTCCTGGTCGTCCAGCTCGTTCTGGGTGGCGCAGGGAAGGGCCACGTCGCAGGGGATTTCCCAGGGCCGCCGTCCGGGCACGAACTTCACGTGGAACCGGTCGGCGTAGTCCTGGACCCGGTCGTTGTTGGAGGCCCGCATCTCCAGCAGGAAGTCGATCTTCTCCCCCCGCACGCCATCGGGGTCATGGATGTAACCGTCGGGACCCGACAGCGTGACCACCCGGCCCCCCAGCTGGTCCACCTTCTTGCAGGCGCCCCAGGCCACGTTGCCGAAGCCCGACACGGCGACCTTCTTCCCCTCCAGGGACTGGCCCCGGGTCTTCAGCATCGCCTCGGTGAAGTAGACCACCCCGTACCCCGTGGCCTCGGGGCGCATCAGGCTTCCGCCCCACTCCAGCCCCTTGCCCGTCAGCACGCCGTTGAACTCCCGGGTCAGTTTCTTCCACTGGCCGAACAGGTAGCCGATCTCCCGGCCCCCGACCCCGATGTCCCCGGCCGGCACGTCGGTGTCCGGGCCGATGTAGCGGAACAGTTCGGTCATGAACGCCTGGCAGAAGCGCATGATCTCGTTCTCGGAGCGCCCCTTCGCGTTGAAGTCCGACCCGCCCTTGCCGCCGCCCATCGGCAGCGTGGTCAGGGCGTTCTTGAAGATCTGCTCGAACCCCAGGAACTTCAGGATTGACAGGTTCACGCTGGGGTGGAACCGGAGCCCGCCCTTGTAGGGCCCCAGGGCGCTGTTGTACTGGACCCGGTAGCCCCGGTTCACCTCCACCTCGCCCCGGTCGTTGACCCAGGCCACCCGGAAGAGGTGGACCGCCTCGGGCTCCACCAGCCGGGGCAGGATGTTGGCCCGCTGGAACCGGGGATTCGCCTCGTAGACGTCCCAGATGGTCTCCACCACCTCCTGCACCGCCTGCAGAAACTCCGGCTGCGCGGGGTTCCGGGCAGCCACCTGGTCCAGAAATTCCTGCCGAGTCATCGCACGTACCTCCACCAGTCTGGTCCGGGGGGCAGGGCGGGATGGAGGCGACGGGGCCTTCCCGCAGCACATCCGAGCCGCCGGCCCGGCGTTCCGTCGCCTTCCGTAGTCCACGCCCCGGGGGAAGTCAAGATCAAACGATCTCCCCGAATCCTCCGGGAAAAGGGAGGGACCCGATCCCCCGCCACGCGGCGCGGCCGGATCGATCCGGCCCGCGCCACCGGCACGTCGCCCCGGTCGGTCCCGCATCGGGATCCGTCCCTCCTGGCGGGCCTCCAGAGCCCCCGTTCGGGCCCCTTCCCCCCGGTTTCGTGCTAGATCATCGTGGAGGAGCGGGAGACGACCTTGCAGCCGACCGACGACCTCTGGTCCTCCTACAACCGGTTCCGGGCCCAGGAGGACGCCTCCTTCGAACTGTTCCGCCACCGCGTCCAGGAAATCCTGCTGGTGTCCTCGTTCTACGAGGCCTTCGTGTTCGAGCAGGACGGCGTGCTGTCGGAAATGCTGATCGGCCACTACGGGGAGTTGAACCTCTCCTCCCCGCCCCGGGTCACCCACGCCACGAGGGGAGAGGACGCCCTGGACCTGGTCCGCAACCGGCGGCTGGACCTGGTGATCCTGACGCTGAGGGTCCAGGGCACCACGCCCCAGGAACTGGCCAGGGCCATGAAGGCGGTCCGGCCGAAGATCCCCGTGGTGCTGCTGCTGACGAACCCGGCCGAGGAACGCCTGGTCGAGGGCATGGACCTGTCGGCCCTGGACGACGTCTTCCTCTGGAGCGGCGACTCGGCGGTCTTCCTGGCGATGATCAAGGTGATCGAGGACCGCCTGAACCTCCCCGAGGACACCCGGAACGGCCTGGTGCGGGTGCTGCTGGTCGTGGAGGACAGCGTCCCCCACTACTCGACCTTCCTGCCCATCCTCTACCAGGTCCTGGTGCGCCAGACCCAGATGCTGCTCTCGGAGGAGATGACGGAGGCGAACCGGCGGCTGCGGATGCGGACCCGGCCCAAGGTGGCCCTGGTGCACGACTTCCAGTCGGCCGAGGCGATCTGGCGCAACTACCGGGACTATGTGGCCTGCGTGATCACCGACATGCAGTTCCAGCGGGTCGGCCGGCTCGACGACGAGGCGGGGCTGCGCTTCCTGGAATTGGTCCGGGGGGAGGAGCGGACCCTGCCGGTGCTGGTCCAGTCGATGGACGACGCCAACGCCTCCCGGGCCTGGGCCCTGGGGGCCCGGTTCGTCCACAAGCGATCCCCCCGTCTGAAGGCCGAGTTGCGGGACTTCCTGGTCACCGAACTGGGATACGGGGACTTCGTCTTCCGGATGGCCGACGGGCGGGAGGTGGCCCGGGCCTCCACGATGCAGGACCTGCTGCACGTGCTGTCCTGGGTCCCCGACGAGGCGCTGCTGTTCCATGCCCGCCACGACCACTTCAGCAACTGGCTCGTCGCCCACGGGGAGATCCGCGCGGCCCGGCGGATCCAGCCCGTCCGGGCCTCGGACTTCCCCGACTGCCAGGCGCTTCGGACCTTCCTGATCGACGCCTTCGACGCCGTGCGGAGGGAGCGCCTGGACGGCAGGGTGGTGGACGCCGGAGCCTGGGACGGGCCGAACCGGGCCCAGGTGCTGCGCCTCCGGGAGGGATCCCTGGGAGGCAAGGGCCGGGGCCTCGCGTTCCTGAACAGCCTCGTGCACGCGGTGAACCTGCGGAACGAGTTCCCGGGGATCCGGGTCACCCTGCCGGCCACCGCGGTAATCGGAACCGGGGAGTTCGAGGAGTTCCTGGAACGGAACCGCCTGGTCCAGGAGATGGGCAACCTGTCGGAGGCGGAGGCGGAGCAGCGGTTCCTCCAGGGGCACCTGTCGGAGACCCTGAAGATGCGCCTGTGGCGCTTCGCCGAGATCGTGACGGAGCCCCTGGCGATCCGGTCCTCGAGCCTGCTGGAGGACAGCCAGAACTGCCCCCTGGCCGGGGTCTATCACACGTTCATGATCCCGAACCAGGCCACGGAGGTCCGCCAGCGCTACGAGGACCTGACCCTGGCCGTGAAACTGGTCCTCGCGTCGGTCTTCCGGTCGTCGGCCCGGGAGTTCCTGGAAAGCGCCAGCTACCAGGTCCTGGACGAGAAGATGGCCGTGGTGGTCCAGGAAGTGGCCGGGCGGCGCCATGGCCGGTGGTTCTATCCCGACATCAGCGGGGTGGCCCAGTCCTATAACTATTACCCGACCGCCCCGGCCCGGCCCGAGGACGGGGTCGCCGCCATCGCCCTGGGCCTGGGGCGGACGGTGGTCGAGGGACGGAGGGTCTTCCGGTTCAGCCCCCGTTGGCCGGCCCACACGATCCGGGCCGAGGGCGGGGTGCTCCAGGGCAACCAGCGGGATTTCTGGGCCCTGGACCTGGAGGCCCCGGCGGGGGCGATCCGGGCCGGCGAGGAGGCCACGCTGACCCGGCTCCCCCTGCACGAGGCCGAGGCCCACGGCACCCTCCAGGGGCTGGCGGCGGTGTGGGACCTCCAGAACGACCGTCTGTCCGAGGGCCTGGACCGGCCGGGGCCCCGGGTGCTCACCTTCTGGGACGCCCTGGAGGGGTCCCTGCCCCTGCCGGCCCTCCTGAACCGCCTGCTGGACATCGGCCAGCGGTCGATGAACCTCCCGGTGGAGGCGGAGTTCGCGGTGACCCGGGGGTTCCGCAGGGGCGAACCGGCGGTCTTCTTCCCGCTGCAGATCCGGCCGCTGAACATCGACTTCTCCCCGGTCGAGGTCCCGGACCCGGCCCAGGTCCCCCCGGAAGCCCTGTTCCTGTACACCGAGGAAGCCCTGGGCAACGGGGTCCTCGAGGACGTCCGGGACCTGGTGGTGGTGGACCCGGAGGCCTTCCGGTCCACCGAGACGCTGGCGATCCGGGAGGAGGTGGCCGCCCTGAACCGGGCGCTCCGGGACGAGGGCCGGGGCTACCTGCTCATCGGGCCGGGCCGGTGGGGGTCCCGGGACCGGTTCCTGGGCATCCCGGTGACCTGGGCCGAGATCAGCGCGGCGCGGGTCATCGTCGAGGTGGACCTCCCGGACTTCCAGGTGGAGTCCTCCCAGGGAAGCCACTTCTTCCACAACCTGATCGCCCGGCAGGTGGGGTACCTGAAGGTCCGCCAGGGGTCCGGGAGATCGTTCCTCCGGGCGGGGATGCTCCGATCGCTGGAGGTGGTTCGCCGCACCGCCCACTGCATGCACCTCCGCTGCCCCGGTCCCTGGCGCGTCTGGATGGACGGCCGGTCGGGTCGGGCCGCGATCTCCGGCTGCCCTGGCGGACCCCGGTGAAGTCCCCGGTCCGGGGGAACGCGGACGCCCGGGAGAGGCTGCCCTCGGGCAGCCCCCTTCCCGACCAAGGGCGACCGGGGTGATTCCGGAAGTCGGGTGGTATCATCTTCAGGGTCTTGCAGCGGGTGGTCCCCATGGGCAGGTACGGATGCACGCTCCTGGTCGGGATCTGGGCCTGCGGGGGGGGCCAATCCCTCCTCCTCGGGAGACGTCTGGCTGCCGCGCAGCGACAGCGGGGCCCTCCGGGACGCGGCCCAACCGGCGGACCCGGGCCGGGACCCGGCCGCCACCGGGGACGCCCTGCCGCCCGATTCCGGGACTCCCGGGGACGCGATCCTGCTGGACGAAGCCCCGACGCCCCAGGACCCGGGCCCCCGGGACGGGGGCAACGGGACGGACACCGGGACGGTCCTGGACCCGGGCACTCCGTGGGACCCGGGGACGATGGCGGACCCCGGATCCCAGGACGGGGTCGGGGGATGCGAGCCCTGCGGCATGGGGACCATCGCCGGCGTCACCTGCGCCCCGAACCTCCGGAACGCGGTGCCCTACGTGAAGGTCTGGGTGGACACCACCGACTGCAACGGCATGCCCCACCACTACCAGACCTACTCCGACGCCCAGGGAAACTTCTCCCTGGAGGTCCCCTGCGGGACCCAGACCGTCTGGATGGAGAAGAATTCCTACCGCAACTCCTTCACCCGCTGGGTGGACAAGGGCATGACCACCACGATCCGGCCCGCCGTCGGCTGCTTCCCCTCCACCGCCGCGAAGATCGCCATCGTCACCGGGGACTGGGACGACATCGGGTTGATCGTGGGCAACCACCTGCGGCTGAAGCACACGGACTTCGACGGGATCACCGGCGGCCAGGGCTTCACCACCGTCGGGGCGGAACAGGCAGTCCGGTTCCTGACGGACCTGGGCCGGATGAGTGAGTTCGACATCATCTTCCTGAACTGCAGCGACTCGTCGTCGGCCATCATGGAACAGCACGGCGTCCAGGTGCGGAAGAACCTGGAGGACTTCGTGCGGGCCGGAGGATCCGTCTACGCCTCGGACTATGCCTTCAGCTACCTCGAGGGCACCTGGGTGTCCGCGATGACCTTCCCGAACAACCCCTACCTGGTCGGCGGGCACCAGACGGTGACGGCCACCGTGACCGACCCGGACCTCGCCGCCTTTCTGAAGAAGGGAACGGTGTCCATCAACTTCGACCTCGGGCCCATCGTCGCGGTGGACTCGGCGGGTCCCGGTTCGATCGTCCACATCGAGGCCATGGTGAAGGAACTGGGCAAGGTCGCCCCGCTGATGATCTCGTTCCGGCCCTATCCGCCCGACGGCGGCAGGGTCGCCTTCACGAACTTCCACAATGCCCGGCAACTGGACCTGGGTTCCGACATCACCTCGATCCTGGAGTACGTGGTCTTCCTGATGTGACCTGCCCGGGGCCCGGGAAGACCGGCGATCACCGGTCCGGCCCGGCCGGGATCCCGACGGCGCGCTCCAGTTCCAGCAGCCGCCGCTTCCGTTCCAGACCCCCGGGGGCCGAGAAGCCCGTCAGCCGCCCCTGCCGGGAGACCACCCGGTGGCAGGGCACCAGCAGCGGGACGGGGTTCCGGGCCAGGGCCTGGCCGACCGCCCGGGCCGATCCGGGACGCCCCAGGGCCGCCGCCACCTCCCCGTAGGCCCGGGTCGCCCCGGGGGGAATCCGGCGCGTTTCCGCGAGGACGGCCCGGGTGAATCCGGGAAGGCCCGACAGGTCCACCGGGATTCCCGACAGGTCCTCCCGGCCGGTGCGCAGGTGGCGGCGAAGGGCCTCGACGGCCTCCCCCACCCACCGGGGCCCCTCGCCAGTCCAGGGAGGCCAGCCCGCGGCCCCGGGGTCCCCGGGCCACCGCACCTCCCGGATGCCGTCCGGGCCCCACCGCAGGCCCAGGAGCCCCAGGTCGGTGGATGCCAGGGCCCGGTCCTTCATCCGATCCTCCGGAGGCCCGCCACGGGGTCCACCCGGGTCGCCCGCCAGGACGAGAAGAGGCAGGACGCCAGCACCACCCCCAGGGAGGTCCCGGCGATCAGCAGCCCGTCGGTCCAGGACAGGGACGCGGGCAGGCGGGAGATCAGGTAGACCTTCGGGTCCAGGGAGAACCGCAGCAAGCCGATGCCCTCCACGACCAGCCGTCCCAGGGCCAGGCCCAGGGCCACCCCGGCGAGGCCCAGGGCGAATCCGTGGGCCACGAAGACCCGCATCAGCTGCCTCCTGGAAGCCCCCAGGGCCACCAGCGTGCTGACCTCCTGCTGGCGCTCCCGGGCCACGATCCACTGGGTCCCCACGATGTTGAAGGCCGCCACCAGCACGATGATCAGGAAGAACAGCGCCAGCACCGCCTTCTGGGTCCGCAACGCCCCGAAGAGGTTCCGGTTCATCTCCCGCCAGTCGATGATGCGGTAGCGCTGGGGGGGGCCGAGGGCCAGGTCGCTGAACATCAGGGCCTGGCCGACCTCGCGGACCTGGCGGGCCCAGTCCGGCAGGCTCCAGGCACCCCCGGCGGCCAGGCGATCCCCCAGGAGCCGCTGGAGATCCTTCCGGAGCTGGGCCATGGTCCGCACGACGTCCAGCAGAGACCAGGGCTGCAGGGACGCCAGCACCTCCCGGCGCATCTCCTCGGTCCGGTCGATGTCCTGGAGCCTCAGTTCGACCCACCGCACCGCGTCCCCCCGTCCCAGGAAGGCCTGGGCCTGGGAGAGTTCCATCACCACGAGCCGGGAGTCGTACTCCCAGAACCCCGAGTCCAGGCAGTCGGCGACGAAGAAGGCGTCCTGCTGGGGCGCCATGCCCAGGGGGCCCGGGCCGCCGCCCTCCAGGCCCCGAATCGGGGTGGTCAGGGTGACCCGGTCTCCCGGCTTCAGGCGGAGGCGCGAGGCCAGGGCACACCCGACCAGCAGGGTCGGCGGCCGGCCCGCCCCGGCCCGGAGCGGATCCAGGGTGCCCCCCCGGACCAGGGACTTGAGGGAACTCACCCGCTCCGCCCCGTCGAGGTCCACGCCCTTCAGGATCACGCCGGCGCTGCCGCCGTCGGCCGACAGCATCATCTCGTCGTAGGTGGAGGGATTGGTGGCGGCCACCCCGGGGATCCTGCCCAGGCGCCGGGCCACCTCCCGGTACTCGACGAAGGGGTCGCCCCGGGACAGGACCACCATGTGGGGATAGACGCCCAGGATGCGGTCCCGGAAGGCGGCCTCGAACCCCCCGGTGACGGCCAGCACGGCGGTCAGGGTCGCCACGCCGACCCCGATGCCCAGCACCGACACCACCGTCGCGGCGGACACCCGCCCGCCCCCCCGTCCCCGGAACAGGGAGATCCCCAGGGCCCAGGCCAGGGGCAGTCGCTGCAGGGTGCCCGCCATCGTCCCACCGTCCTCCGGGGCGCGATTCTACGCGGAGCCGGATCGGTTGTCTCCCGGAACGGGTGCCTCTATGCTGTGCACACCGAACCCCTCGAGGACCCGATGGGCCGGCGAACCCCTGGAGCATCGAGGATGCGATCCTGGACCAGCCCCGCCGGAACCCTCCCGGCCGGGGCCCTGGCCCTGTGGCTGGCGTTCTGGGCCGGTTGCGGAGGAGCAGGCGGTCCCGGGGATGGGGGACTCCCGGACACCGGCCCGGACGCGGCCGCCCGGGACGACGATGCCCCGGACGCCGCGGACCTCCCGGGGGATCTCCCCGGCGATCCGGCGCCAACGGACCTCCCGGGAGAGGCGCCGGCGGATGCCGCGCCGGGCGACCCGGAACCGGCGGATCCGGGAACGGGAGACCCCTCCCCGGAACAGCCCCCGCCCCCGGAAATCCCCCCGCCGCCGCCCTGCGAGGACCCCCGGGCCACCGTGTCGATCTCCGGGATGGTGATCCAGGCCTCCGCCAGCCCCGACCCGGACCTGCCGGAGGGGACCGTCCGCGTGGTGGGCGGCCCGTCGGTCCGGTGGTCGGGTTGGCGGTTCGAACTGCCTTCGATCCCGGCCTGTGCCGAGGTGGAACTGGAACTGGATCACCCGGCCCTCCACCCCGTCCGGACGGCCGTCCTCCACACCGGCAACCACGGCCTCCGGGACGTCACCCTCCAGACCCCGGACCACTGGACCTGGGACTTCTTCGTCGCGATGGCCGGAGTCGAACCGGAGCCGGGGACCTGCCAGGTCGCGACGACCCTCACCGCCGCGAACCGCTTCGGGCAACCACCCTGCCACCGCTGCGGGGAGCCGGGAGCCCGGGCCTACCTCTGGCCCCCTCCTCCCGGGGCCTCCGCCCCGGTCTATTTCGAGGCCATGGACAACGGCGCGATCTTCCCCGACCCGCAGTTGTCGGAGACCACCCGGGACGGAGGCGTGCTGTTCCCGAACGTGCCTCCGGGGGAGTACCTGCTCTACGGCGTGAAGGAGGGGGTCGCCTTCCTGCCCGCCCGGATCCGCTGCGAGCCGGACCTCTTCATCAATGCCAGTCCGCCCTATGGAGTCCAGGCCATCCCGCCGCCGGACCCTCCCTTCGTGCCGCCGGACGACCGCCTCCGGGCCTCCTACGCGGTCCGGGACCTCCCGGTGCCCCTGGGCATCTCCACCGGCGGCTACGGCCAGACCCCCCCGCCGGGTGCCCCCCGGAGCCCCTTCCAGGACGTCTTCCAGGCCACCACGACCCTGGTCCAGCCGCCCCGGGCCCAGGTGATCCACCTGGTGAAGGGGGACCGGCGCCTGCTGCTGGTGACGGCCGACCTCATCGCCGTCTTCCGCACCGTCCACCGGCGCGTCGCGGACCTCGTCCGCCAGAGGACCGGCCTGGATTGCGGGGACGCGCTGGTGATCGCCGGGAACCACTCCCACGTCGCCCCGGGAAGGATCTTCGACACGCCCCTGGGCCCCCTCTTCTCGGACACCTACGACGAGGCGATCTTCCTCCGGGTCACCGGGGCCATCGCCGACGCGGTGGTCGAGGCCCTGACCGCCGAGGCCGTGCCGGTGCGGTTCGGCCACGCGGTCGCGGCGAACGCGGCCATGCACGTGGACCGGAGGTGCGAGAACCCGCCGCTCCGGGACGACACGATGCACCTGTGGCGCTTCGACCGGGCGGACGGAGGAGGCACCCTCGGGCTGCTGGTGAACTACGCCCTCCACGGCACGGTCTTCGGCTGGCAGCAGGGGGTGCTGGGGGGGGACGCGCCCCGGGCCGTGGAACAGAAGGTCCAGGAGGCGATCCCGGGCGGAGCGCCGGTGCTCTTCTTCCAGTCCTGGACGGGGGACGTGGGGCCGGCCGATCCCCGGGGGGACTTCCCGGATTCCCCGTGGCCGGAAGCCCCCTTCCCGGAACTGGACCGCCTGGAGGCCATCGGGCGATCGGCCGCTGAGACGGTCCTGGGGGCCTGGGAGGCCTTCGCCTGGGAGGACGACCCGGACCTCGGGACCAGCGCAGCGGTGGCCCCGATGACCTGGGAGGCCATCGGCTACGCCCCCGGGGAGTGGGACCACCCGGCCGGGGCGATGCTCTGCGGCGGAGGGGGATCCGTCTGCGGCGCCATTCCGCCGGTGATGGATGCGTGCCTGGACCTCGACTGGGGCTGGATTCCCGACACGGTGCGCCTGGCGGCCTTCCGGCTGGGCCCCGTGGCGGGCGTGACGCTTCCCGGGGAGCCTCACACCGCCCTGGGACGGGACCTGCTGCGACGGGTGGCGGGGGCGATTCCCGGGGTCGAGACCTGGGCCCTGTTCGGATACGCCCAGGACTATGTGGGCTACCTGATGCTGCCCGACGACTGGGCCGGCGGGGGCTACGAGCCCGGGATGGCCTTCCTGGGCCCCCGCCAGGGGGAGTACCTCCGGGACGCCGCCGCCTCGGTGGCCGCCCGCCTGGGGGATCCCGCGGCACCGCTGGCCTTCCATCCCGAGGTCATTCCGCCCTGGGAACCTGCGACGTCGCGCCCCTACGTTCCCTCGGCCTCCGTCGGTCCGAGAACGGTGGTGGAGGACCTGCCGGCCGTTGCCGCCGCCGGGGAACCCTGGACCTTCCGGTGGCATGGGGGCGATCCCTTCGTGGATCGCCCCGAGGT
This sequence comes from Myxococcota bacterium, assembly GCA_017994695.1. Taxonomy (GTDB): domain Bacteria; phylum Myxococcota_A; class UBA9042; order DTJE01; family DTJE01; genus JAGOKF01. The sequence continues at coordinate 7,498 of JAGOKF010000041.1, read as the reverse complement.
CGTGGTGGAGCGGCTGGAACCGGACGGGACCTTCCATCCCCTGAGAGCCGGTGGCCGGGTGGTGGACCAGCGGGACTACCGGGTGCTGCTGCAGGTCGATCCCGACCCGCCCTGGACCGAGGCGGCGCCCGGGGGCCGAACCTTCCGGTGGGTGGCCCGGGTCCGCACCGCCGTCCGCATCCCGGCCCCGGAACAGGTCTTCCGGGGGGTCTTCCGCCTGTCGGTCTTTGGCCGCGCGGTCCTTCCCGAAGGCACCGAGGCCCCCTACCGCCTGTCGTCCTCTCCCGTCTCGGTGATTCCGGAAGGCGGCTAGCCGCCGCCCGGCACGTCACGGCGTCGCGAGGACGTTGTAGCGGATCCGCGCCGTGGCCCGCACCGCGTTGGACATGGAGTCGGCGGGCCGCACCTCGATGGAGTACAGGATGCCGTTGTCGCCGGGCTCGTTCCTGGCCGCCTCGTCGGCGTACCCGTACCAGAAGGTGTAGCCCTTGCCGTTCTCCTCGGGGTGGAAGATGCTGAACGGGGACGCCACCAGCTGGTGGGGGAAGTAGCCCCAGCCCGTCGTGAACTCCTCGACGACCGGCGGCCGGGTGGACGTCCTCGCCAGGGCCTCCTCGGCGAAACGCAGTTCCAGCAGCATCTTCGCGTGGGTCATCTTGTCGGCGTTCCACTGCCCCGAGCAGTCCGACGTGGACAGTTCGAAGGGTTCTCCACCGGGCGCCACGAGGCCCACCTTCTGGATCGTGTTGAAGCCGGGAGTCAGGGGATCGCCGCAGTCTGCCTCGCCGCGCAGGTCCATCCCCAGGTGGAACATCGGCACGTCTCCCTTCACGACCCCGAAGGAAGGGTGGTACCAGACCTGGGCCTCCACCGGGAAGCCCCTCAGGATCTCCGGGACGCCCTCGCCCTGGAGCGTGACCGTGCCGCGGAAGTGCTTCACGCCGGACAGCGTGCCGAAGGGCGTGTCGATGGTCACGTCGTCGGACTCCTTCACGTACTCCACCGTCGCGGTGCCCGGCCTGGGATTCGGGTCGTTCTCGGTCGCGACCGTTCCGGCCACCTCGACCGTCTCGACCTGCCCCGCGGGCCCGTCCAGGCGCACCGTGTAGGGCCTGTCGCCCTGGACCGTCAGCACTCCCACCTCCCGGAACCCCCGGAAGGTCACGCGGTGTTCGTCCTCCTTGTCGATCCAGATCTCGATGCCCTGGCGGGGATCCGCCGGATCGATGCCCACCTGGTAGGTGTCGAAGGCGCGACCGTCCACCTCCACCTCTCCCGTGACCTTCACGGTCCAGGGTTTCACCTCGCCCGTGGGCATGCGGCCGTCCACCGCGAAGACCGTGGTCCGGGTGGGAGCCCCGAAGGGCGACTTCACGTTCCCGCCATCCCCGCCGCAGGCCGCCAGGGCCGCCAGCAGGCAGGTCAGGGTCGCCGGATTCCTCGCGATCGTCCTTCCGCGGTTCATGGACCTCCCCGGGGGGTTCGAGTCGGGTGCATGCTGCCCCACGGGCCAGCGGCCGTCAAGGATCGGGTCCGAGGCGGTTGACCCCCCTTCCGGGTCCGCAGGATACTCCCGCTGGGAACTGCTCCCGGGAGTCCGATCCGCGGGCCTTCGCGGCAACGAGGCATGGAATGGCTTCTCCTTCGTCCGTCCGTGTCGGGTTCGTGGACTTGCTCTACGCGGTGCTCATCGGCGTGGTGGTGCAGAACATCCGGTTCGTCTGGAACGCCACCACCGCCGCACAGATCTTCGCCCTGGCCGTCGTCCTGGAGGACTACCTCGCCTTCCACCTGTCCTCGGTCATCCGGCCGAAGAACTCCGTGGGTATCGAAGCGACAGAGGACGCTCCTACCATCGGGACCCGTTCCTACCGGGCAGCGGCCTTCGTCCTGGACATCGCGATCCTGCTGTGCTGGTACGGGGCGACCCTGGCCCTCACGGCAGACGCGACGCCGGGGTACTTCGCGGGCCTCGCGACCTTCTTCGCGTGCAAGACCGGATGGGAGGCCCTGTCCTACCGGATCGGATGGGTCGGGGTCTTCACCCGATCCCACGGCCTGATGATGGCAGTCCACGGAGTCCTGGCCCTGTCGGGCATCCCCCTGGGCCCGGCCCTGGGAATCGCGGCGGGATCCTGGGTCCTGTTCACGCCCTGGTGGTGGTCCAGGAAGTCCATGTAGCCGACAATCATGCGGAATCCATGGACCTGGGTAGCCGGCGCCCCGCCGTTGCGGCCCTCGGCGGCTGTTTCCGATTTGTCACGAAGCGTCCATCAGGACGTCACGGGAATCGCGGATCGTCAGGGCGTCCGGATTGGAGGGGCTTCTTGGAACCTCTGGGGATGGCCTTCGGACTCCTGGTGGTGCTGGCGGCCCTGGGACTGTGGGTCGGGGTCGCGAACGACGCGGTGAACTTTCTGAACTCGGCCATCGGGTCCCACGCAGGAACCCTGCGCCGGATCCTGCTGGTGGCGGCCCTGGGGACTCTCGCGGGGACCCTGCTCTCCTCGGGCATGATGGAAGTCGCCCGGAAGGGGGTCTTCCACCCGGACCTCTTCTCCACGCCGGAGGGCGGCGTGGATCTCGCCGGGATCCTGACCGTGTACCTGGCCGCGATGGTGGCGAACCTGCTGGTCCTGGACCTGTTCAACTCCCTGGGCCTGCCCATCTCGACCACCGTGTCGATCCTCTCGAACCTGGCCGGGGCGGCCGTGGGTACCATGCTGTGGCGCACGGGGGGGGATCCGGCGGCAGCACTGGCCGTGCTGAACGCGAAGCCCCTCGGTGGCATCTACATGGGCATCTTCGCATCGGTGGGCATCGCCTTCCTGGGCGGACTGGTCCTGATGGTGCTGGTCCGACTGGCCTTCACCCAGGACCCCGAGCGGGCCTTCGCCCGGTATGGCTGGATCTGGGCCGGCTGGTCCGTGGCGGTGGTCTGCTGGTCGATCCTGCGCAAGGGCGTGGGGCACGTCCCGCTGCTGGGCGATGCCCCGCTGGTCTGGGCGCGGGATCATCTCTGGGAAGTGTCCGTCGTGGTGTTCGCCGTCGCCGCCCTCTGGGCCTGGATCCGGCGCCGGGACCACGCCCGCGTGCTCCGGGTGCTGATTCTGGTCGGCACGGGAACCCTGGCCCTGTCCTTCGCGGCCAACGACCTGGTGAACTTCATCGGGCCGACGGTGGCTGCGGGCCAGGCGATGTTCGTCGAGGGCGTGCGCCTGTCGGGCCAGGTGCCGACCCCGGCCTGGGCGCTGCTGGTCTCGGGAATGGTGATGGTGCTGGCCCTCCATGCCAGCCGGAAGGCCCGGGCCGTCACCGACACGGAAATCCGGCTGGCGGCCCGCGGGGAGACCGAGCATCGTTTCGGGGGGAGCCTGGCAGCCCGGTCGGTGGTGCGCATGGGAACCTGGATCGGCCGGGGAGTGACCGCGCTGCTTCCGTCGAGGATCCGGAACCGGGCCGCGGACCGCCTCGCACCGAAGCCTGGGGATCCGGACCACGGGACCCCATACGACCTGCTCCGGGCCTCGGTGAACCTGACGGTCGCCAGCACGCTGATCTCCATCGGGACATCCATGAAACTGCCCCTGTCCACCACCTACATCACCTTCATGGTGGCGATGGGGGCCGCCCTGGGCGACGGCGTCTGGGATCGGGGCAGCGCCGAGCGGAGAGTCCACGGGATCCTGGTCGTCGTGGGAGGCTGGATCGTCACCGGCCTGGCCGCCTTCCTGGTCTCGGGCCTGCTGGCCTTCGGCCTGGCCGCCGTGGGCCTCGGGGCCGGAGTGCCCCTGGCCGTGGTTCTGCTCGGGGCCTCGATGCTGTACTTCCACCGTCTCCACGGCCGGATCTTCCGGGGCCGGGTGCTGGCCCACGACCGCCTGCAGGGCCGGAAGGCGCCGGAGGTTCCCGCCGTCGCGGCCGATGCCCTGGACGCGGCCGCCTGATTCGATCCGGACCGGCCGCTTCCCCGATGGTCACGGCGGCTCCTTCCGACCGCCGGGCGCCCGGGTTGCCACTCAGTCCCGGAGCGTCTCCCAGATCACCGCAGGGTCGAGGCGGCAGACCCGGGTCAGGCGGAGGGTGCCGACGCACACGCAGCCGTCACAGGACACCGGGCCCATCCGTGCGAAGGACTCCTGGAAGCCCGAGACCCGGACATCCTCCCACCGGGGATTCCGGGCCTGCTCGCAGACGGTCAGACGGCCGTCGGGCATCACGGTGGCCATCACCGGAGCGCACTCCACCCTTCCCGGGCCATCCCGGCACCTGCTCGCATAGTGGTCCAGTTCCCCGAGGGTGTTCTTCAGGACCCTGCCTCTCGAACCCCCGGCCTCCCGGATCCGGCGCAGCCGTTGGAGTCCCTCCAGCAGTTCCCCCCGGGAGGGGGCGAATTCCTCGGCTTCCGGGCGGTCCGCCACCCGGTTCATCGGCTGGAAACTGATCCGCCCTCCCAGGGCGGCGGCCTGATCCAGCACCTCCTCGAGCCTCCCGACGTTGCGCCGGGTCAGGACCCCCACGAAATGGAACGGGATGCCCCGGCGGCGGGCAAGTTCCGCTGCCCGGACCGCCGCCCGGAAGGATCCGGGGCCCCGGATCTCGTCCTGGTCCTCCCCCGGCCCGTCCAGGGACAACTGCAGCAGGTCGACGGCCTCGAGGTCGCCGAGACGCGATTCCAGCAGGTGGCCGTTGGAGTTGACCTTGCAGACCATGCCCCGATCGTGGATGTGCCGGACGATGGCGCCGAGGTCTTCCCGTACCAGCGGCTCCCCGCCGGTGATGGACACCAGCCGAACCCCCGCGTCGGCCATCTGGTCCACCAGGGCGATGGCCGCCCTTCCGTCCAGTTCCTCGAGGCCCCGCATCCAGGTCGCGTCACAGTACCGGCAGTCCCGGTTGCAACGCCCGGTGATCATCCAGGCCACTGCGATGGGGAAGGGCCGGCCGGTCATCCGGTACCGCAGCACCGCCGTTGCCAGCCGGGCAATCTTCCGGACCTCCACCCCTCCCTCCATCCAGGGACCTCGCGAAACGGAAGATACCGGATTCCGGGCAGGGCGTCCCGCCCTCCGGGGGGCGGGAAAGACCGCCACGCCTCCCGGCCCGATGGGAGTGGACGTCACGGGACCGTCGTCCCGTCTCCCGACAGGACGGACCCGCTTCAGGGTTCCTCGTCGCGGGCGGGAGGCGCCGCGAGGACCGCCCGGACCCGCTCCGACAGGTCCCGGAGCAAGAAGGGCTTCTGGAGCAGTTCCATCCCGGGGTCCAGGAGCCCCCGGTGTTCGACCCCGTCGGCCGTGTACCCGGACATGTAGAGCCTCCGGATCCCCGGGCGGAGGCACGCCACCGCCCGGGCCAGTTCCCGCCCGTTCATCCCTGGCATCACCAGGTCGGTCAGCAGCAGGTGCAGGTCGCCGGGGTGATCCCGGGCCGCATCGATGGCCCGGTCGGGGGAGTCCGCGACGATCACGTGGTATCCCAGGTGCTGGAGCATCCGGGACACCACGGTGCGCACCAGCAGGTCGTCCTCGACCAGCATGATCGTCTCGCCTCCCCGGGCCGGAGCCTCCCGGCCGTCGGCGGACGGCTGGGCCGCCGGGGTCGTCCCGTCCCGGCGGGGCAGGTAGATCCGGAAGGTGCTGCCCATCCCCGGCTCGCTGTACACATGGATGAAGCCGTCGTTCTGCCGGACGATGCCATAGACGGTGGCCAGTCCCAGCCCCACCCCGCTACCCAGCGCCTTGGTCGTGAAGAACGGTTCGAACAGCCGCTGGCGGGTTTCCCGGTCCATGCCCCGGCCGTTGTCCGACACCGCCAGCACCGCGTAGGCCCCGGGAAGGTGCTCCGGGTGATCCGCGCAGTAGGCTTGGTCAAAGGACGCTCGCCCGGTCTCGATGGCGATCCGCCCGGGGCCATCGATGGCGTCCCGGGCGTTGGCGCACAGGTTCACCAGGACCTGGTCCATCTGGGACGGGTCGATCCGCACGCTCCCGACCCCGGTCCCCGGCCGCCAATCCAGGGTGATGTGCTCGCCGATCAGGCGGCGGATCATCTCCATCCGGGCCGACAGCACCTCGTTCAGGTCCACGACCTGGGGAGCCACGCTCTGTTTCCGGGCGAAGGCCAGCAGTTGCCGGGTCAGGTCGGCCGAACGCTCCGCCGCCTCCCGGATCCGATCCAGGTCCTCCCGGACGGGGCTCTCCGGTTCCAGGCGACCCAGGGCCACCTCCGTGACGCCCAGGATCACCGCCAGCATGTTGTTGAAGTCATGGGCGACGCCCCCGGCCAGCTGCCCGATGGCCTCCAGTTTCCGGGCCTGGACGAGCTGTTCCGTCAGGCGCTCCCGCTCCTCCTCGGCCTTCCGGCGGGTGGTGATGTCCATCGCCACCCCGATGGTCGCCTCCAGGGAACCGTCGGGTCCCCGGACCGGCGTGTAGGCCACGTCGAACCAGAGGGGACCCACCGACACCTCGACCCGAAACCGTTCCCCGGCCAGGGCCCGCCGCAGGGAATCGATGATCTCCGGAAACGCGGCGTACACCTCGAAGGCCGATTTGCCGACGACCTCGCCAGGCTTCAGCCCGAGGGCCGCCAGGCCCTTTCCCTCCGAGAACAGGAAGACCCCGGCGGGGTTCAGGGAGAAGAAGACCAGGTCCACGTTCTCGATCACCGTCCGCAACTGGCGTTCCCGCTCCCGGAGTTGCCGCTCGGTCGCCTTTCGGCCCGTGATGTCGGTGTGGATGCCCACGAGGGCCGTGACCCGCCCTGCATCGTCCAGGTTCGCGTGGGCCCGGAGGTAGATGTCCCGGATGCTCCGGTCCTTCGCGTACATCCGAACCTCGCCTTCCCATCGACCGCCGGACATGATCGTCCGGAAGACCTCCTCGGCGACGGAGCGATCGACAAAGGCCGAAGATCGGGGGTCCGGTCCGACCTCCCCGAAGAGGTCCGTGTACGCCCGGTTCTGGTAGAAATGGCGACCCTCGGGAGTGGACATCCCGACGCCGTCGGTGGCGTTGTCCAGGGACTCCTTGAACAGCATCAGTTGGGCCTGTTCCATCCTCCGGGCCGAGATGTCCCGCACGATGGCCCAGTATCCCAGCAGCCTCCCCCGGTCATCGCGGTTGGCATAGGTCCGGATCTCGACGGGCACGCGGGTCCCGTCCTTCCGGTAATACTCCTTTTCGTAGAGGTCGGAGTAGCCCCGGCGGTCCACCTGCTCCTCCAGGATCGCCCGCTCCCGGGCCTGCCACTCCGGGGGCGTCAGGTCCTGCCATCGCAGGCAGCGGACCTCGTCTTGGCGATAGCCGCCGAGGATCTCCAGGAACGCCGGGTTGCACTGGACGACGAACCCCTCCCGGTCCACCGCCGCGACGCCGTCCCGGAGATGGTCCAGGAGGCCCTGGAAGAGGTCCGGATCCAGCCGCACTCCCGATCCTTCGCCCGGTTCCCGACACCGATCCGTGCCCTCCCTCCCGCCTCCCCCCGGACGAGACCC
>JAGOKF010000128.1 GCA_017994695.1 Myxococcota bacterium | reverse complement strand
GTCCGGATCGCCTCCTCGCCGCCTCCGAAGGCGCCGGGATCCATCGCGGACCGCAGGGCCACGATGGCCACCTCCTGCTGGTCCCGTTCGGGGGGCTGCATCGTGATCCGCTGCACCATCACCCCCGGCCCGGACACCACCCGCCCCCATGCCCCGTTGCGCTGCCTCCATGCCCAGCGGATCACCTCGTAGGACAGGGCCGCGATGGGCAGCACCATCGGCACCTTGATCGCGACGTAGATCGCCTGGTTCCAGGCCGCCGATTCCGACAGGGGCGGCAGCAGGGGGAACAGGGCCGTGAAGAACAGGATGCTGACGGCGATCACCGTGACGATGAAGGCCGTCCCGCAGCGCTCGTGGGCCGTGGGGAACTCCCCCAGGGATTCGGGGGTCAGGGGACGACCCTCCTCGAAGGCGTGGACCGCCTGGTGCTCGGCCCCGTGGTACTGGAAGACCCGCCGCATCTCGGGCATGCGCCCGGTCAGCCAGACGAAGGCCAGGAACAGCCCGAACTTCAGCAGGCCGTCCACCAGGTGGAAGGGCCACGCGCGCCCGCCGGCGAGGGCCTCACTGCCCAGGATCCGGCCCAGGCCGAAGGTCAGGGCGTGGGGAAGCACCGCGAAGAGCAGCAGGGCGAAGAGGACGCTCGTGGCCATCGACGCCGCCAGGGCCCAGGGGCCGGCCTTCTTCCGGTCCTCCTCGGGCATCGCCTGGTCCGCCGAAAAGGACAGCGCCGACATCCCGTCGGCCAGCGTCTCCCAGAGCACCGTCGCACCCCGGATCCCCGGCCGCCCCAGCCAGGGCCGCCGGTCCGCCAGCCGGGACGCCTTCCGCACCCGCACCACGAGGGACCCGTCGGGGCGGCGCACCGCCACGCTGGTCGCCTTGGGGGCCCGCATCATGACCCCCTCCACGACGGCCTGTCCGCCCACCGTGACCGGCGGGCGCACCACTTCCCCCGGGCGACCCGGCAAGGCGGTGCAGCCGTGGAAAAGGCAGGCGAGACCGCGACGGGACGCGATGCCCAGCACGCTCCTAGTTCCCCCGGATCACCGTGCGACCGGCGTACTTCCGGTTGAACCGGTCCACGCGGCCCTCGGTGTCCACGATCTTCTGCTTGCCCGTGAAGAAGGGGTGGCAGGCCGAGCAGATTTCCACCGAGTAGTCCCCCCGGGTCGAGGAGGTTTCGATGACATTGCCGCAGGCGCAGACGATCTTCGCGGGAACGTACTTCGGATGAATGTCCTTCTTCATGGCGTCCTCCAGTACTCGGTCGGCATTCCCGACCGGGGCGTCGTATGGTAGGCGACGGCCCCCGTTCCGTCAACCGGTTTCCGGTCCGCCGCCGCGAGCATCCGCCGGGGGGCCTGAAACGTCCCGCGGCCCGATCTTCCCCCCATCGGCCCCGCTTTCCCTCTTGCTTCCCGGACGCAACGGGGGAATAACAGCGGCAGCAACCGGGCATCGCCCGCCACAGGAGGTCTCCATGAAGTGCTTCACCTTCCAGGTCGATCCGGTCACGGGCGAGGAGTACTACGAGGTCCAGATCAGCGGCCAGGCCCTCCTGAACCACCCGATCCTGAACAAGGGCCACGCCTTCTCCCGGGAGGAGCGCCACGAACTGGGCCTGGACGGGCTGCTGGCGAACCGGGTCGCCACGCTGGAGTCCCAGACCCAGGTGAACTACGAGCACTACCAGCGGAAGACCGAGGACCTCGAGCGCTACATCTACCTGATGGAACTCCAGAACCGCAACGAGACCCTCTACTACGCCCTGCTGCTCCGCCACCTGGAGGAGATGATCCCCATCGTCTACACCCCGACCGTGGGCCTGGCCTGCCAGCAGATGAGCCACATCCAGCGCCGGGCCCGGGGGATCTACATCCACCCCGACAACATCGCCTACGTGGACCGCATCTTCGAACAGGTCCCGAACCCCGACGTCCGGCTGCTGGTGGCCACCGACGGCGAGCGGATCCTGGGCCTGGGGGACCTGGGCGCCGACGGCATGGGCATCAGCATCGGCAAGGTCACCCTCTACGTCGCCGCGGGCTGCCTGCACCCCGCCTGCTGCCTGCCGGTCTGCCTCGACGTGGGGACCAACAACGAGCGGCTCCTGAACGACCCGTACTACACCGGCTGGCACCATCCCCGGCTGACCGGAAGCGACTACGACCAGTTCGTCGAGCGCTTCGTCGTCGCGGTGAAGCGGGCCTTCCCCCGGGCCCTGCTCCAGTGGGAGGACTTCGCGAAGCACCACGCCTTCGACCTCCTGGCCCGCTACCGGGACCGGATCCTGTCCTTCAACGACGACATCCAGGGCACCGGGGCGACGGCCCTGGCGGCCCTGGTGTCGGCGGCCCGGATCCGGCAACGGAAGATGCGGGACATGACCTATGTGATGACCGGCTTCGGGGAGGCCGGCCGGGGCATCGCGGACAACATCCTCACCGCGATGGAGGTCGAGGGCCTGTCCGAAGCCGAGGCGCGCGCCCGGATCTTCCCGGTGGACCAGCAGGGGCTCCTGTTCCAGGACGATCCCCGGATCGAGCCCCAGCAGCGCCCCTATGCCCGGGACCGGGCCACCGTGGCAGGCTGGCGCCTGGAGAATCCCGATCGGGTCACCCTGCTGGACGTCGTCCGCAACGTCCATCCCGACGTCCTGATCGGGGTCACGGCCCGTCGGGGCCTCTTCGACCAGGCGATCCTGTCGGAAATGGCCGCCGGCTGCGAACGCCCCACGATCCTGGCCCTGTCCAATCCCACGTCCAAGGTCGAGTGCACCCCCGAGGAGGTCGCCCAGGCGACCGGGGGCCGCTTCCTGATGGCGACCGGCAGCCCCTTCCCCCCGGTGCAGGTCGGGGACCGGATGCAGGCCATCGCCCAGTGCAACAACCTCTTCATCTTCCCCGGCGTGGGCCTCGGCGCCATCATCTCCGAAAGCCCCAAGGTCACCGACCGGATGTTCACGGCCGGGGCCCACGCCCTGGCGGACCTGGTCACCGACGAGGACCGGGCCGAGGGCCGCCTGCTGCCCCGGATGTCCGACATCCGGGAGGTCTCGGCCCGGGTGGCCCTGGCCGTGGCCCGGGAGGCCCGGGAGTCGGGGCTGGGGCGCATCCTGGACGACGAGGGGCTCGAGCGCCTGGTGCGCCGGGCCCAGTGGAACCCCCACTACGTCCCCTACCGGAAGGCTCCCTGCCCCCGGTGACCGCTCCCCGGGTCTCCGGGCCAGCGCGTCCCCCCGCTCCCCCCGCCGCCGCCCTTCGCCCCCGGGAATCCCGCGGCCACACTCAAGGAAGGGTTGCCCCCCGTCGCGGAGACGACCGGAAAGGACCGGGAACGACGGGTCCAGGAAGCGGTCAACGGAGGGATCGGGCAGCGACTCAAGGAATATCGTCTGGAAGATCGGCGGACCGGCGGGAGTGGGCCTAGAAGATCATGTCCAGGGCGCTGCGGTCCTGGGTCTTCATGGCCTCGATGCGCCCCTTGCCCTGCGGCAGCACGTAGTTGCAGAAGAACTGCACCGTCTGGAGCTTGCCGTAGTAGAACTTGGCCTCCAGGTTGTCCTGGCACAGCTTCCGCTTGTCGCTCACGCTGGTGGCGCCGTTCTGGGCGTAGATCTGGTTCAGGGCCGCCTCGGCCACCAGGGCCTGCTGGCACAGGCCCCAGGCCACGATCAGGTCACCGAAGCACTCCAGGAACGGGGTGGCCTGCAGGGCCATGTACGCCGGATCCTGCATCGCGACCGTCAGCACCTTCATGCCGATCTCGGCCAGGCCGTTCTTCGCCTCGCCGACTTTCTGGACGTTCTTGCCCAGCGTCGGGTGGCCTTTGTACTTGTCCACGAACTGCCCGATCTCCTTCAGGTAGCCCATGAAGATCTGGGTGCCCTTCATCGGCAGCTTGCGGCCCATCAGGTCCAGGGCCTGGATCCCGTTGGTCCCTTCGTAGATCGGGGAGATGCGGACGTCCCGGTAGTTCTGCTCGACCGGGTACTCGGTGCAGTAGCCGTAGCCGCCGTACACCTGGATCGCCTCGTCGCAGGCCCGGCAGCCCATCAGGGACCCGTAGGCCTTGCAGATCGGCGTCAGCAGCTCGACGTAGCCCTGGTACTTCTCCTTCTCGGCGGGGTCCGAGGTGCCCCGGGCGATGTCGGCGTACATCGCGGTGGAGTACAGCAGGTAGCGCAGGCCTTCCACCACGGCCTTCTGGTACATCAGCATCCGGCGCACGTCCGGGTGCTCGATGATCGGCACCTTCGGGGCCTTCGGGTCCTTCATCGCCAGGATGGAGGTGCCCTGGAGGCGCTCCTGGGCGTAGGCCTTCGCCGCCTCGTAGGAGGCGCCGGCGGCCCCGAGTCCCTGGACGCCGACCATGATCCGGGCCTCGTTCATCATGTGGAACATGATCTTGATGCCGTCGAGTTCCTGGCCCAGGAGCTCGCCCTCGCACTGGCCGTCCTCGCCGAAGTTCAGCACGCAGGTGGGGGATCCCTTGATGCCCATCTTGTGCTCGATGCGGCCCACCTTGACGTCGTTGAACCCGATGATGTTGCCCTGGTCGTCCACCTTGTGCTTCGGGACGATGAACAGCGACAGACCCTTGGTCCCGGGAGGCGCCCCGGGCGTGCGGGCCAGCACCGCGTGGATCACGTTCTCGACGATGTCGTGGTCGCCGCCGGTGATGAAGATCTTCGTTCCGCTGATGCGGTAGCGGCCGTTGCCGATGGGCTCGGCGGTGGCCTTGTTGGCCCCGACGTCCGATCCGGCGCCCGCCTCGGTCAGGCACATGGTCCCGGACCACGTCCCGTCGAGCAGCTTCGGGATGTACCGCTTCTTCAGTTCCGGGGTGCCGAAGTCGTTCAGCAGACTGACGACGCCCTCGGTCAGGCCCGCCGACAGCGAGAAGGCCACGCAGGCTCCGATGAAGAACTCATGGACCACCTGGCCGATGACCCAGGGCAGTCCCTGGCCGCCGACCTCCTGGTCCTGGATCGTGCCGATGTAACCGTTCTCCGCCAGGCGCTTCCAGGCCGCCTTGAAGGGCTCCGGCAGGATCACCTGGCCGTTTTCGAACCGGGCGCCCACCTGGTCCGATACCTCGTTCATCGGGGCGAGGACCTCCCGGGCGAACTTGTAGGCCTCGCTGATGGTGGCGTCATAGACGTCCTTGTCGTAGTCCTGGAACCTCGGGAACCTCTGCAGTTCCTGGATCTTCAGGACCTCGAACAGCTGGAACCGGATGTCTCGCAGATCTGCACGGTAGTCGGCCATTCGCACCTCCAAGTTGGCAAAAGCCTGCGGCAAGCGTAGGAGCCTGTTTCCGGTCTTGTCAAGAGAGATTGTTGCGCCAGGACGCGATGTGTCACGGCTCCGGAAATGCTATATTGTGGCGCCTTTTTCTTGTCCGGGAGGTCGGTTCATGCGCCGTGCCCTCGTGCTGGTCCTGTTGCTGGGAATGCCCGCGGCCCTCCGGGCGGAGATCACCCCGGAGGACGTGGCGGTCGTGGTGGACACCGACGGATCCATCGAGGAGTCGGCCACGGCGCCGGACACCTACCTGATGAAGGTCGCCTGCGCCTTCTACAAGGACCATCCCGACGCCTATGACGCCATCTTCGTATTCACGACGCTGCCGGGCAACTTCTTCACCAACGTCCAGCAGGGCTGGCCCGTGCAGCAGCGCACCAAGGGGATCGGTAGGGACCTCCTCTACAACAACGCCCCCAAGTTCTGCGCCCGGCAGGGACGTCTGCGCCACGCCGTGAAGATGGGCGACCTGAAGGCCCTGCCCAACAACCCCGACGACTACTACACCGGGATCCTGATGTACGGCCTGAGCGGGATCGAGTTGATGGGCCACGAGTTCGGCCACCAGTGGCTCGCGTCGATCGAGTACCGCCGGGCCGAGGACACCGAGAACCACTGCGCCCTCCGGGGATGGGAGGGGAGCAGCGAGCCCCAGCCCGGCGAGCTGATGTGCGACGGCTGGACCCGGAACGGGTACAACCAGCACTGGTCCTACTACCTGCACAACCCCTCGGTGATGTACGGCAGCGAGATCACGGACCTGGGCGGCGGCAAGTTCCGGATCCGCACGGCCAAGCCCTTCAAGTTCAGCCCTCTGGACCAGTACCTGATGGGCCTCCGCCTGCCCGGCGAGGTGCCGCCCTTCTTCCACGTCTTGGACCCGAACGGCTACCCGCCAAACGGGTCGGCCTCCCTGCCCAGCCGCCAGAACGAGAAGGGGACCGACTTCACCGGCATCCGGGTGGATGTCACGATCGAGGACGTCCTCCGGGTCCACGGCGAGCGGGTCCCCCCCCTGGAGAAGTGCCACTGGAAGGGCGCCCTGATCCTGGTCACCAACGCCACCTGGCCCCAGAATCCCACGGCCCTGAAGAAGGTCGCCGACTACGGGAACCGCTGGGAGGCCTGGTACGACGAGGCCACGGACCACCGGGGGTCCTTCGACCTGACCCGGGACGGGCGGGGCTACGGCACCCCGACGTGCCCCTCGGGCCTGGTCCCGCCCCCGCCGGACGAGGGGGCCGAGGAGACCCTCCCGGAGCCCTCCCGGGATGTCCAGGAGCCCCCGGACGCCCCCGCTGCCGACCTCCCGTCCCCCCCGGACTGGTCCCACGTGGACTTCGGGCCGGCCGCCGACGAGTCCGCGGGCCCGGGACCCGCCGGGCCGGACCGGGGCCCCGGGCCTGCGGGCCTTCCCGCCGCGGCCGGCCCCCGGGCCTGCGTCCC
>JAGOKF010000040.1 GCA_017994695.1 Myxococcota bacterium | reverse complement strand
GTCCTGGCGTCCTGGGAGCCCGAGGGGACCTTCGCCCGGTTCCAGAAGGTCTTCCACCATCCCGACACCCGGTCCTACATCAACAAGATGACCCACTTCGACCTGGTGGCGGGGCTCCCGGCGCTGCTCCATGTCGAGGACCGGGTCAGCATGGCCCATTCCCTGGAGTCCCGGGTGCCGCTGCTGGACCGGCGCCTGGTGGACCTGGTGGCCGCGATGCCGCCGGCGATGAAGTTCCGGGGGGCCGAGCCGAAGTATGCCCTGCGGGCGGCCGCGGGGGACCTGATCCCCGAGGTCGTGCGGAACCGGAAGGACAAGAAGGGCTTCCCGGTGCCGCTGCACCTGTGGGCCCGCCGGGGGCCGGTCCGGGACTTCTTCCGGGACGTGCTGCTATCCCGGGCGGCCCGGGACCGGGGAATGTGGAACCTCCCGGCCATCGAGGCGCTCCTGGACCGGGAGCATGCCTTCGGGCGACGGTTGTGGGGGATCCTGAACCTGGAACTGTGGTTCCAGACCTTTCTGGACGCGCCCGAAACGGGCCGTTGACGGGGGGAACATGCCGCTGCAGTGGACGAGCGAGGGAACCGTGGCCCGGTGGGAAGTCCGGAAGATCGGGGTGATCGGGCCGGGGATCGTGGGGATGCCCATGGCGGCGCTGCTGGCCCACGCCCGGGTCCGGATCGGCGGCGAGGCCCCGGCCCGGGTGGTAGTGGTCCAGCGGGACTCCCCGACCTCCGGGTGGAAGGTCGGGGCGATCAACCGGGGGGAATCGCCCATCGGGGGCGTCGAGCCGGACCTGGACCGGGTGGTCGCCGAGGGGGTCCGGGAGGGCCTGCTGTCGGCGAGCCACCGCGTGGAGGACCTTCGGGATGCAGACGTGGTGCTGGTCTGCGTCCAGACGGACAAGAAGGGCCGGGAACCGGACTACGGACCGCTGATGGAGGCCCTGGAGGGCCTGGCCGCGACCCTGGCGGCGAGGCCCGAGGGGCAGGTCCCCCTGGTGATCTTCGAGTCCACGCTGGCCCCCTCGACGATGGCCACCGTGATCCGGGACCACTTCCGGCGGTTCGGGCTCGAGGACGGCCGGGACGTGCTGCTGGGCAACAGCCCCAACCGGGTGATGCCGGGCCGCCTGGTGGAACGGGTGCGGACCAGCGACAAGATCGTCGCCGGACTGCATCCCGAGACGCCCCGGCTGGTCCAGCGCCTCTACGGGCACATCGTGACCGAGGGGCGGCTGTACCCTGCCAGCAGCATGACCGCCGAGGTGGTGAAGACGCTGGAGAACGCCTACCGGGACGTGCGCATCGCCTACGCCGCCGAGGTGGCCCGGTGGTGCGACGCCCGGGACATCGACTTCTTCCGGCTCCGGGACCGGGTCAACGAGGTCCTGGGGCAGGCCGACGAGGCCTCCCGGAACCCCACGGCGGTCCCCGTGGGCGGGCTGCTGGTGCCGACGCTCGGGGTCGGGGGCCACTGCCTGCCGAAGGACGGGATCCTGCTGTGGTGGCGCCGGCTGGAGTCGGGGGACCCCGGGGAGGCGAGCCTGATCCTGGAGTCCCGGCGGATCAACGACGAGTCCCCCGAGGCGACTCTCCGGCTGGCCGAAGGGGTCCTGGGACCCCTGGACGGCCGCCGGGTGGCCCTGCTGGGGGTCGCCTACCGGTTCGACTCGGAGGACACCCGCAACTCGCCGACGCTGGTCTTAGGGAACCTGCTGCGGCGGAAGGGCTGCGAGGTGCGGCTGTCGGACCCCTACGTCCGGCAGGGCGACCAGAACCTGGTGCGCAGCGGGCTGGACGGGGCGTTCCACCGGGACCGGATCCGGGCGATGGAGGGCGCCGAGGCGGTCTTTCTCTGCACCGGCCACGGGGTCTATCGCCGGGACCTATGCGCGATCCTGGACGAGGGGGCGCCGACCCTGGCCGGGGTGGTCGATGCCTGCAACCTGGCCTCCCGGGACGAGGTGGAGGGCCGGGGCCTGGCCTACACCGGGATCGGTCGCGGCAGGCAGGCGCCGCCCGAGGGACTGGTGGAGGCCGTGGTCGGCGGCTTCCGGGCCGTCGAGCGGGGGGTCGCCCGGGAGGTCCGGGGCCTGTGCGACTTCCTGAACGCCCGCTACGCTGCGACGCCCTTCGAGGAGGTGCGCTACCCGGAGGTGCAGGCCCTGGCCCGGACCTGTTCGACCGGGTGCGTGCTGGCCGATCCCGTGGCTCCCGATCCGGTCCCCGCCTGGGAAGATTTCCAGTCGCGGCTGGTCCGCAAGGCCCTGTCGGCGTGACCGGGGACGCGGGGATCGGGGATCCTCGGGGAACCGGGGAGGAGGGCGCCGTCAGGAGGCGCCCCGGGTGGTCAGCACCGCGGTGACCGTCCGGGCCAGCAGCCGCACGTCCATCCAGAAGGACCGCCGCCGGGCGTACCGGGCATCCATCCGCATCCACTCGACGAAGCCCACCTCGTGGCGGCCGCTGGTCTGCCAGATGCCGGTGATCCCGCCGGTCAGCCACAGGCGCTGGCGCTGCCACGGGGCGTACTTCTGCACCTCGTCCAGCGTCGGCGGCCGGGGACCGACCAGGGACATGTCGCCCCGCAGGACGTTCCACAACTGGGGGAGTTCGTCCAGGGACAGGCGGCGGAGCCAGCGGCCCACGGGGGTGATCCGGGGGTCCCGGGCCATCTTGAACACCGGGCCCTCCACCTCGCTGTTCTGCCGCAACTTCTCCTTCAGTTCCTCGGCGTTCACCACCATCGTGCGGAACTTGTAGAAGGTGAAGGGGCGTCCCCCCCTCCCGGCCCGCTGCTGGCGGAACAGCACGGGCCCGGGGCTCGTGGCCTTCACGATTACCGCCACCGTGGCCATCACCGGGGCCAGGATCAGCAGCGCGGCCGAGGAGATCACGACGTCCATCGCCCGCTTCCACCACGGGAGCGGCTGGAGGAACCAGGTCTCCATGTTCTCGGCACGGGCGGTCGCAGGCGATGCCTGGGCCTCCTCCCGGTCGCCTCCGGCTTCCTGGGAATCCCCGGGTCGCGGCGGGTGGAGTTCCAGGGCCTCGGGACCGAAGTTGCCGGGGTAGGTGAAGATGCGGTGCCCGACGTCGAAGCCCCGCCGCTGCAGGGCGCCGTGGATCCGTTCCGCGTAGATCCGGGCTCCCTCGGCGGAGGTGTCCGGCAGCACGGTCCCCAGGTCCAGGTCCCGGACCACGCCCACGTCGTCGGTCAGGCGCCGGTGGTCCAGCAGGATCCGGGCGACCTTCCGGAGGCGGTCCGGCGGGAGGTCCGAGGTGGAGAACTGCACCATCGAGAAGGGATGGGAGTTCCGGTCGGCCCGGGACCGCTCCCGGGCCAGCAGCCGGTGGAACTCCTCCTGGGGCAGCAGTCCGGGCATCGGCGGCACGGACCGGCGCATCTTCCGGACGCGGACTCTCCGGGCGAGTGCGGCGAACAGCATGGGCTTCCCCCGTTTCCCAGGAACGGCCCCCCTTCCGCCTTCCCCCAGGCGTTTCTGGCGACGTCCAAGGATCCCGCCAGTCGGGTGGCCAGGGAGAGTCATCGGACGGCGTGCCGGAATTCTTTAGGCCTCCCCGGGAAACTCGCCTTCAGAATAGATTCTTTGATCCGGGGATGCAACGGCCCCCGGGGGGAACGTCAGGGAGCGGAGCCCAGGGGAAGGGCATGGACCGCCACGGGACCGGACCGGAAGGCCGGGGTGCCGGGCAGGGGGGCGTCAGTGACGATGAAGGCGGCGCCGTACCGGGCGGCCAGGTCCGAGACCCGGGACGGGGGCATCACGGCCCACCGGGCCTTCGCCCTCCGCCAGACCTCTCCCAGGTCCCGGGTCTGGCGGTCCGGGAGGTCCTCGCCCAGGAGGTCGGCGACCCGCCGGTGCCACTCGGCTAGGCGGTCGTAGCGGGGCATCGCCGCGTGGACCACCTGGGGACGGCGCATCCGGAGGGCCGCGTCGCCCCGCCAGGGTGGGGCCAGCACCAGGGCGTCCTCCGGGGTGTGGGCGGCGACCCAGTCGAAGGCCTCCTGCCAGGGATCCCCGGGGGAGTTCCAGGCCGACCGGAATTCCGCCAGCCGGTCCCGGACCAGCCAGGGCAGGGGGGGCAGGCAGAGGAGGAAGGCGGCGGCCAGCAGCAGCCCTCCCCGCAGCCGGGTCACCGGGTCGGGTTGCCGGAGGAGGGAGGCCCCGGACAGGCAGCCGAGCAGCAGGGCGAGGGGAGGGAGGATCCGGTAGGGGGTCAGGGCCATCAGGGACCAGGCCTCCAGCCGGTCGGCCACCCATCCCGCCAGGAACAGGGCTCCCGGAAGGGCCAGCAGCCACGGGGCGAGGCGCCAGGCACCCTGGCGGGGATGGCGCCGGGCCTCCCACAGGACGAGGGCCGCCGCGATGCCGGTGGCCAGCACCAGGGTGCGGTCGAAGGTCGAGGCGTCCAGGTGGATGCGCAGGAAGGTCCGGGCCAGAAACTCCCAGTCCCCGGGGGAGGACTCCCCCGACGCGGCCATCATCGCCAGGGCCTGGGCCAGTCCGGGCAGGGCCGCGGCGCTCCCGATCGCGGCGGGGCGGACCAGCGACCGCAAGGGTCGGACGGTGGCCAGCATGGCCGTCGCCAGGGCCGCCCCGGCCACCAGGCCCACCGCCGGGTGGAAGACCGCCGCCAGGCCCGCCAGCAGCGCCCCCCGGGAACGCCGTCCCCCGAGCACGTCGGCCGTGCCGTGCAGCCACAGGCTCCAGGCCACTGCCTTGGCCTCGAACCAGCCGAGCATCCACTCGCCGCCCACCAGGGCCTGGCCCAGCAGCAGGAACAGGCCCAGGGCCCCGGTGGTCCCGGCGGCTCCGAGGCCCAGGACCCGGGCGATCCGGACCAGGCCCGCCAGGGAGGCCACCCACGTGGCGATTCGCCCGGTCCATCCCAGGGCCTCCAGGGGGATCCACCGAGCCAGGTGCCCGAACAGGGTGTCGAAGACCCAGCGGTCCGGCAGGCGGGGCCCGAAGGTCCAGTCCCCGGCCAGGAAGGACGGGTCGGCGACCCGCCGCAGCACCGCCAGGTAGTGGTCCTCGTTGCCCGCGGGGACGGGGGTGCCCCAGCAGAGGAACTGGATGGCCAGCAGCGCCGCCATCGAGGCCGCCCAGGGGACCCACCCGGGGAGTCTCGGCAGGGGTCTCATGGGGACTCCCGGGAGGGGGGGAAGTCCGGATCCCGGACGGGCAGGGCCGGGCGGCCCTCGAGGATCCGGACGTAGGCCCCCATCGGCTGCACGTCGAAGGTCGCCCCGAAGTCGGCCAGGTACTGCCGGGTGCGGCGGCGCTTCTCCTCCCCCGGGAGGTTCATGCCGGGGAAGAAGGCCAGGCCCGGGGCCTCGTCCCCCCCCAGGAAGTCCAGGGGGTGCAGGAGCAGCGACGGTTCCACCCCGAAGGCCCGGCAGGCCTGCATCGCCGACTGGAAATAGAGGCGGGCCGCGGCCTTCGAGAAGGTGGAGAGATAGAGGACGTAGGTCAGGTGGAAGGGAATCCGGACCGCCGGGATCACCGTCACGGGGACCTCGATCAGTCCGGGGCCGCCGGGCAGGCGCCACCGGTAGGGGGTCAGGGGCCGCAGCCCGTCCCGGAGGGTCCCGAAGAGGGCTCCCCGCTCGTCCCGTTCCCTGGTGCCCAGGCGGGAGGTCATGAAGTAGTAGGCCCGGGCGGCGGGTCCCAGGAAGGTCGGGAAGGTGGAGGCGTCGTAGCGGTAGCCCCGGTCCGACAGCACCCGGATCACGGTGGCCGACAGGCTGTATCCCGGGCCCCGGAAGCCCTCGGGTCGCCGGCCGGTGGCCTGGAGGATCGCCTCCTCGGCCCGGGCGATCTCCTCCTCGACCTGGGCCGGGGAATAGCGGTGCAGCCAGGGCTCATGGAAGAAGGAGTGGTTGCCGACCTCGTGGGCCGAGTCGGCGATCCGGCGCATCGCCTGGGCGTTCTCGGGCTTCGCGGCGTCCTGGCCCACCAGGAAGAAGGTCAGGCGCAGGTCCAGGCCTTCCAGCAGGTCCAAAATCTTCGGGACCGCGTCGGGGAGGTAGGTCGGGAAGGACTCCCAGCCGGGGTCGTTGTGGACCTTCATGTAGGACCAGAGGTTGTCCAGGTCCAGGGAGAGGCTCGCAGGGGGCTTCATGGAGGGTCTCCTTGTCCAGGAGGGGATGACCGGGGTTCGCGGGGCAGGCCGTCGTCCCCGAAGGCGTCCGGGTGGGGAAGGGCCCGGGCGACCCGCTCGGCCAGCCGAACCGTCTCCTCGACGTTCAGGGTGCCGTGGACGATGTGGGCGGACCCGGCGGCATAGACGCCCGGGAGCGGGGTGCGGATCGGCGGCAGGCGCGAGGAGGCCCCGAGGGTCGGGATGGCCATCACGTGGGAGACGCGGCTGACCCGGAAGGCCTCGACGTCGTCCTCCCGGAGGTCCGGGTGGACCTGCCGGAGACCCTGGAGGAACTCCCTCCGGACGGCGTCGTCGGGCACCCGCAGGAAGGGGTCGTCCGAGGGAACGTACCGGGGAAGATAGACGAGGTGCCGGCCGCCCATCTCCTCCGGGGGCACCAGGGCCGTCATCTCGATGATGCCGGTGAAGGGGAACGGATCCAGCAGGTTCGTGACGTAGAAGCCCGAGAGGGGCCGCCGGAGGAGCAGGGAGGCGCAGACGATCCCCTGGTAGGGAACCTCGGCCATGCGCCTCGCCGGTTCGGGGGGCAGGTCGGGGAGGAGCCGGGCCGCCAGGGGCGCCGCCAGGGTCACCACCACGGTGTCGAAGGACTCGGTGCGGCCGTCGGGGAAGTGGACCTTCGGCCGCCCCCCCGCCGAGGAGACCCGGCGGACGGGGCAGGAAAGGCGCATCTGCACGCCCTCCCGGGCCAGCGCCTCCGCGAGGCGACGGAGGATCCGGGCGTACCCTCCGGGGACGTAGCCGAAGCGCTCCCGTTCCAGGCCCGCGTCCCGGGCGGCGTGGAGACGCCGGATGGTGGCCCAGATGAAGGCCGCCGAGGTCCGCTTCCAGTTCTCGCCCAGTTTGCTCCGGAGCAGGGGCAGCCAGAAGCGTTCCCAGGTCCGGCGTCCCGACCAGCGGACCAGCCAGTCCTCCACCGGGACCTGCTCCATCGCCAGGCCGTCGTGGATGCGATCGGCGGCCAGGATGGTCAGGCCCAGGCGGGCCTTGTCCAGCGGCGACAGCAGCGGGAACGACAGGTATTCCAGCGTGTTGGACATCGAGTGGAGGCGTCCGCCCCCGAAGACCCCCGTCCGGGTGGTGCCCCAGCGGATGGTCCCGTCCAGGCCGACCTCCGCCAGGAGCCTTCGCAGGGTCCGGTCCGAGGCCAGGATGACGTGGTAGTGCCGGTCCCAGGTCACGTCCCCGATGGTCCAGGGGGCCGCCAGGCCCCCGGGCTCGGCCGCGGCCTCGATCACGGTGACCCGGGCCCCGGTGCCCGCCAGGCGGTGGGCCATCGCCAGGCCCATCATCCCGCCGCCGATGATCCCGATCCGCGGGGTCGTCTTCATGGCGTCCTTCCCAGATAGCGGGCGGCGGCGATCTGCCGGTAGAGCCGGAGGTGTCCCTTGATCGTCCGGAGGATCTTCATCTTCGACCGGCCGAGCATCCGGACCTCCAGCACCGCCGGGGACTCGACGATCCGGGACCCGGCCAGGTCCATCCGGGCCAGCATCTCCACCACGCCCAGGAAGCCCCCCTCCCGGACCTGGACCCGCTCCAGGGCCGACCGGCGATAGACCCGGACGCAGGCGGTGTAGGTCGCCAGGTGGTTGTGGAGGACCCGGCGGTAGAGGAACGAGAGCCCCTTCGAAAGGGTCAGTCGCCACTTCGGGACGTTCAGGACCTGTCCCTGGGGGTGGTAGGGGGACGCCGTCACCATGTCCACGTCCTCGGACAGGAGGGGGATCATCTCGAGCAGCTGCCGGGGGTCGTAGGTGCAGTCGGCGTCGATGCTGCAGACCACCTCGGTGGGGGCCCGGCGGATGCCCTCCAGGATCGCGCCGGCGACCCCGCGGTTCTCCGGGAGCCGGTGGAATTCCACCCGGGGCCAGTCCCCGAAGGTCTGGCGCAGGACCTCCCAGGTCCGGTCCGTGCTGCCGTCGTCCACGAAGACGAAGTGGACCTCGTAGCGTTCCTCGAACCGGGGCAGGGCCTCCTCCAGGGTGTTCCGAAGGTACCCCAGGGACTGCTCCTCCTGGAAGAGGGGGACCACGATGGTGATGGGGATGCGTTCCGGCCGGAGCCCGGGACTGGCGGGGCGTTTCCTGCCCCGGCGGGCGCGGGGGGCGGGCGGCTCGGGCGCTCCCGGGAGGGCCGGGACCGGGGCCCCGGGATCGAGGCCCAGCCAGCGGGCGATGGGACTGAAGGAGTAGCGCCGGAACAGGTCCCGGAGCAGGGGCTCCATCCGGTCCAGGTTGCGGTACTGCCGCAGCCGGGTCAGCCGGTCCACGGCCTCGATCCGCGGGAGGTCGGGGTCCAGTTCCCAGACGTGGAAGTAGAGCGAGAAGGGGTCGGGGCGGAACCGGTGCCAGGACTCCAGCAGGCGCCGGGTCAGGAAGGCCGGGGCCTGGCGGAAGTAGTTGCCCCCGGCGGCCGGCAGGCTGAACCAGGGAGGGCCGACGGTGGAGAGGGGGACCTCCCAGATGTCCCGGCCCGCGTGGTGGTGCCGGTGGGGCATCCGGCGCCAGGGCTCGGTCCGCACGTCCCACATCCTGGGGTAGAAGGAGGAGTCGTAGGCGAAGCCCTCCTCGGCCAGGGTGTCCAGGGCCCAGAGATCGTCGGGCGTGAAGGTGCCCTGGGGGATCCGGAAGCCCAGGCAGCGGACCCCCGAGGCCGCCTCGATGACCTCCCTGGACCTCCGGACGTCCAGGCGGAACTCCCGGTGGGACATCTCCCGGAGGCCCCGGTGATAGAAGCCCTTGCTGGCCACCTCGTGCCCCCTCCGGGCGATCTCCCGGATCAGGTCGGGGGCCTTTTCGGCGATCCAGCCCAGCGTGAAGAAGGTCGCCTTCAGGTGGAACTCGTCCAGCAGGTCCAGCACCCGCCGGGTGTTGGTGCCGACCCGGGCCTCGAAGCGCCGCCACCGCTCGGGCTGGATCCAGGGGCTGAAGGCGGCGTGGTGGAAGTAGTCCTCCACCACCACCGACAGCAGGAAGGTCCGGGACACCGGGCCGGGGGGATCGGGTTCCAAGGGGGCTCCTGTTCCGCCGGAAGGGCTGTGGTATCGTTGCCCATCCGGTCGCGGCGCGTCAAGGCGCGAGGGGGAAGACGATGGGCGGGCGCCTGGTCCTGGCGGTCTTCATCGACGGCTACGGCCACCGGATCGCCTCCAGGCACCCCATCCTCCGGGACCGGCTGCGGTGGACCGGCCCGCTGCGCACCGAGTTCGGCTACTCCTCGACCTGCGACCCGACGATCCTGACCGGGGCGGCGCCCAGGGACCACGGCCACTTCTCGTTCTTCGTCTTCGACCCGGCCCGATCCCCCTTCCGGCGCCTTGGGTGGATGCGGTGGCTTCCCGAATCGGTCGTCGATCGGGGCCGGGTCCGGGGATGGATCAGCCGGGCCCTGGCGCCGCTGCTGGGCTACACCGGGTACTTCCAGCTCTACGCCGTCCCCTGGCAGAGGCTCCCCTGGATGGACTACACCGAGAAGCGGGACCTCTACCAGCCCGGAGGCATCCTGGGCGGGCAGCGGACGCTGTTCGACGACCTCCGGGCGGCGGGCCTGCCGTTCCACCTGTCGGACTGGCGGAGGTCCGAGGAGGAGAACCTTTCGGCCCTGGAGGATGCGGCCCGTCGGGGGACCTGCCGGCTGGCATGGATCTTCCTGGGGGGTCTCGACGGGGTGCTGCACCGGGTCGGAACCGGCCACCCGGAAGTGGGCCGGCACCTGGCCTGGTACGACGAGCGGCTGCGGCGGGTGCTGGAACTGGCCGACCGGGCCCACTCGGAGGTCCGGCTGCACCTGTTCAGCGACCACGGGATGGCCGACGTGACCCGGACCGTGGACGTCCGGGGGCCCGTGGAAGGCACCGGCCTGGTCTTCGGGCGGGACTATGCCGCGGTGTACGACTCGACGATGGCGCGGTTCTGGTATCTCCGGGAGGGGGCCCGGGATCGCATCGAGGCGGTGCTGGCGGCGTTGCCGGGCGGCTCGCTGGTCCCCGGGGAGACCCTGCGGGAGTGGGGGTGCGACTTCCCCGGGGAGCGCTACGGCCAGCGGTTCTGGCTGGCGGACCCGGGGGTCCTGATCGTCCCCTCGGACATGGGCAGGCGGCCCCTGGCGGGCATGCACGGCTACCGTCCCGACGACGGGGACATGGTGGCCTTCTACGGCACCAGCGTCGAGGACGGCCCGCGTCCGGCGTCCCTCCGGGACCTGAAGGGCCTCCTGCTGGGGGAAGCGACCCGGTGAAGTACGCCGTCTTCATCGCCTTCGCGTTGCTGGCGGTCCCGACCTTCGCGGTCCTGGCCTGGTGGTCCGAGCGGTGGCGGTCATGGATCTTCTCGCTGATGGTCGCCGCCCCGATGCTGGGCGACCGGGCCAACATCCACTTCCTGAGCGTCGAGACCTACCGGGGACCCGACCGGGGGTTCGAGGTGACCCTGGCGGACCTGCTGGCCCTGTCCCTGGCGGCGGCGGTCACCTTGCGGCGCCCCGGGAGGATCTCCCTCTGGCCCGCCGGGTCCTTCTGGGCCCTGGCCCTGTTCCTGCTGGCGGCCGTGTCGCTGCTGGACGCCCCGGCGCCCCTCCTGGGGGTCTTCACGCTGTTCAAGTGGGCGAAGGCCTGGTTCCTGTACTGGACCGTCGTCAACGCGATCCGGACCGGGGTTCCCCTCCGGGCCCTCTGGCGGGGCTGGATGATGGCGGGCGTGGCGATGATCCTCTTCGCCCTCTACCAGAAGTACGGGCAGGGCATCTACCGGGTGCCGACCTTCTTCGACCACAGCAACACCGTGCCGCTGTTCCTGAACCTGGGGATCCCGGTGCTGGTGGCCATGGGCCTGGCGGCCCCCTGGCTGAAGCCCCGGCAGGCCCTGGCGACCCTGGTGATCGCCCTGGGGATGCTGCTGACGGTGGTGATGACCTTCAGCCGGGCGGGCATGACCCTGTCCCTGGGAGTCCTGCTGGGAACGGTGTGGCTGGCCTACCGGAAGGTCCCCTCCCGGAGGGTCACCGTGGCGACCCTGGTGGTCGCCCTGGGCCTGATCGGGGGGCTGGCCCTGACGGGTCGGAGCATCGTCGAGCGCTTCCTGGAGGCCCCCGAGTCCTCCCACATGGCCCGGGAGGAGTTCAACCGGGCGGCCCGGGCGATGGCCTCGGAACATCCCCTGGGGGTCGGGGTGAACCAGTTCTCCTACGTGCTGACCAACAACCCCCACTTCAGCCGCCACATCGTGGTGATGGCCGCCGAGCGCCAGAAGGGGGTCTGCCACCACGTGTACTGGCTCACGGCCGCCGAACTGGGATACCTGGGCCTGGCGTTCTTCGTCGTGCTGCTGCTGCGCTTCCTTTCGGTCGCGGGCTGGCAGGCCTTCCGGCGAAGGGGGTTCGAGGGCCTTCTCCAGGGGGCCCTGCTGCTGGGCATGGGGGCCCTGCACCTGTCGGGGTTCCTGGAGTGGGTGTTTCGGATCACCCCGATCTTCCACCAGTTCCTGATCACCGCGGGCGTCTCGGTGGGGCTGGCCTCGATGGCGCGCCCGTCCGCCGGTCGCCCGGGGGCTTCGGCCGTCGAGGGAGAAGGCAGGGGATGAAGGTGCCCGTCGAGGGAGGAGGCAGGGGATGAAGGTGCCCGTCGAGGAACTGGCCTGGAGGATGGAACGGGTCCGCCGGGGGATGCGCCGGGAGGGGATCGACGCGCTGCTGGTGGTCCAGAATGCGGACCTCTTCTACCTGACCGGCACGGTCCAGCAGGGAGCCCTCTGGGTGCCCCGGGAGGGGGAACCCCTGTTCCTGGTCCGCAAGGACCTGGGCCGGGCCCGGGAGGAGAGCCCCCTGACCCGGGTGGAACCCCTCCGGAGCCCCCGGGAACTGGGGGAGGCGGTGCTTCGGGCGGGGCTGCCCTGGCCCGTGGCCCGGGCGGGCATGGAATGGGACGTGCTGCCGGTGCTGCTGGCCCGGCGGTGGGAGACGGCCCTCCAGGGGGCCGAGGCGGTGGACGGCAGCCCGGTGATCCGGGAGGCCCGCCAGTGCAAGTCCCCCTGGGAGGTCGCCCGGATGGAGGAGGCGGCGAAGGTGGCCGAGGAGGTCTTCGCGACGGTCCCGGACCACCTCCGGGTCGGGATCGCCGAGGTGGCCCTGGCGGCCGAGTTGGAGAGGGAGGCCCGGCGCAGGGGCCACCAGGGCGTCGTGCGGATGCGGGCCTTCAACGCCGAGATGTTCTACGGCCACGTCTTCGCCGGTCCCGACAGCGCGGTGCCCGGGGGGTTCGACACGCCCCTGGGCGGCCGGGGCCTGTCGCCGGCGGTGGCCCAGGGGGCGGGGTACCGGCCGATCCAGGAAGGGGATCCGGTGGTGGTGGACCTGGTGATCTGCCTGGAAGGATACCTGGTGGACCAGACCCGGACCTTCTGCCCGGGGACGCCCTCCTCCCGACTGCGGGAACTTCACGACGCGACCCGGGCCATCGAGGACGCAGTGATCCGCCTGGCCCGTCCCGGAACGCCCTGGGGCGCCCTCCACGAGGCCGCCATGACCGAGGCCGAACGGCTGGGCCTCGGGGGATGCTTCATGGGATCGCCCGGGGCCCAGGTGGCCTTCGTGGGCCACGGCGTGGGGATCGAGGTGGACGAGCGGCCCTTCCTGGCCCGGGGGTTCGCCAAGGACCTCCTGGAGCCGGGGATGACCTTCGCCCTGGAGCCCAAGGTGGTGCTGCCGGACCTCGGGGCGGTCGGGACCGAGGACACGTGGCTGGTGGAGGAGTCCGGGGTCCGGCGCCTGACCCGCGGTTCCCGCGACCTCCAGGTCGTCGCGGGTTGAGGGGCCCGGTCAGCGGGCCTGGCGGAAGGCCTCCTCCACCCGGGCGGACATCCGCTCGAAGACCTCGTCCGGCGTCCCCAGGCCGTCGATCACGTGGAGGCGACGGCTCTTCTGGAAGTAGCTCAGGATGTCCGGGGCGTGGCGCTCGTGGGCCTCGATGCGCCGCACGATCCCCTCGGTGGCCTGGTCGTAGGGCAGGGCCCGTTCGCTGGCCCCCCGGGCCGACAGCCGCCGGAAGAGCTCCAGCGTCGGGACCCGCAGGTCCAGGATGCACGACACCCGCTGGCCGATCTTGCGCATCAGCCCGTCCAGGATGTAGGCCTGGACCAGCGTCCGGGGGAACCCTTTGAAGATCAGTCCGTTCTTGTCCGGATGGGACCGGATGTAGCCCTCGACGGCCCGGATCACGATCTCGTCGGGGACCAGGGCCCCCTCCTCCATCAGCGACGCGACCATCCGTCCCTGGGCGTCGGGGCGGCCGGCGACCTCCCGGAGCAGGTCCGTGGTGTTGATGTAGTGCAGGTTGTACTGGCCGGCGATGCGCTTCGCCTGGGTGCTCCGCCCGGACCCGGGAGCCCCGAGGACCACCACGTTCAGGTGGACCTGCCGCAGGGACTGGTCCACGACCCGGGTGATCTGGTCGAAGACCTCGTCCACCGACCGGGTGCCGTCCACCGGGACCAGGATGCCCTTCTCCTGGTAGAAGCCCAGCACCGGGGCGGTCTTCTCGGCGTATTCCCGCAGGCGGAAATCGATCACCTCCCGGGTGTCGTCGGTGCGCCCCGAGACCTCGGCCCGGCCCAGGAGCCGCCGGGCGCAGACCTCCGGGGGCACCTCGATGCTGAAGAGGTTCATCAGGGAGGTGTGCATCTTCAGCAGCAGGCCTTCCAGGATGTAGGCCTGGACGAAGGTCCGGGGGAAGCCGTCGAAGAGGAAGCCCTGGGCAGGGGTCTGCTCCCGGATCTTCCGGATGGTCTTCTCCAGGAGCCGGACGATCATCTCGTCGGAGACCAGGCCTCCCTTGCCGATGACGTCCTTGACGGCCATCCCGATGTCGGTGCCTTCCTGGATCTCCTGGCGGAGCAGGTCCCCCGAGGAGATGTAGTGGAGGCGGTAGCGCTCCACCAGCCTGGCGGCCTGGGTTCCCTTGCCGGCCCCCGGGGGTCCGAACAGCGCGATGTTCAGCATTCCGGCTCTCCCGCCTTCCGGGGGCCGATTGTATCGGGAACCGGGCCGGAGTCCAGCCCGGGTCTCTCCAGGCTACGACTCCAAAGGCGCGACCTGGACCGTGTCGGAACCGGAGGGCTCGGGTCCTCCCGGCACGACCGGAGGCCTCGGGACGGGGTCGGACACCGGGAGGCGGTCCAGGATCTGCCGGAGGCGATCGGCGACCTCGCCTGCGGACTGGGGGCGTTTCCGGGGCTTCTTCTCCAGCATCGAGGCGACCAGTCGCCGGAGATCCTCGGGGATGTCGGGCAGGGGCGGCAGCGGGGGCACCGGGGACAGGACGTGGGCGGACATCACGTTGTGGTCCTCCACCCTGGCAAAAGGCCGTTGTCCCGACAGGATCTCGTAGAGCAGCACGCCCAGGGAATAGAGATCGCTGGACCGATCCGGGGGCCTTCCCTGGGCGACCTCGGGGGACATGTAGTGGGGAGTTCCATAGACCATGACCTGGCCCGACTTCGCCGGTTCCCCGTGGCACGGGATTCCCCGAAGCCGAGAGATGCCGAAGTCCAGGACCTTGAGGACGACCTGCCCGCCGGGATCCCGGTGCAGGAAGAGGTTCGAAGGCTTGAGGTCCAGGTGCAGGATGCCCCGATCGTGGGCGTGCTGGAGGGCGTCGCAGGAGGGGATCATCCATTCGAGGGCCTGGCGGGGAGAACGGCGCCTGCGGGTCCCCAGTTCCTCCTCCAGGTCGTGGCCGTCCAGCAGTTCCATGATCAGGCACGGGGGGCCTTCCCGCAGGTTCTCGACGTCGTGCAACGACACGATGTTCGGGTGTCGCAGCCTCCCGAGCACCGCGGCCTCGTGCTCCAGGTACCGGCGGGTCCTTTCGGGCACCTCGGCGTCCGGGCGGTCGCAGAGGAACTTGATCGCGACCATCACGTCGGCGAAGCGATCGTAGGCGCGGTAGAGGGTTCCGTAGCCTCCCCCGCCGAGGTGCCTGGTCACCCGGTACCGCCAGTCCACGAGCACGCGGTGGAATGGGGATGGCTCGTCGGGGACCACGTCCCGGGTCGTGCGGGGCACGGCGGAGTGGCATTCCTCGTGGGGACAGAAGGGCTCCTGCGTGGGTTCCAGGCACCAGGGGCAGTGGCGGACCTCGCCCGGACCCCCGCTGCCGTGAACCTGGAGCGGGCGACGGAAGAAGGGCATCGGCGACTCCTCCGGAACCGGGACGATACATCCGGGACCGAGGCAGGATAGCCCCTCCGGGGCCCTCGGAAAAGCCCCGGCTGTCCGGTTCAGCGGGTTCGTCGGGGGCCCAGGATGTCCATCAGGTAGGCCGGGTGGTCGTGGCAGAACCGGGTCTCGGGGGCTCCTGGAAGGGCCGCCCGTTCGGCGAAGGGCCGGGCATTGCCGGCGTCCATCAGGCACCCGGGCTCGTCCGTGGCGTTGTGGTAGGACGTCGGCGGGCCGTAGGGGTCCGCGAGTCCCAGGCTGTGGCCGATCTCGTGGGCCGCCGTCTCGCCCACGAGCCGCCCGAGCACCCGGACGGCCTCCCGGACCTGCGCCACCCGCCTTCCCTCGCCACCGCCCTCCCACTCCTCCCGGGTCGCCGATCGGGAGCGGACGGGGTCGAAGACGTCGTCAAAGGCCGGCTCGGCCTCGGGGGCGCCGCCCGGCAGCGCCTGCCTCCCCCCGGGCGGGTGGGCCGACCACTGGAGGAAGGAGTCCAGGAAGACGCCTCCATAGCCGGGGAATCCGTCCGCCTGGACCTCGGCGTTGGCCCCTCCCAGCCGGTCGAAGAGCCGCAGGTTTCCCACGTCCTTGCCCGGGGTGTTGTCGAGCCCCAGGAGACCCCTCCCGTTCGGGTCCGGTCCGCCGATCTCCAGCACCGACACGTGGTTGGGGTCCAGGTCCTCGGGCGCCCGGTCCAGCACGCGGAGATCGTAGTCCCGGTAGATCCCGTCGATGGTCTCGAGGATGGCCCGCCGGACCTCGGGTCCCAGGGAGGCCAGGCCGAACCGGTCCAGGCTCTGGTCGAACCCCGGCAGGAAGCGGACCACCACGGTCTGTCCCGTGGTCCGCAGGGGCCACCTCCAGGGGAGGGGCCGGGAGGTCCAGGGAGTCCCGTTTCCCCCGGCGGGGGTCACGACGGCCTGGATGGTTCCCTCGAAGACGCCGCTCCGGGCGCCGAACCAGTCGCTGACCAGCCGGTCTCCCCGGGCCTCGGCCCGGACCCACAGCCGGGCCTCGGTGCCCCGGAACAGTTCCGGGACGAGCCACCGGTCCACGGTGCTGTCGGGACCTCCGGCCTCGGGCCGGAAGACCCCCTGGATCCGGAACACCGTGGACCCCGGGGACTCCTGGGAGATCCCCTCGGGCCACCCCTCCGAGGCCCCGGGCCATCCGGCACCCAGCACGAGGACCCGCTGGCCCAGGACCCCCTCGGCCGGCTCGACCGAGAGGATTTCCGGGTCCGTCACCTGGAGGTCCGCCGGGAAGGGATCCGAGGTCCCCTCGACGCCGCCGATCGTCCGGGTCCACAGCCGGAGGTTCCCCTGGAAACGCCCGGGACCCGGGGTCTTCGCCAGGAGGGGGAACCGGAGGATCCCCCGGGTGCGGTCCAGGGCTTCCAGGGACGCCACCGGCGCCACCCGATCGACCTCCTCGACGGTCCCCGGCGGGCCGGTCCAGGTCCCTTCGAACCGGAGCCCGTTCTCCCCCTCGCCGGGCAGCAGGATGCCGATCCCGTGGACGACCC
This sequence comes from Myxococcota bacterium, assembly GCA_017994695.1. GTDB lineage: Bacteria > Myxococcota_A > UBA9042 > DTJE01 > DTJE01 > JAGOKF01. Next base: position 16,925 of record JAGOKF010000040.1, on the reverse strand, counting down.
AGAGGTCTTCCAGGTGGACCTCGGGGGGACCGGACCCGTCCACCGAGGGATCCAGGGACCAGGCCGCGTCGAACTCCACCGCCACGGCGCCGGTGACGCCCCGGGGGCCCCGGAGCCGCACCCTCCCGTCCCACCGGGGCCCGAGGGCCTGGAGGACGGGGGCCTCCATCGTGGCCCGGGCCTCCCGGTCGCCTTGGAGGGCGCAGGCCAGCGCCCAGGGCGTGTCCTCGAGGACCAGTTCCAGGGGACTGCCCAGGTTTCCCAGGCGATCGCCGACCAGGATCAAGGGACTGCCCGGGAGCAGTGGAGAGGGGTGGCGGATTTCCCGGAGGATGGCCGGCTCCTCCGGGGACCCGTCGTGGCTCCCCGGGTCCGTGGCGTCCCGCTCCGAAGGAGCGCAGGCGCTCGCGGCAAGGGGAAGCAGCCAGAGAGCCAGGAGATGCCGAAGGGGGGTCACGGGACGCAGACCCATCGATCGATCCCGTCCCCGTCGGGGACGGCCCGGCAGGAATAGCCCTCGGACTGGCGGCAGGCCGGCGTGGCCGGATCGCAGGAAGGCAGGCAGGCGGGCGTTTCCCGGACAACCACGCACCAGGTTCCTCCCTCGCAGTCCCCGTGGCCGCGGCATCCGGCCCGGGCGCAGCAGCCCCCCGGCCAGGGGAGGCAGGCCCGCTGGCCGCCGCAGTCCAGGAACGTGTCGCAGGCGTCGCCGTTGGCACCGCTTCCCTTGATGCCACAGAACCGTCCCTCCGGGAAGGCCTTGCAGGCCTCTCCGTCCCGGCAGTCGGCGTTCTTCGTGCAAGGAGCGCCGCAGAGGCTCGCCAGGGCCCCGGGGCCTGGGAACGGGCAGGCCGACCCACCGGGGCAGTCGGCGTCGTTCCGGCAGAAGGACTCGCCGCAGGACCGGTCCCAGCAGGAGGTCCCCAGGGGGCAGTCCCGATCGGTGCCGCAGGACGGGGCCGGGGAGAGGTCCGTTTCGACCAGGTAGGCGTCGGTGTGCCCCTGGTAGCCGAAGACCCGGATCCAGTGGGTCCCCGGCCGGGCATCCCAGGCGATGGTCTCGTCCCCGAGGGCATCCCCGAAGGCCACCAGGGTTCCCGCCGGCCCGAAGACCTGGAGGTCCAGGTCCACTCCCCGGTCCTCCGACACCAGGGTCACCTCGACCGTCGCCACCGACGGCACCTCCAGGCGGAACCAGTCGCTGTCGTAGGGGCAGATCACCCCCTCCCCGAGGCCCGGGAAGGGGAGCGGACGGGCCTCGTCGGGTCCGCCGTCGGGCTCGAAGGGGTCGTCCTGGCAGCAGGATCCCCCCTGGAAGGTCCCCGCGATCCGCCAGGAGCCCCGGGCCTCGGCGTTGCCGGCCACCTCGACGAACCAGTCCGAGGCGGCGTCGGTGCAGAACCGGAGGTCCTCGGAGGGGCCGTTCGCGGCGGCGATGGCCCGCTGCTGGCCGCGTCCATCCCGCAGGACCAGGTCCGCGTCCCCCGATTCCCAGGCGACGGGGCGCAGGGACAGGGTCAGCCACCCGGGGCCCGGGACGGAAAGGCGCATCCAGTCCCGGTCTTCCGGGCACATCCGGCGATCCCGTGGGGCAAGGTCCCAGGCGGCTGCCCGATCGATGCCGTCGTCGGGCTCGTCGGGGTCGTCGGCGCAGGACGAAGGCCCGGCCTCCGAGGGACAGAGGGCCTCGAGGGACTCGCAGACGGAGGCGGATCGTCCGTCCAGGGCCGTTGCCCGGGCGCAGGTCCGACCGTCGGGGCAATCGGCCGGGCAGGCAGGCACGCATCGGCCCTCCAGGGCGCCCCGGAGGCAGACCCCCGAATGGCAGGCCTCGGCGAGGTCGCAGGGGGAGCAGGTCCCTCCCGCGTCCCGGGAAAAATCGCCCCCCACCGCCAGGAAGCGGTGGACCCGGGACACGGTCCGGTGGTCGCAGGCGGTCCCCGAGGCGTCGTCGTTGTCCGTCGCGACGACCAGCAGCGACACGACCTCCTCGGCCCCCGGGGCGAGGCCCAGGTGCGGCACCCGGGCGACGAACCGGTCCCCCTCGGCCAGGACCGACAGCGCCTGGAACTCCCCCAAGTCCGGGTGGTCCGTGTCCTCGGGCTCCCCGCGCATCCAGAGCACCGCCGGGGGATCCCGCAGTCCCTGGTCGTCCGTGACCCGGATGGCGACGGGATACCCGGTCACCGACGCGACCCGTTCCCCCTTCCCGGGGGACAGGAAGGCGACCTCCGGGGCGCTCCCGGGGCAGTCGTCCTTGCCGGGTCGCAGCAGGACGGCCAGGAAGGGCTGCCGTACCGGGGGATGGTCCCCGTCGTCCGCCTCGAAGAAGAACCGCCATTGCAGGGACCGGTCCAGTTCGGCCGCTCCGGGGCACCAGGTCCACTCCCCGGTCTTGGGACCCGTCTGGACGAACTCCGCCGAGGGTGGGACGTCCCCCGTGGCGGCCAGCGTCACCTGCCGGCTGTCCTCGTCCCGGACCTCGACGTCCACCCGGACGCAGGATTCCCGGGAAAGGTCGAAGGTGGCCCCGGGTCCCGGGCGCAGGAACGACGGGGCCGTCGTGTCGTCGGGCGCCACGGTGACCACGAATGCCTGCCGGTCCTCCCCGGCCCGGGAGACCACGCGGACCTCGAAGGCCTGGTCGCCGGTGTGGCTGGCCAGGGGGGTGTACAGGAAGCGGGCCCCGAAGGGTGTCGCCGAGAGGTGCACCGACTCGGCCATGCCCGGGAGATCCGGTCCGGTCCAGGAGAAGGTCAACGGGAGCCCCGAGGGGTTCTCGACGGACAGGTCCACGGTCAGGGTCCGGCCCACCGCGGTCCGCTGGGCCGGGATGGGAAGCAGCCTGGGCGGGACCTCCCGGGTTCCACCGGCACACCCGGCCGCCAGGGAGAGGACCAGGACCGGGAGCAGTCCGCCTGCCCCGGCGGCGAAGCCTTCCTGGACCGTTGCCCGACCATGCCGCCGCATCGGATCGTCTTCCCGGGGGTCAGCGCACCGTCGCCTCGAAGGTCCAGGACTTCAGTCGGCCCTGGTCCAGGGAGTTCAAGTCCGCGACCTCCAGCATCCAGGTCCCCCGGACGCCCTTTCCGTCCCAGAGGGTCGGATGCCAGGTCTCCACCACGTCGTCCTGGTCGTCCCCCTGCTGGTCCAGGAGGGTTGCGATCTGCCCGTCGGGGCCCATCAGCCGGATCCGCAGGTCCCCCCGGTAGGGGTGGCGGATGTCCACCGCGACGGCCAGGGCGACCAGGGTGCCGTCCTCGGGGATGTCGATCTCCCGGAGCAGCCCGCTGGCCTTTCCGTCGGGGATCGGCAGGTCCGGGGCGTCCTGGCGGGTCACCTTCCGGGTGCTCCCGCAGGCCGGGAAGGCCGCGCAGGCCGGATCGGCGCAGTCGGCCCCGTTGCGCCCGTCGTTGTCCACCCCGTCGTCGCAGACCTCGGGGGGCACCGTGCCCTCCACCTGGAGTTCCAGGGCCCAGGACGTCAGGGTCCCGGTATCGGCCCGGGCCTTGTCGGTCACCTCGAGCCTCCAGGCGCCCCGGGCCGCCTCGCCGGCCATGCCGTCCACGGTCCAGGTGGTGCGCAGGTCGTCGTCCCCGCCGCCCTGGCGGTCGTGGAGCACCACTCGCCGGCCTCCCGGGGAGACCAGCGCCACGACCAGGTCCCCGATGTAGGTGTGCCGGATGTCCACCGTCACGAAGGCCTTGGCGACGGTGCCCTCGACCGGGACCCGGATCTCCGAGGACACCGCGGTGCCGTTGTCGGGAATGGGCAGCGCCGAGGTGTTCTCCCACCGGCTTCCCGCCGGGCGGCACGACGCATGGTCCCTGCACGAGGGGTCGTCGCAGTCCGTCGCCCCGTCGTAGTCGTCGTCGATCCGGTTCCCGCAGTCCTCCATCAGGTCCAGTTTCGGCACGTCGGAGGTGTACACGTTTCCGAACTCCCGGACGTAGCGGTACGAGATCCACCCGTAGCCCGGGCCGAAGCGGTTCCGGATGCCGAACCCGCCGGTTCCCCAGGAGTTCTTGAACAGGAAGAAGCCCTTTTCGGTCTTCGGCTTCCCGTCGCTCCCCAGGACCGGATTGCCCTGGCCGTCCAGGATCGGAACCTCCAGGTCGTCGTCCCATCCCACCAGCAGGATCGCGTGGCCCGCGGGCTTCTTGCGGCTGGCCTCCTGGTCCGCCTCGTTGGGGTAGAGGACGTATCCCTCGCTGAAATAGCCCCGGTTCACCGGCAGGTCCGATGCGCCGTGGTTCCAGGCCTGGTAGAAGAAGTCCAGCCCCGCCACCACGCCGATGCGCTTCTCCGACAACACGGCCTTGATGGACCGCTCGGAGGGGTTCACGTAGCGCCCCCGGGGCAGCCGGAACTTCGGGGCCTTCCGGGCCGCCTCGGGGGGATCGCCGTTGGTCCAGCAGACTGTCGGGCGCTTCTCCCCGGTGCAGCGGGCGTCGTTGGAGGCCGTCCAGGGGGAGGTCTCGTAGGGCCAGGCCGACTCGAAGGGGATGCCGTACCGGGAGATCGCCTCCAGGTTGTTCGAGGCGTTGGAACCCTCCTCCTCCCGGAAGGCTCCCACCTCGGTCTTCACGGACCACTGGAGGTACTGCTCCGAGAAGTCCGGGTTCGGGATGGTCCCCTCCCGGAGGTAGAGGTGCTCCATCAGGGCCACCGTGGCGAAGATCGAGCAGACCCCCCGACGGGCCTGGTTGCGCACCGGGGACTGCCACTGCAGCAGGTCGAACTGCTTTGGATAGACCGCGTCGGCCTTGCCTTCCTCTGGGAGCCCGTCGGCCGCCGGGGCCCCTTCCCAGAGGGGATCCCGCTCGGACAGCGGGGCGAACATCTCCTCCTCCGGTGCCAGCGGCCCGTCGTCCGGGTCCGCGTCGCAGCCCCAGGACGCCAGGAACGTCGCGGCGAGGATCGCCGTCCCGATCCGCCATCGCCGAGATTCCGCCATGGTCCCTCCTCTCCAGGCTCGAAAGGGGCAACATTATATCACGAAGCGGACATCTGGAATCGGTGGAAGGAACCCAGGGGGGAACGGGGCTTCCCGGACCCGGCAAGGATCACCGGTGGTGCCGGGGCGGGGCTACGTCGGCTCGCCGGCCCAGGAGGTGCCGAAGGCCTCCCGGACGTCGTCGCGGGTGCCCCCGGCGCCCAGCACCAGGCCCATCTTGGCCAGGGCCGCCCAGCGGGTGTGCATCCCGCCCGAGATGGCCCCCAGGCCGGCGGCGATTCGCCCCAGTTCGTAGGTTTCCAGTTCCACCCCGCCCGAGGTGCAGATGCTGCCGATCACCACGGGGATCCCGCGCCGGCGGCAGTGGTCCATCAGGGCCCGCAGGTCGGACCGGTTCATCGGCAGGTTGCCCGCGCCGTATGCCTCGATCAGCACGCCCCGGGTCGCCTCGTCCGGCGGGCGCCAGGGCATGCCCGGGAAGGGGGCATAGACCGCGAGGTTCGTTTCCAGGCGCCCGCCCAGTCCGGGGGGCACCCTGCGCTCGAATCGGCCCGCGTGGGGATGCATCCGGACGTGGAGGCCCAGTTCCGCCAGGGGCGGCAGGTTGGGGGAGTCGAAGGCCTGGTAGCGGTGGACCGACATCTTCTCGGCGGCCACCCCGCGAAGCCACAGTTCCCCGAAGCAGATCCCCACCTCGGCGACGCCCCGGGTCGCCAGCGTGACGGCGTCCACCAGGTTGCCCCGGGCGTCGCTCCGGACGTAGGCCAGGGGCCGCTGGGACCCCGTCAGGACGACCGGCTTCCCGAGGTCCGCCAGCAGGAAGCCCAGCACCGAGGCGGTGTAGGCCATCGTGTCGGTGCCGTGGATGACCACCACGCCGTCGCAGTCCCCGGACCGTTCCCGGATGCCCCGGGCCAGGCCCAGGACGTCCTCCGGCTCCAGCGTCGCCGAGTCGCGGTTGAACGGCACCGTCAGGTGCAGGTCGGCCACCTCGGCCAGTTCCGGGACCTGCTCCAGGATGCGGGCCACCGAAGGCCCCGGCGACAGCGACGTCGGATCGCCGGACGGGGCCATCCCCAGCGTGCCCCCCGTGTGGACCAGCAGCACCTTGCGCGCCATGGACGACCTCCTGGATTCCCGGCCCGGGGCGACCGGGGCATTCTACCGGACCCGGAACCGCACCCGGCCCACCAGCAGCCCCGATTCCGTCCGGAGGTCCACATGCCATCGGCCCGGTTCGGGATTCCGCCGACGGGCCGCCCGTCCCGGAACCACGTGAAGCGAACGGGCTGGCGGAACCGCGGCGGAGCCGCGACCGAGAACCACGCGGACACGAGGGGTGTCCCGGGTGCGAAATCTCTTGACGGATCGACCGCCTCCCGATCCCGGATGGAGGTCCCCGCGACGGCGCCCTTGCACATCAGGGGCACCGGGGGCAGCAGGGGTGCGGCGATCCACAGCAGCCCCGCCGACACCCCGGCGGCGGCGAGGATCGCCGGGATCCCCCAGGTGCGGATCCGGGATCGGGGCACCAGGGGGGCCCCGGCCACCAGGCCGGCCACCGCGGCGGCGGTCCAGGCCAGGGCGAGGGTCGAAACGGCCACGGGGGCATCGGATGCCCCCCGGCGCACGATGGCCAGCGTCCCGACGCCCAGGGCCAGGGATGCCCATGGGCCCCAACGACGGTTCCACTCTTCCAGGCGGATGGTCACGTGGCCTCCCGGGCCGGATTTCTACCACGAACCGCATCCGCCCCGATCGAGGGGACCGGGGGCACCGCGACGAAGCCCACCGGACGGGACGACGGATGGGGTTCCGGTCGGATGTCTGTGTAGAATTCCCCGGGCCTGCGGGTCCTGGGGGAAAAGGAGTTGCGGACGATGCGTTGGGCGATCCTTTGTCTTGTCGGCGCCGGTTGGTTGTGTGGATGCGGTTCCGATTCCGGTTCGGCGATGAGCCCTGGCCAGGTGACGGCGCTGTGCGACGGCCTGATCGAGGAGTTCGAGGCCGCCTGCACGGCGGCCCAGAGACAGGAACTGGATGACATCCGGGCGGCCGTGGAGGGCTGGAACCCCGGGCCGGTCCATGCGGTGCAGGTTCCGGACACGGTGACGATCGCCCCCCGGAACGCGGCCCATCTCTACCGGATGTACGGGGTGACGGCCCTGCTCCAGGGAAAGATCGGGCCCGGGGTGTGGGCCTCGGCCATGGCGGCCCGGCAGGCCCCGACCGACCCGGCGGCCCTGGAGCAACTGGCCGTGATGCTGATCGAACGGAGGCGGTGCGAGGAGGCCCGGAGGCTGCTCGAGACGGCCCGCCGCCGGGAGGACGGGGACCGAAGCGCCGTGCTGCGGTTGAGCCTGGCCTCGGCGCTTGCGTGCCTGGGCCGGGAGGTGGAGGCCGCCGAGGCCCTGGAGGAGGCCGCCGCCCTGGCGCCCCGGTCGGCCCTGGTGGAACGGGCGACCCGGGAGTTCCTCCTGGGGGTGATGGGCGACGCGCTGAAGTCGCAGCCGGCCCACGCCGAGGCATGTGACCGGGACCTCCGGGGCGCCCTGGAACTGGCCACGATGGACGACCTGTCCCGCTTCGTGACCGAACAGGGGCAGGAATCCCAGACCCTGGCGATGGAGGCGATGTCGCTGGTGCAGCGCCTCCCCGGGGACCTGCCCGACGGCTTCATCGATGAACTGACGGCCATCGACGAGCAGTACGAAACCCGGGCGAGGACGGAATACGAGGACCCGGCGATGGAGGCCCTGGACCGGGTGACCGGGCGTTGGACGGACGGCTTCACGGCCCTGACGGAACAGGAAGCCGCATGCTGCGCGGCCCAGGGGGGGCACTGCTGCCCGTGTCTCCAGGACCAGTGCGAAGGGATGGTGGACCTGAGCCGGCAGCAGGTCCTGCCGGAGTCCTTCGACGCGCTGGTGGAGTACCTGCCCGGACGCCTGAGGCTCCTCCAGGAAACCGAGACCGCCCTCCAGCGATTCCTGTTCCGGGCTCGGAGCGGGACCTCGGCCGCCGCGATGGAGTGGGCGGCGGCGTACCTCTACAACCTGCTGGCCCAGCACTGCAAGGCCGTGGCCCTCACCACCGCGAACCTGGTCCAGCCGCCCCTCTCGGCGAACCTCGCGGTGGACCCGATCTGCGCCCTGCCGCAGGACTGCCGGGACGCCCAGCGGGAGGCCCAGATCGCCGAGCAGCGGCGCCGGGCCGAGGAAGAGCGGGAGCGGCGGGCTCGGGAGGCCGAGGCGAAGGCCCTGGCGGCCGAACTGGCCGTCGACCTGTCGCTCCGGTTCAACGTCTGCCTGGACGGCCTGGCCTGCCTGGGCGTCGATGGGAGCCAGGTGTCCTTCCGGCTAAGCAGCGAGGTGGCCTTCGCCCAGTTCTCGGTGGACTTGGAGTCCTACGACGTCGGTCTGCGGGTCGGGGTCGGGGTGGGAGATCCCACGGGCCACCTCTGGGGGATGGACGTCTACGTCGGGGCGACGGTCGGCCCGGGGGGCACCAGTTTCCAGGTCGGACGCAGCGAAGGTGGGTTCCTGGCCTCGCAGGCCCAGGACGTCACGGTCTTCCAGGAACGCTTCCGATTCTGACCCCGGAGGCGTGCCGGGGCGGGGAGCCGCGCCTGGTGACGGGGAAGGCTTCAGCGGCGGCTCGGGTGACGGAGCAGCACGACGCGCTGGCCGTGGCGGATGTCGGGGTCGCCCAGGCGGCGGCGCCGGAGGCCGTGGCGGGTCCCGAGTCCGTAGGCCCAGGCGTCCACGGCCCGGCGGATCGGGGCCACCGGCAGGTCCGACAGGGCCCCCTCCCGGAGGTCCTCCCGCCAGTCCCGGATCGTCTGCCCCAGGGCCCGGAGGGCCAGCCGGGGAAGGGACGGGACCCGGTCCAGGATGAAGACGTCGGCCTCGCCCTCGATGAACCTCCGGCCGTAGAGCTGCCGCAGCGTGTAGTTGTGAGAGTGCATGACCGGGCAGTCCGGGAGGTAGCGGATCGTCCACCCACGGGCCCGGGCCCGAAAGCCCCAGGCCGTGTCCTCGGACCCCCAGGCCTCCTGGTAGAAGGGCTGCTGTTCCCAGGCCGTCCGGCGCATCGCCGCGAAGGGCAGGGAGAAGGGCAGCCAGGGCGGCGCGGAGGGCCCCTCGGGGAAGGCCAGGCGGTATTCCCGGCGGACCCAGGCCCAGGCCTCGGGCCGCGGGACCTGCCGGCAGAAGGCGGCCATCACCTCCGGGTCGTCGAAGGCCCCCACCACCCGCCCCAGCACCCGGTCGTGCAGCGGCGCGCAGTCAGAGTTCTGGAAGACCAGGATGTCCCCCCGGGCCTCGCCGCAGGCCAGGTTCAGGACCGGTCCCGGGACGTAGTCCTCCGGGGCGATCCGGATCAGCCGGTGGGGCCACCGGGCGACGATCTCGAGCGTCCGGTCGGTGCTCCCCGAGTCCGCGACCAGCAACTCGAAGTCCTGGAAATCCTGGGAGAACAGGGACTTCAGGGCGACGGCGATCTCGGCCTCGCTGTTCTTGCACCGCAGGATCACGCTGACCCGGGGCGGGGATCCGTTCATGGGACCTCCTCCCGGGCCGACGGAAGGGCCTCGGTGATCCAGGCGGTCTGGCGGTCCTTCAGGAAGCGGATGATCCGGTCGAGGCTCCGGTAGCGGTCCGCCAGGTACATCGTGATGGGGTGCAGGATCATGCACGAGACGGCCCCCCGGTCCTCGTTCGCCGCCAGTTGATCCAGCACCCGGTCGGTCCACTCCGGGGGGTCGTAGGATTCGGGCCCGAAGTCGTCGCTCCACCGGTAGCGCCGCTGCCACCGGGCGACCCACTCCCGGGTCCGCTCGGCGTGGTAGAGGTGCTCGTGGTCCGGCATCACGTTCAGGGGGAAGTGCCACAGTCCCGCCGGGTGCCGCCTGGGGCCCGTCGCGGACCGGTCCACGCCGTCGCTGCAGACGACGATGCCCCGGGCCGCCAGCACCCGGTCGGTGTGGGGACCGTGCATGTACATGTGGTTGCGCCAGGCCCGGATCTCCCGCCCGGTCCGCCGGCGGCAGGCCTCCTGGGTCAGGCGGACGTCGATGTCCTGGTACCAGGCCGGGCCGTTGTAGGACCGGAGGACCTTGCCGAAGACCCGGTGCATCCAGGTGGGGGTCAGACAGTTCCAGTTGTGGCCTCCCACCTCCACCAGGGGGTGCGTGGCCACGGGCTCCAGGCGGTCCCATTCCTCGGCGAAGGCCAGGCCCGACACGAAGAAGGTCACTTTGATCCCCGCCTCCTGGAACCGGTCCAGGGCATCCCGGGCGCAGAGGATCTCGGGGCGATCGCTGTGGCGCTGGTTGTCGGTTCCCAGGCTCTGGTGGTGCAGGTCGCCGGTGACGCAGATCATCCCGCCTCCTGGTCCAGGGGAATCGCCAGGCGTGCCGCCGCCTGGAAGAAGTTGGGATCCCCGATGCGGCCGAAGGCCCCGAGGAAGGCCCGCCGGAGCCCTGCTTCGCCGGTCGCCCCGAGGACCTCCCGGACCTGGGACGCGAAGGGCTCGTCCTGGACCTGCCAGGCCACTGCCGGGAACACCAGAGCCAGGCGCTGCCGCGGGGGGCAGAGGGCCCATCGCAGGGATGCCGCCGGCCCGAACCCCCGGGGGGCCCGGCCCAGGTCGCTGCGGCCCCGGATCGTGCGTGCGAGGGCGAGGCCCTGGCGGGCCGCCTCCCGGGGACGGGTCCACCCGGAATCGACCTCCCGGGGCAGGGCCAGGGCCAGGTAGTTCCGCCAGTCCGGGAGCGGGACCCCCAGGCGCCGGGACTCGAACAGGCGGTGGGATTCCGCCAGGACCTCCCGGGTCTCCTGCTGGACCGCGGCCAGGTCCCCGTCGGGAAAGATCGCCGGGTCCGCCCGGAACCGGTAGGCCATCGCCCGGTCGTAGAGGTCCCGCAGCGGGCCGGGCACCCCGGGCAGGACGGCCATCCTGCGCCGCTTCTCCAGGTACGACCAGTGGTAGGCCCCCAGGGCCCACAGGAGCCCGTCCCCGATGCCGATGACCCCCTTGACCAGGTGCCGCCGGAAGGCCCGCCGGGATTCCTCTGGCAATTCGGGAAGTTCCGCCATGGCGTCGTTGATCACCAGCAGGGTCCCCCGGTTGACCACCAGGTCCCGGAGGTCCGGGGGATGCAGTCGGTCCGCCGTGAACCGGGCCAGGCCGGGGACGAAGGACTCGTCGCCCCAGATCGTCCTGTGCCCGAACCGCATCTCGTACCACATCACCCGGCAGACGTCGGTCCGGAGCACCCAGTCGGGCACGGCGCCGACGTCCATGCCGATTCCGTGCTCCCGGGAGAGGTCTTCCAGGGCCTCCGACAGCCGGCGGCGCAGGGCCTCGGTCCGGGCCCGTCCCGCCCGCCGGGTGATGACCAGGACGTCCAGGTTGTTGTGGGGGCGTTCGACCCCGTCCCGGACCTCCACGCCCCCCTCGCCCCGGCCATAGCCGCCGATCAGCACCAGGGCCCGGACCTCCCGGGAATGGAGGGTCTTCCGGGCGACCTCCCCGATGGCCTCCACCGCCGCGGCCACCCGGGCCTCGGCCCCGGGGCCCCCCATCGCCGTGTAGCGCCCGACGGCCCTCATCGCGCCTTTCCCCCGGTGGCGGCCACCCTTTCCAGCAGGTCCCGGAGGGCCCGGGCGTGGTGCTGCGGCAGGAAGCGCTGCTCCAGCAGTTCCCGTCCCGCCTGCCCCATCCCCCGGGCCCGTTCCGGGTCCCGGCGCAGTTCCTCGATGGCCCGGGCCAGGGCCCTCCAGTCGCCCGGAGGGAAGGCCAGTCCGGTCCGGCCCTCCAGCAGCCATTCCCCCACGCCGCCGGCCCGGCTGGCGATCACCGGCGTGCCCTGGCGGAAGGCCTCGAGCCCCGCCAGGCCGAAGGTCTCCGGCTCCCGGGAGGGGACCACCAGGCAGAGGGACTGCCCCAGGTGGTCCGCGACGGTCTCCCGGGGCAGCGACCCGCACCACTCGACCCGGGGATCGACCCCCAGGCGGGCGGCCGTTTCCTGCAACCAGCCTTGCTGTGGACCGGACCCGATCACCCGCAGGCGGACCTCCCGGGGAAGGCGGGTCATCGCCCGCAGGAGCAGGTCCAGCCCCTTCCCCCGGGTCAACGCGCCCAGGAACACCAGCAGATCCGGGTCCCTCGATGGGGCGGCAGGGGCCTCCGGGGGAGGCACGAAGAGGGGCAGCACCTCCACGGACGCCGGGGGAAAGCCGTGCATCACCGCGTGGTCCTTCATGTACCGGGATCCCACGGCCAGGGCCGTCAGGCCCCGGTGGGCGTCCAGTTCCTCCCGGGCCCGGGCCAGGGTCCGGATTCCCACCGGCAGCGGGCCTTCCCGGCGCTCCAGGAACCCCAGGCAGGGCAGGCAATGGATTCCCAGGGGACGGGTGCAGGTCCGGTGGCCCAGGGCGGTGTACTTGTGCCTCCGGAGGCAGAAGAGGGAATGGTCGTGCAGGAAGCGCACCGAGGGGCGCCCCGACCGGGCCACCGCCTCCACCTCCCGCAGATCGGCCTGGTGCAGGTAGATCACGTCCGGGTCCAGGGCCTCGATCTGCCGGGGGATGTCCGCCCAGGGGAAGGCGGTGCGGAAGGGCTCTGCAAAGGCCGGATCCAGCGGCACGGCGGGGTCGTACAGCAGGTGCTGGTCCGCCGGGTCCTTCCCGGGGTGTGCCGGGTCCCCCCGGGCCAGCAGTCCCGCCGAGTCCCGGACCACCCGCTCGGCCCCTCCCAGCAGTGCCGCCGAACGGTGGATCCAGAGCACCTTCATGGTCCGGTTTCCTCGTGCGGCAGGATCCGGCCGTCCGCGGCCTCCTCGAGGGCCTCCCGGGTCCGGTCCGCCGTTGCCTCCCAGCGGAAGCCCGCCGCCCGTTCCCGCCCCTGGCGGATCATCTGCCGCATCCGCGAGGGGTTCCGCAGCGTTTCGGCCAGCGTCCGGGCGATGGATCGGGCGTCCAGGGGATCGAAGTATTCCGCCGCCTCCCCGGCCACCTCCGGGAGGCTCGACACCCGGGAGCAGGCCACCGGGGTCCCGCAGGCCATCGCCTCCAGGACCGGGAGGCCGAATCCTTCGTAGAGGCTCGGGAAGACCATCAGGTCCGCCCCGGCGTAGAGGGCGGGCAGGTCCTGCCCCGGGAAGGCGCCCAGCAGGTGGATCCGGTCCGACCAGGGCGAGGACCTTGCCCGGAGGTGGACCTCCTCGGCCCGGAACCAGTCGGGGCCCGCCAGGACCAGGTGGTGGGGGAAGTCCTCGCCCGCCAGAGCCTCAAAGGCCTCGATCAGCCGGACGTGGTTCTTCCCCGGGTGCTCGATCCGGGAGACGTAGAGCAGGTAGGGGGCGTCCAGGCCCAGGCGACCCCGGAGGGCCGGGACCTGCCGCCGGGCCCCGGGACCGAAGAAGCCGTGGTCCACGCCCAGGGGCGTGACCCGGACCCGGTGCGCCGGGACTCGGGTGAAGCGGATCACGTCCTGGCGGGTCGCCTCGCTGGGGGTCAGCAGCAGGTCCTGGCGGTCCATCAGCCAGGGCAGCACCCGGCGGATGTAGAGCATCCGGGCCCGGTCGTACTTCCCGGGGACGTGGAGGCTCGCGAAGTCGTGCACGGTGGCCACCGCGGGGCACGGGAGGGCCACCGGCAGCCGCCGGTTGCCGGCCGGCAGGAACGCCACGTCCGGGCGGAAGGGCGCCAGCAGGCCCCGGAGGGCCTGGTACCAGGCGACCTCCAGCAGGGGCTGCCGGGGCCACCAGGAGGGCAGGGGTCGCAGGTCCAGGGATCCCGGGTCGGGGACCAGTCCCGGCAAGTCCGCCCGGTGGACGAAGACCATCCAGTGGTGCCCCTGGGGGTCCCGGGCCCACTGCTCCAGCAGGGACCGGGCGTACCGGCCGATGCCCGATCGGCCTCCATCGCATCCGAAGGGGAGCACCGCGATGCGCATTCCTCGATTCCCTCAAGGGGGGGTGCCGGTCGTCGCCGGCGGCTCCGCGACCTCCACCTGCCGGGAATCATACCCCCGGCGCCCGTCGGGGCAGAGGCCTTCCACTTCCACCCGGTAGCGTCCCGGGCGGTTCCACTTCAGGCGCCGGTCGGGCCCCTGGGAGGGTTCCTGGCCCTCGACCTCCCAGAGGATCTCCGGCGGTTCCGGGCATCCTCCGGTCCGGACCCGGGCCGCCTGTTCCTGGCCGGGCCGCATCCGGGGAACGAGCCCTTCGATGCGGACCTCCGGCGGTGCGTCCTTGGCCTGTCCTGGGTCGAGGGTCCGGAGCCTCGCCATCCGGGCCGCGGCCGCCGCCAGGGCCCGGGCCTGGGCCACCACCGTGGACTCGGTCTGGACGTTCCAGACGTCTCCGTACCGGTCGTACCAGGCGTAGGGGTCCCGGGTCTCCCGGTCCCCGTCCGGGGGGAAGATCAACCGCCCCAGGTCCCGGCCGTACTCCGGGGTCCAGGAGAACCCGGCCGTCACGTCCCCCACCAGGATCCCGGCCATCGGCAGTCGCCGCCAGTCGTTCAGCGTCCACTGGTGCACGATGTTCCGGGGCCTCCGGGCGCCCAGGCCCGTCAGGAAGCAGACGTCCACCGGGTTGGCCCCCAGCGTGTAGTGCTGGTTCGCCAGGGCGGCCTCCTGGAGGTCCGGGCGCCGGCGGCCCACGGCGGCCAGTTCCAGGTCGAAGGCCTGCTCGGCCGAAAAGTACCAGGCGGCCGTCCGGTGGCGCTTCGCCTCCAGGGGGAAGGAGGTCCCGTAGGCCGAGGCCAGGGACCAGGAGGCCAGTTCGTCCCCCACGGTGTCCATCTCCTTGCGGCACTGCTCGCCCAGGGACGGCGGCAGGGCGGACCGTCCGGGGCGTCCCGTGACCCCGGACAGGGCGCAGGACCGGGTGGCGTTGCCGTAGCCCTCCGTCAGGGGCACCCATTGCCACTTGCGGAATCTCCGGGCATCGGTGGGAACGAAGCCCCGTTCCTGGAGGAAGCGGGCGAACCGGTCCTCGCCGGTGGCCAGCAGCATCTCCATGGCGGCCCAGGCGGCCTCGTCGGCGTCCCCGTCGAAATCCCCGTAGTGGAAGACCCGCTGGTAGGCCCCCCGGGCACCGTGGCGCTTCCATGCCTCCTCCAGGAAGGACCACCCCTTCCGGGCGGCCTGCAGCCAGGCGTCGGCCTTCGCGGGCAGGTGGCGCCGGGCGACCGGGGAGGACCCGGCCTGGGCCAGGGCCGCCACCGCCGCGGCGGTGCTGGAGGTGTTCTTCGGCCAGGCCATCTGGGGGTCGCCCGGGTCCGGGGGCACGTCGTCCTCGTAGGCCCGGCCCCGGGGACGGATCATCGAAAAGAAGCCCCCGTCCTCGTCCTGCATCCGCAGCAGGAAATCCGCCTCCCAGGCGGCCTCCTGGAGGAGGTCCGGCACGCCGTCCCCGCTTTCGGGCAGACCCAGGTCGTCCAGGTCCGCGACCCCCGGCAGGGCGTCCACCGCCAGAACCAGCGCGTGGACCAGGGCGGCTCCCTGGCTGGTGTAGCGCCCGTAGTCGCCGGCGTCGTGGTGTCCCCCGAAGATCGGCCGGGGCCCCCTCCGGACGGCCGGGAACAGGGCGCGTCCGGGCCGGTCCAGCACCGGGGCCTCCCCCGGCTCCGCCTTCCGGTCTTCCGACAGCCCTTCCAGGGAATCCCGGAAGAAGGGGTCGTCGTCCGGCGGCACCAGCACCGGCGGCGGGTGGCAGGTGCCGTGGACGAACCGGGTCCAGGGCATTTCCAGCGCCGTGCCGCACCGCTGGTGGTGGAGGCCCAGGGCCAGCGTCCGGGCCAGGCGGGCCGCCGCCCCCCGGTGGACCCGGAAGGGACGGGAGGTTCCCAGGCCGGGGACGGACAGGCGGTAGGTCCCCTCGGCGGTCAACGCCGTGAGGTCCGCCTCCCGCACCTCCCGGTACGGCGGGGTCATGTCCTCGAACCCCCGTTCCCGGCGTGGCGCCAGATGGCCATGGAGGACGATCTCTCCCCGCTCGTTCCGAACCTGGAAGGGAGTGCCCTCGGGGATGGGCAGTTCCCCCGAGGATCCCAGCCAGAGGCCCACGGGGATGCGCTTGGGCTCCCGGGGATGGAATCCGCCGTCGGGGGGATGGATCGCCGGGCTCGGGCGTTCCAGGTCCAGCGTCGCCCGGAGGGTCCGGTCCCGGGCCCAGGCCTCGCCCCCGGGATTCGCCAGCAGGGCCTCTCCCCGGTCCGGCAGGTCCGAGGCCAGGTGCAGCGTCAGCACCGATTCCAGGCGGAGGTCCCGTCGCCCCCGGGGGCCGAAGACCGGTCGCCGGCGGAAGCCGACCCGGGTCACGGCGACGGTCCGTCCCTGGACGGTGACCTGGAAGGAGGACGCCGGGGGAAGCCGCGCCGACCCCTCCCGGGCGAAGTCCCAGGACTCGGGCCACCGGTCGGGAGCCGCGGTCTGGACCAGCAGGACCTGGAGGACCCTTTGCGAAACGGCCCGGACCTCCCAGGCGCCCACGGGAGGCACCGCCAGCGGCGCAGGTCCGTCCGTCCGGAGCCGGGGGTCCAGGGGGGCCGGCGACGCGGGTCCCTTCGCCTCGGCCTCCCCGGGCGGCAGCACGCAGGCCCAGAGCAGGACGAGGATCGCGCAGACCCTGTTCGGAAGCCTGTTCAATGGGATCGTTCCATCCACTGCCAGAGATCGAGCCGACCCTCCAGCATGGCCTGGAAGGTTTCGAAGGGATCGGTGCCCAGGACCTTGCATCGCCGCAGGGAAAAACGGGGGTCGTCCCGGTGCAGGGGCCCGGTGACCGCCATGAACGCCGCCTCGTAGCCCGACAGGGAGGCCAGGGCCCGGTCCCGGGCCGAGACGGTACCCGGCGTGCCGTAGGGATAGGCCAGCAATGTCACCGGCTCCCCGAGCAGGTCCTCCAGTTCATGGCGGGAGTCCACCAGTTCGTGGCGGGCGGACCGGGCGTCGA
>JAGOKF010000039.1 GCA_017994695.1 Myxococcota bacterium | reverse complement strand
CCCCCGGAGGACGCGATCGTCCTGCCGGCCGAGCACGCCTTCGTGCTGCCGGGCTTCGTGCAGGTCCACGTGCACCTCTGCCAGAGCCTCTGGAGGAACCTGGCCGACGACCTCCCGCTGATGGAATGGCTGCGGCAGTGGACCTGGCCGATGGAGGCGGCCCACGACGAGGCCTCCATCCGGGCCGCGGCACGCCTGGGAGCGGCCGAACTGCTGCGGTCGGGCACCACGACGATCAACGACATGGGCACGATCCGCCACACGGGGGTGGTGATCCGGTCGGCCCTGGAGATGGGTCTCCGGGGGATCTTCAGCAAGGTGCTGATGGACTGCCACGATGGCCCGCCGGCGCTCCGGGAGAATCCCGACCAGGGGCTCCAGGAGTCCCTGGTGCTGGCCGAGCGCTGCCGGGAGACCCGGGGCCTGGCGCGCTTCGCCCTGGCGCCCCGGTTCGCCGTCTCGTCGTCCTTCCACCTGCTGGAGGGAGTCGCCGCGGCGGCTGCCCGGACCGGCCTTCCGGTCCACACTCACTGCGCCGAGACCGAGGAGGAGGTCCGGATCACCGTGGATCGCTTCGGCTGCCGCCCGGTGGACCTCTTCGCCCAGATTGGGCTCTTGGACCGCCGGCTGCTGCTGGCCCACTGCGTCCATCTCTCCCCGGACGAGATCCGGCGCCTGGCGACCACCGGCGCCGCGGTGCTCCACTGTCCGTCGGCCAACCTGAAACTCGGATCCGGCATCGCCCCGATTCCTTCGATGATCGAGGCGGGCGTCCGGGTGGGCATCGGGGCCGACGGGGCGCCGTGCAACAACAACCTCGACATCTTCCAGGAGATGCGCACCGCCGCGCTGGTCCAGAAGGCACTCCACGGCCCCACGGCCATGCCGGCACGACGGGTCCTGCGGATGGCGACCATCGGCGGTGCCGAGGTCCTGGGCCTGGACGACGAGATCGGGTCCGTGGTCCGGGGCAAGCGGGCCGACCTCGTGGTGCTGGACCGCCGGGCGCCCCACTGCGTCCCGGCGGGGGATCCCGCCGCGGCGATCGTCTATTCGATGGGCCGGGACAACGTGCGCCACGTCCTGGTGGACGGTCGGGTCGTCGTGAAGGACCGGGAACTGGTGACCGCCCCCTTGGACCTCGTGGTGCAGGAGGCCCTGGACCAGGCGGAACGACTGCAGCGGAGATCCCGGGACCACCGCCCCGTCCGCTCCCCCCTGGAGGCCTGATCCGGAAACCGGCCAGGGGGGTTCTACAGGCGGGTGTGGCGCGTCAGCAGTTCGATCGTCTTCGGACCCACCCCCGGGACCTCGGCGACCTCCCGGTAGGATTGGAACCGGCCCAGGGAGGCCCGCCGCTCGAGAATCCGGACGGCCGTGGCGTCGCCGATGCCGGGAATGGCCACCAGGTCCTCCCGGGAGCACTCGTTCAGCGGAATCGGGATGCCCAGCGCCAGCAGGCGTTCCCCGCTCATCCAGGACTCGGAATGGCCCCCGTCGCCCTCGAGGCGGTAGAGGCGGCCGTTTTCCAGGGGCCGGGAGGGATCCCACCGGGAAGGCGCGGCGATCCCCGCGGCCCGGAAGAGATCCCGGGCCGTGGACCCCGGCGGCAGGCGATAGACCGCCGATCCCTCGGCGCCCCGGTCCAGTTCCACGTAGATGGCCGCCGTCCCGCTTCCCGGGGGTTCCGTCTGCGGGTGGCGGCCCAGCCACCAGGTGGCGGCGGCGATGATGGCCAGGGCGCCGGCCAGGGCCCACAGGAGCGTCTGGATCTCCCGACTCCGGGTCATCGCGCCTCCCGTCCCGGGCCCAGGGTCAGCCGATCTCCAGCGCGGGGAGTTCGACCGCCGCCTCCGGGCGCTCGGCCTCGGCGAGCACCTTCACCTCGACCCGGCGGTTCAGCGTCGGGAAGCCCGTGCCGGCGGGGATCAGGCGTCCCATGATGATATTCTCCTTCAGGCCCCGGAGGTAGTCCGTCCTGCCCCCGATGGCCGCCTCGGTGAGCACCCGGGTGGTCTCCTGGAAGGAGGCGGCCGACAGGAAGGACTCGACGTTCAGGGAGGCCTTGGTGATCCCCAGCAGGATCGGCTCGCCGTTGGCCGGCTGGAGTCCCTTGGCCATCAGGGCGTCGTTCTCCTCCTCGAAGGTCCACCGGTCCACGTGCTCCTCGGCCATGAACTTCGAGTCGCCCGGGTCGGTGATCTTCACCCACCGGAGCATCTGCCGGACGATGACCTCGATGTGCTTGTCGTGGATGCGCACCGACTGGAGCCGATAGACGTCCTGGATCTCGTCCACCAGGTGCCGGGCCAGGGCCTGGATCGACAGGACCCGCAGGATGTCGTGGGGATTGCTGGACCCGTCCATCAGCGGCTCGCCGGCCCGGATCCTGTCCCCTTCCCGGAGGCTCACGTACTTGCCCTTCGGGATCAGGTACTCCTTCTTCTCGCCGTGCTCGGGCACGACGATGATCTTCCGCTTGCCCTTCGTGGCCTTGCCGAAGGTCACGACGCCGTCGATCTCCGAGATGATCGCGTGCTCCTTGGGCTTCCGCGCCTCGAAGAGCTCGGCCACCCGGGGCAGACCGCCCGTGATGTCCTTCATCTTGGTGGTCTCTTTGGGCACGCGGGCCAGGGCCACGCCGGGGGACACCTCGTTGCCGTGCTCGACCGACAGGGTCGCCCCGACCGGCAGCAGGTAGCGGGCCTCCAGGTGGGAGTTCGGCAGTTTCAGGGCCTTCCCGTCCTTGCCCTTGATCACGATGCTGGGCCGCAGGTCCACGTCCTTGGTCTCGATGATGCTCTTGCGGACCGTCCCGAAGGTCTCGTCCACCTGCTCGGCGACGGTCTTCCCGGGCACGATGTCCTCGAAGTGCACCACGCCCCCGACCTCGGTGAGGATCGGGTTGGACCAGGGGTCCCACCGGGCCAGGACCTGTCCCGCGTCGCACCGGCCGCCGTCGGTGACCTTCAGTTCCGCACCGTAGGGCACCGGGTACTTCTCCCGCTCCCGGCCCTGGTCGTCGAGGATGACGATCTCGCCGGTGCGGTTCATCGCGACGGTCACGCCGTCCTGCCGCACGGCGGTGGTCAGGTCCTGGAACCGCACGGTCCCGCCCTTGCGGCTCTCGACGGTGGACTGCTCCGAGACCCGGGCCATGCCGCCGATGTGGAAGGTCCGCATCGTCAACTGGGTGCCCGGCTCGCCGATGGACTGGGCGGCCATCACGCCCACCGCCTCGCCGATGTTCACCATGCGCCCCCGGGCGAGGTCCCGCCCGTAGCACAGCACGCAGCACCCGTAGCGGGTCCGGCAGGTCAGCACCGACCGGACGCGGACCTTCTCGATGCCCGCGTCGACGATTTCCTTCGCCTTCTCCTCGTCGATCTCCTCGTTGGCCTTCACGATGACATGTTCCGGCCGGTAGGGGTCCAGGATGTCGTCGATGGCCACGCGGCCCACGATGCGCTCCAGCAGGGGCTCGCGGATCTCGCCCCCGTGGACCAGGGCCGACACCTCCAGGGCGTCGGGAGTCCCGCAGTCGTACTCGGTCACCACGACGTCCTGGGCCACGTCCACGAGCCGCCGGGTCAGGTAGCCGGCGTTGGCGGTCTTCAGGGCCGTGTCGGCGAGGCCCTTCCGGGCGCCGTGGGTCGAGATGAAGTACTCCAGCACCGACAGCCCTTCCCGGAAGTTCGTGATGATCGGGGTCTCCATGATCTCGCCCGAGGGCTTCGCCATCAGGCCCCGCATCCCGGCCAGCTGCCGCATCTGCATCGCCGATCCCCGGGCCCCCGAGTCCGCCATGACGAAGATCGGGTTCATCGACGGGATCCGGACCGTCTTGCCGTCCTTCTCGACGACCTGGTACTGGATGCCCTCCATCATGTGCTTGGCCACCTCGTCGGCGGCGCCGGACCAGGCGTCGATGACGCGGTTGTACCGCTCGCCGGGGGTGATCTGGCCGTCCTGGTAGGATTCCTGGATCTGCTGCACCTTCTTCCGGGCCGCCTCGACGATCTCGTACTTCCGGGCGGGGATCGTCATGTCGTCGGTGCAGATGGAGATGCCGGCCCGGGTGGCCATCTGGTAGCCCCAGGTCCGGATCTGGTCCGCCAGCAGCACGGACTTCTTGGACCCGCAGCGACGGTAGGTTTCGTCCACCAGCGTCGCCAGGGCCTTCTTGTCCATCACCTTGTTGTAGAGGCTGAAGGGGATCTCCTCGGGAACGATCTCCTGCAGCAGGGCGCGCCCGGTGGTGGTTTCGACCCGGCGCTGCACGATCCGGCCCTCGGGCCCCATCTCCCGGATTCGGACCTTGATCCGGGCCTGGAGGTCCAGTTCCCCGGCGTCATAGGCCACCCGGACCTCCTCGACCCCGGCGAAGACCCGCCCTTCCCCCTTCGCGAAGGGGAGTTCCCGGGTCATGTAGTACATCCCCAGCACGATGTCCTGGGTGGGCACGATGATGGCCCGCCCGTCGGCCGGCTTCAGGATGTTGTTGGAGGACATCATCAGCACCCGGGCCTCCATCTGGGACTCCAGGGAGAGCGGCAGGTGCACGGCCATCTGGTCCCCGTCGAAGTCGGCGTTGTAGGCCACGCAGACCAGGGGGTGCAACTGGATGGCCTTGCCCTCGATCAGGACCGGCTCGAAGGCCTGCATGCCCAGGCGGTGCAGCGTCGGGGCGCGGTTCAGGATGACCGGGTGCTCCTTGCTGACCTCCTCCAGGATGTCCCAGACGACCGGGTCCTCCTCCTCGACCATCTTCTTGGCGGTCTTGATGGTCTGGGCGTAGCCCCGCTCCTCCAGCTTGTTGAAGATGAAGGGCTTGAACAGTTCCAGGGCCATCTTCTTCGGCAGGCCGCACTGGTGCAGCTTCAGTTCGGGGCCCACCACGATCACCGACCGCCCCGAGTAGTCCACGCGCTTGCCCAGCAGGTTCTGGCGGAAGCGCCCCTGCTTGCCCTTCAGCATGTCCGACAGGGACTTCAGGGGGCGCCGGTTGGTCCCCGTGATCACCTTGCCCCGCCGCCCGTTGTCGAAGAGGGCGTCCACCGCCTCCTGGAGCATCCGCTTCTCGTTGCGGATGATGATGTCCGGGGCGTTCAGTTCCATCAGTTTCTTCAGCCGGTTGTTCCGGTTGATGACCCGGCGGTAGAGGTCGTTCAGGTCGCTGGTCGCGAACCGGCCGCCGTCCAGGGGCACCAGGGGCCGGAGATCCGGCGGAAGCACCGGCAGGTTCTTCAGGATCATCCACTCGGGACGGTTGCCCGAGTCCCGCAGGGCCTCGACCACCTTCAGGCGCTTCGCCAGCTTCTTCCGCTTGGCGTCCGACGCCGACTCCTTCAGTTCCTTGCGGATCTCGCTGGCCAGGGTCTCGACGTCCACGTTCTCCAGCAGGATCCGGATCGCCTCGGCGCCCATCCCCACTTCGAAGGCGTCGTAGCCGTACTGGTCCGCCAGTTCCTGGTAGCGGTCCTCGCTGATCACCTCGGCCTTCTGGAGGTCCGGGACCTTGCCGGGGTCCACCACCACGTAGGCCACGCAGTAGAGCACCTTCTCCAGGTCCTTCAGCGTGATGTCCAGCACGTTGCCGATGCGGCTCGGGATGCTCTTCAGGAACCAGATGTGGGCCACCGGCGAGGCCAGCGTGATGTGGCCCATGCGCTCCCGACGGACCTTGCTGGGGATGACCTCGACGCCGCACTTCTCGCAGACGATGCCCCGGTGCTTCAGGCGCTTGTATCGGCCGCAGTTGCACTCGTAGTCCTTCACCGGGCCGAAGATCTTCGCGCAGAAGAGCCCGTCCCGCTCCGGCTTGAAGGTCCGGTAGTTGATGGTCTCGGGCTTCTTCACCTCGCCGTAGGACCAGCCCAGGATCGTCTTCGGCGAACTGAGGGCCAGCCGCATCGCGACGATCGAGAGGGGATCCTTGGGCCGATCGAACATCGTGAACATGTCCTTCACGAGGCACCTCCCGTCAGGGTGACAGCGCCGGAGCCCCCAGGGGCCCCCGGCCTTGCAACTCGGACTCCCGGAAACCGTCCCGCCATCGGCATCAACCCTCGGCCAGCTGGTCCTGCTCGACCAGCTGGACGTCCAGAGCCAGGGACTTCAGTTCCTTCACCAGCACGTTGAACGACTCGGGCAGCCCCGCGTGGGTGTTGTACTCGCCCTTCACGATGCTGTCGTAGGTGGCGGTGCGGCCCGCGACGTCGTCGGACTTCACGGTCAGGATCTCCTGCAGGGAGTAGGCCGCGCCGTATGCCTCGAAGGCCCACACCTCCATCTCGCCGATCCGCTGTCCGCCGAACTGCGCCTTGCCCCCCAGGGGTTGCTGGGTGACCAGGGAGTAGGGGCCGGTGCTCCGGGCGTGCATCTTCTCGTCAACCAGGTGGTGCAGTTTCATCATGTACATCACGCCCACCGTGACCTCGGAATCGAAGGCCTCGCCGGTGCGCCCGTCGAACAGCACCGTCTTGCCGGAGGTCGGGAGTCCCGCCTCCTCCAGCCAGGTCTTGATCTCGCTTTCCTGGGCCCCGTCGAAGACCGGCGATCCGGCCAGCAGCCCCTTGCCGTACTGCCGGGCATAGGCCACCAGCTGGTCGTCGTCCATCTCCTTGATCATCCGCTTGCCCGACTCGGTGGTCATCAGTTTCATCAGCCGCTTGCGGATCCCCTTGGGCCCGGTCCCGTCCTCGATCATCTGCTCCAGTTGCCGGCCCAGTTCCCGAGCCGCCCAGCCCAGGTGGACCTCGAGGATCTGCCCGACGTTCATCCGGCTGGGGACGCCCAGGGGGTTCAGCACGATGTCCACCGGGGTCCCGTCGGCCAGGTAGGGCATGTCCTCGACGGGGAGCAGGCGGGACAGGACGCCCTTGTTCCCGTGGCGGCCCGCCATCTTGTCGCCCACCTGGATCTTGCGCCGGATGGCCACGTACACCTTCACGGTCTTGATGACCCCGGGGGGCAGTTCATCGCCCTGCCGCAGCCGTTCGACCCGATCGTGGAAGGCCTTCGTGATGAAGTCCACCTGGTCCGCCAGGGCCTCGACCATCGCCGCGACCCGCCGCTCGGTCCCCTCGTCGTCCTTCACCCGCACCTGGGGGAACAGGTCCAGGGGCAGTTTCTGGAGCATCTCGGCGGTCAGCGTCGCGCCCTTCCGGATCAGCACCCGTCCCTGGGAATCGTTCACGGCGGCCACGGCCACCTTGCCCGTCAGGACCTCCACCAGGCGCTCGTGCATCGACCGCTTCGTGACGCGGATCTCGTCGTCCCGGTCCTTCATCAGCCGGGCGATCTCCTGCTCCTCCAGTTCCTTGCTCCGGTCGTCCACGTCGGCGCCCTTCCGGGAGAAGACCTTGGCGCCCACCACGATCCCCTGGACCCCCGGCGGGACCTTCAGGCTGGTGTCCCGGACGTCGGCGGCCTTCTCGCCGAAGATGGCCCGCAGCAGTTTCTCCTCGGGGGAGAGCTGGGTCTCGCCCTTCGGGGTGATCTTGCCCACCAGGATGTCCCCGGTCTTCACCTCGGCCCCGATGCGGACGATGCCCGATGCGTCCAGGTCCTTCAGGGCGTCCTCGGAAACGTTCGGGATGTCCCGGGTCGTCTCCTCCTTGCCCAGCTTGGTGTCCCGGGCGACGCACTCGAACTCCTCGATGTGGATGCTGGTGAAGTAGTCTTCGTGCAGCAGCTTCTCGGACATCAGGATCGAGTCCTCGAAGTTGTAGCCTCCCCAGGGCATGAAGGCGACCACCACGTTCTGCCCCAGGGCCAGATCCCCGGACTCGGTGGCCGATCCGTCGGCGAGCACCTGACCGACCTCGACCCTCTGGCCCTTGCGCACCCGGGGCACCTGGTTGATGCAGGTGTTCTGGTTGGACCGCCGGTACTTGATCAGCGTGTAGATGTCCGGCTTCCGGGTCTCCCCGTCGGGCCCGCCGTCCAGCCGCCGCACCACGATGCGGTTCGCATCGACGGACTCGACGATTCCCGCGTTTTTCGCATAGACCACGTTGCCCGAATCCCGGGCCACGACCCACTCCAGGCCCGTCCCCACCAGCGGGGCCTCGGCCCGGAGCAGGGGGACGCCCTGGCGCATCATGTTCGAGCCCATCAGGGCCCGGTTGGCGTCGTCGTGCTCCAGGAACGGGATCAGGGCCGCGGCGACGGAAACCAGCTGGGCCGGGCTGACGTCGATCAGGGTGACCTCCGAGGCCGGCACCAGCACGAAGTCCTCCTTGCGCCGCGCCTGGACGTACTCCTCGGCGATCCGGCCATCGGGGCCCAGGGGAATCCCGGCCTGGGCGATCGTGTGGTCCTCCTCCTCCATCGCCGTCAGGTACACCACCTCGTCGGTGACGACCCCCTCCCGGACCACCCGGTACGGGGTCTCGATGAACCCGTAGCTGTTGACCCGGGCATAGGTGGACAGCGACGAGATCAGGCCGATGTTCGGACCTTCCGGGGTCTCGATGGGGCAGACCCGCCCGTAGTGGGTGGCGTGGACGTCCCGGACCTCGAACCCGGCCCGGTCCCGGGTCAGGCCCCCGGGGCCCAGGGCCGACAGGCGCCGCTTGTTCGTGATCTCCGAGAGGGGGTTGGTCTGGTCCATGAACTGGGACAACTGGGAGGCCCCGAAGTACTCCTTCAGCACCGCGCTGACCGGCTTCGCGTTGACCAGGTCGTGGGGCATCAGCGTCGCCAGGTCCGGCGACATCGTCATCTTCTCCCGGATCGCCCGCTCCATCCGGACCATCCCGATCCGGAACTGGTTCTCCATCAGTTCCCCGACGGCCCGGACGCGCCGGTTGGACAACTGGTCGATGTCGTCCAGCCGGGCGTTGTCCTTGCCCATCCGGAGGTCCAGCAGGTACTGGATGATCTGGAAGAAGTCCTCCTTCAGCAGCGTGGTCTGGTCCAGGGGCACCTGCTGGTTGAACTTGAAGTTCATCTTCAGGCGGCCCACCGGGGACAGATCGTACCGGGCGCTGCTGAAGAACAGGCTGTTGAAGTAGGCCCGGGCCTGCTCCGGACTGGTGGGATCCCCCGGCCGCTGGCGCCGGTAGATCTCCACGGCCGCCTCCAGGGGGCTTTCGACCTTGTCCAGCATCAGGGTGTTCCGCAGGTAGGGACCGTAGTTCACCCCGTCGATGTACAGCACGTCCACCTGCTGGACGCCCCGCTCCTGGAGCGCCGTCAACACCTTGTCGGTGATCTCCTGGTTGCACTCGAAGAGGATCTCGCCGCTTTCCTCGTCCACCACGTCGTCCGCGAGGACCTTCCCGACCACCTCGGACCGCTCCAGGCGCAGCTCGGTGATCCCGGCGTCCAGCATGCGTTTGATCCGCGCCCGGCCCATCTTGTCGTTCTTCTTGAAGAGGACCTGGCCGGTGGCCGGGTCCAGCACGTCGTGGCCCAGGCGCTGGTTCTCCATCAGCTGCGGGTTCAGGCCGTGCCAGAAGGTGCCGTCCGGCGCGAAGCGGATGGTCTCGATCGGGTAGAAGCGGCTCAGGATCTCCTGGGTGCTGTACCCGAGGGCCTTCAGCAGCACCGTGGCCTGGATCTTCCGCCGGCGGTCGATCCGGACGTGCAGGATGTCCTTGTGGTCGAACTCGAAGTCCACCCAGGATCCCCGGTTCGGGATCACCCGGGCGCTGTACAGCAGCTTGCCCGAGGCATGGGTGCGCCCCTTGTCGGACTCGTAGAAGACGCCGGGGCTGCGGTGCAGCTGGCTCACGACCACGCGCTCGGCGCCGTTGATGATGAAGGTCCCGTTCTCGGTCATCAGCGGGATCTCGCCGAAGTAGACCTCCTGCTCCTTGACGTCCCGGATCTCCCGGACCGCCGTGTCGGGGTCCACGTCCCAGATCACCAGCCGGACCGTGACGCGCATCGGCGAGGCGTAGGTGATGCCCCGCTGGCGGCACTCCTCGACCCCGTACTTCGGGTCGTCCAGCAGGTACCGGACGAAGTCCAGCGTGGCCGTCTTGTTGTAGTCGCCGATGGGGAAGATGCTCTTGAAGATGCCCTGGAGCCCGAATTCCCCGCGCCGTTCCGGCGGCACGTCCTTCTGGAGGAACCGGTCGTAGGACTCCTTCTGCACCCGGATCAGGTGCGGAACGGAGATGATTTCCGGGATCCTCCCGAAGTTGTAGCGATGGCGAAGACCGATGGGTTTCTCTTGCTTGACCATCCTGTCCCTGCTCCTGGTGAGACGGTTGGAACGAGTCTCCGAGCGAGGCCCTTCAACGGCATCGTCCCCGGAACCACGCCGGGATCCCTACGAGCGGACCCCGGCCTCTGCCCTGGCGTCGGCGGAACGGCAGTGCACCGCCCGCCTACGCGCCCAACCCGGAGCCACGGGCGTGGCTTCCGGGCCCCCGTCGGGGAGGCAACGGGCAGCCGCGTTTCCGCGGATGCCCCCGCACGTGGCGCGAGCCGGGAGCCTGCATCGCGGAGCGGGTCCGGATGTGCACCCCCGCGCACTCGCGTGTCGGACCGCGATCCTCCCGGGGCGCAAGGCGCGCCCTCGGGAGGCCCCGCGAACCGGCCCTACTTGATCTCGACCTTCGCGCCGGCGGCTTCGAGCTTCTTCTTGATCTCCTCGGCCTCGGCCTTGGAGACGGCCTCCTTGATGGCCTTCGGAGCGCTCTCGACGAGCTCCTTGGCCTCCTTCAGGCCCAGGCCCGAGACGATCCCCCGGACCTCCTTGATCACCGCCACGCGCTTGTCCGCCGCCACCTCGACGAGGATGACGTCGAACTCGGTCTTCTCCTCGACCGGCGCCGCCGCCTCGGCGGGAGCCGCCGCCATCGGCATCGCCATCGCCGCCATCGGAGCCGCGGCGGTGACGCCCCACAGCGCCTCCAGTTCCTTCGTCAGTTCGGCCAGCTCCAACACCGTCAACTGGCTCAGATACGCCTTCACCTGGTCCCGAGTGATCTCCGACATCTCACGCTCCTTTGTGTGGTTCCCTGGCGGACCCGTTCCGGCCACAACATCGGCCGTCCGGTCACGCCGCCTGCTCCGTCAACTGCCGCTCCCGGGCCTTCAGCACCCCCAGGAAGTCCCGGGCCGGGGCCTGCAACAGCCCCAGGAACTTCCGCGGGACGCCACCGAAGGTCCCGAGCAGCATCGCCCGCAGCACCTCGGCCGACGGGAGGGTCGCCAACGCCTTCAGTTGGGCCTCGTTCATCGACCGGGTGCCCAGCACCCCGACCACGAACTGAAGTCCCTGGACGGACTTCAGGATGCCCACGAGGGCCTTCGCGAGACCCACCGGGTCGCCGTCGGTGTACGCCACCGCCAGCGGACCGGCCAGCTTCTCGCCCAGGAAGGCCAGCGGGGTCCCGTCCACCGCCCGCCCGAACAGGGTGTTCTTGATGACCTGGAACCGGCCCCCCTCCTTGCGAAGGGTGGCCCGCAGCCCCGTGGTCGTCTCCATGTTCAGGCGGGTCATGGACACCAGCACCATGGCCCTCGAGGAGGTCAGGATGCCCTTCAACTCCTCGACGGCTGCCTGCTTCTGTTCCCGATTCATCGGATCTCTTCTCCCATCCGAGGTTCTTCAGGGCAGCCCGATAGAGGAATGGAGGGCCGGAGCCGGAACCACTCCTGTCTTCCACCGCCTCCGCCGGTCTTACGGCCCCGTCCGGGGGCCTGCCGACTTCTCGGGCAGCACCTTCATCCGCCGGGGTCTCCCTCCCCGGCGGCCATTCCCGCTTCTAGCGGGCGGCGCCCTTCAGCGCCGCCTCCACGTCCGCCGGATCGACCCGGATCCCGGGCCCCATGGTCGTGCTGAGCGTGATGCTCTTCACGTAGGTCCCCTTCACGGTGGACGGCTTCAGTTTGATCAGCGTCTCCATCAGCGCCAAGAAGTTCTCCCGGACCTTTCCGGCGTCGAAGGACTTGCGCCCGAGGGTGGTGTGGATGATCCCGTTCTTGTCCACCCGGAACTCCACCTTGCCCGCCTTGGCCTCCCGGACCGCCCGTCCCACGTCCATCGTCACGGTGCCGACCTTCGGGTTGGGCATCAGGCCCCGGGTCCCGAGCAGCTTGCCCAGTTTTCCCACGAGGCCCATCATGTCCGGCGTCGCGATGGCCTTGTCGAACTCGAACCACCCCTCCTTGATCTTCTCGGCCAGGTCCTCGGCGCCAACGTAGTCCGCGCCGGCGTCCCGGGCCTCCTTGTCCTTGTCGCCCTTCGCGAACACCAGCACCCGCGTGACCTTTCCGGTTCCCGCCGGGAGCACGCAGGCCCCGCGGACCATCTGGTCGGCGTGCTTCGGGTTCACGTTCAGCCGCACCGCGACGTCCACCGACTCGTCGAACGAGGCGTAGCCGGTCTTCCCGACCAGCGCGCATGCCTCGTCGACCGGGTAGCGCCGCTCCCGGTCCACCTGGCTCAATGCCGCCTTGTACTTCTTGCCCACCGTTCCCATCGACGACTCCTCGCCTCCCTCAAGCCGGCCGTCGCCGACGGGTCAATCCACCACCTCGAGTCCCATGCTCCGGGCCGATCCAGCCACGGTCCGGATGGCGCCCTCGAGGTCGACGGCGTAGAGGTCAGGCATCTTCTTCTGCGCGATGTCCGCGACCTGGGCCCGGGTCACCTTGCCCGCCTTGGTCCGCCCGGGGGTGGAGGAGCCCTTCTCCACGCCGGCGGCCTTCCGGAGCATCTCCGACACCGGGGCGGTCTTCGTGATGAACGTGAACGATCGGTCCGAGTACACCGTGATGATCACGGGGACCGTGGAGTCGCCCAGGGACGCGGTGCGGGCGTTGAACGCCTTGCAGAACTCCATGATGTTGACGCCCGCCTGGCCCAGGGCCGGACCCACCGGGGGCTGAGGGGTGGCCTTCCCCGCCTTGATGTGCAACTTGACCTGCCCGACGATTTTCTTTCCCATGGCCTGTCCGTCTCCTCCGCCGGGTCCCGTGCCGGGGCCCTCAGCCCTTCTCCACCTGGTTGAAATCCAGCTCCACCGGGGTCGCCCGTCCGAAGATCGTGACCAGGACCCGGAGCTTGCGCTTCTCGGCCTTCACCTCTTCGATGCGACCCGCGAACCCGACGAAGGGACCGTCCTTGATCTTCACCGAGGCCCCTTCCTCGAAGAGGGTCTCCGTCTCCACCAGGGCCGGACCCTGGCTCATCTGCTGGCGGATCTTTTCGACGTCCTTCTCGGGGATCGGCCGGGGCCCCTTCTCGTTCCCCAGGAACCCGGTCACGCTCTGGCGGTGCCGGATGAAATGGTGCGCCGCGTCGGTCATCTCCATCTGGACGAGGATGTAGCCCGGGAAGAACTTCTTCCGCCCGCCCGGACGCCTGGGGGCCCCCTCGGGGGGCGGCGGCTCCATCGGGACGATGATCTCCCCGAACAGGCCCGCCAGGGAGGCGAACTCGTTCTTCAGCGCGTGCTCGATGTCCGCCTTCACCTTCTGCTCGAAGCCCGAGAAGGTGTGGACCACGTACCACTTCATCGCCATCGCGAAACGAGCCCCCTCAAAGGCGATAGATCAGGCCCGAAAGGCCGCCCATGATCAGGTCGAAGAGCCCCAGGATCAGGGAGATGACCACCGTGGTCACCAGCACCACGATCGTCGAGACCCGCGTCTCGGGCCAGGACGGCCAGGTCACGTTCCGGAGCTCCGAGGCGACCTCCAGGCCCAGCCGGTTCGCCGCCTCGTGGAACCAGAGCACGACGGCCGTCGCCACGCCGCAGATCATGCCCAGGGCGTCGCTGACGGCGAACCGCGCCCCCATCAGGAACCGGTCCAGGTCGGGGCTGATCCAGTTCATCACGGTGGCGAAGAAACTGGCCATCACCACCCAGACCAGCAGCCCGAGGATCACGAACGACAGCCGGACGTATTTTTCCACCCTCGACCTCTCCCGGGACCTCGCCCGGCGCTACTGGCAGGGCAGGAGGGATTCGAACCCCCAACCCGCGGTTTTGGAGACCGCTGCTCTACCGTTAGAGCTACTGCCCTGTCGGGAGGCGATCCTGATCACCCCCCTGGAAAGGCCCACCCCCTTCACTTCACTTCCTTGAACTGGGTGTGCTTCCGCTCGAACTTGCAGTACTTCCGCAGCTCGAGGCGGGCCGTCGTCTTCTTCTTGTTCTTCTCGGTCACGTACCGGGCGACGCCAGGCAGTCCGCTCTTCCGGCAGGACTGGCACTCCAGCTGGATGTTGACCCGGTTCTCTTTCTTCGCCATGGCTGCCTCGCCTCCCGGCTGCGGAACGCCGGGGCCGGGCGATCCCCCCTACGGGAGTCCGCCGGCGCCCGGCAGCACCGCGCGCCCGGTCACTCGATGATCGTTCCGACAACCCCCTGTCCGACGGTCCGGCCGCCCTCGCGGATGGCGAACCGGAGCCCGCCTTCGATGGCCACCGGCCCGATCAGCTCGACGATGATGTCGGTCCGGTCGCCGGGGATCACCATCTCCTTGCCCTCGGGCAGGGTCAGGATCCCGGTCACGTCGGTGGTCCGGATGTAGAACTGGGGCCGGTAGCCGCTGAAGAAGGGCGTATGGCGGCCGCCCTCGTCCTTGGTCAGGATGTACACCGAGGCGGTGAACTTCTTGTGGGGCGTGATGGACCCGGGCTTCGCGAGCACCATGCCGCGCTCCACCTCGTCCCGCTTGATGCCCCGGAGCAGGCAGCCCACGTTGTCGCCGGCCTGGCCCTCGTCCAGCACCTTCCGGAACATCTCGACACCGGTCACGACGGTCTTCCGGGTCTCCTGGAAGCCGACGATCTCCACCTCGTCGCCGACCTTCACGATGCCGCGCTCGATCCGGCCGGTCACGACGGTGCCGCGCCCGGAGATCGAGAACACGTCCTCGACCGGCATCAGGAAGGGCTTGTCGATCTGGCGGACGGGGGTCGGGATGTACTCGTCGACCGCCTTCATCAGGTTCAGCACGCACTGGGCGTCCGGGTGGGTGTGGTCCGGCGCCTCGAGGGCCCGGAGGGCCGATCCGCGGACGATCGGGATCTCGTCGCCGGGGAACTCGTACTTCTTCAGGACGTCCCGGACCTCCTCCTCGGTGATCTCGAGGAGCTCCTCGTCGGGCTGCTTGTCCACCTTGTTCAGGAAGACCACGATGGCGGGCACGCCGACCTGGCGGGCCAGCAGGATGTGCTCGCGGGTCTGGGGCATCACGCCGTCGTCGGCACCCACCACCACGATGGCGCCGTCCATCTGCGCCGCGCCGGTGATCATGTTCTTGATGTAGTCGGCGTGGCCGGGGCAGTCCACGTGGGCGTAGTGCCGGTTCTCGGTCTCGTACTCGACGTGGGCCGTGGCGATGGTGATGCCGCGGGCCTTCTCCTCGGGAGCCTTGTCGATCTGGTCGAACGGAACGTACTTCGCCTTGCCCTGGGAGGCCAGGATCTTGGTGATGGCCGCCGTCAGGGTGCTCTTGCCGTGATCGATGTGACCGATGGTTCCCACGTTCACGTGGGGCTTGTTGCGAACGAACTTTTCCTTCGCCATGACCGATCCTCCTTGACTTTCAACGACTCCCCTTGCCAGCGCAACTGCCACATCCCGGCCACCCGACCAGGACCGGACCATCGCCCCTGGAGCCTTCGAGCAGATTCGAACTGCCGACCCCCTCCTTACCAAGGAGGTGCTCTACCCCTGAGCTACGAAGGCCTCGTCCAGGCATTCCCCGAACAGAAGGAGCGGGAAACGGGATTCGAACCCGCGACGTCGAGCTTGGAAGGCTCGCGCTCTGCCAACTGAGCTATTCCCGCCCACCCGACTCGTCCCCATCAGGGGGCTTGCCAAACTTCAAAGAACGGCACCGGTGGAGGGGGGAGGATTCGAACCTCCGAAGCCATCTGGCAGCAGATTTACAGTCTGACCCCTTTGACCGCTCGGGAACCCCTCCAGCACCAAAGTCCCCCAACCGGCGCAGAGCTGGCGACGGGAATCGAACCCACAACCGCCTGATTACAAATCAGGTGCTCTGCCGATTGAGCTACGCCAGCATGCAAAGAACACGGCCCCTCAAGGGCGCCTGATTATGCTCAGGCAGGGCGCTCCTGTCAATAGGGTTTTTCCGTCCCGGTCAGGACCCCGCCGCGGGCAGGGACAGTACCGGATCCCGGGCCACGATGTCAATCGGCGGCGAACGGCCGGACCGCGACGGGAGCCGAGGGGCCTCTCGAGGAAGAATCATCCGAAGAACGGGAGGTTGCGAGAGGAGGGGACCGGGAGGCGGATCGAGGGTTCCCCGATGGACCCGGCTACTCGTCCAGGTCGGGAGCCTCCTCCGGCGGGCCCCGGAACCGGGGACCCTGGCAGGCGGGGAGGCTCCCCAGGCGGCCCAGCTGCGCCGGGGTCAGCACCGACCGGACCTCGATCATCCGGTCCACCATCCGGTCCCGCGCCTGGTCCATCGCGTCATGGAGGGCCTTTGCCCGGGCGCGGATCTCCTCGGGGGAGGCCTTGGGGTCCAGCAGCGCCTGGTGCATCTCCTGGCGCAGCGCCCGGATCGCCTGGCGCTGCCCGGCGGCCGTCTCGCGCCCCGAGGCCTTCAGGGCGTCCAGGCGGGCCTTCTGTTCCGCGGTCAGCCCCAGTTCGGGCGACGCGAGGCAGGCCGCCCAGAAGCCGCCGGGCCCGCCGTGGGGCCCTCCCCCGGCCCCCCCTCCGTGTCGCCCGCCGGGGCCCCGGCCACAGGGGCACTGCTGGGCCAGCACCGGCGCCGAGGCGAGCAGGCCCGCCACGATCATCCACGTCCATCCCGTCCGAACCATGTGACACCTCCAGGTTTGAAAAGACGCGGGGCCTTCTTCCCGGCCCCGGAACCCTTCCTCTGCATCCGCCGTGCCAGATCGGATCGTCCGGGAGAGCGCCGCGGAATCCGGCGATTCCGCCGCCCCCCGGATCCGGAAGGGAACCGGGTTCCCGCCGCCACCCTTCCCGGAAGTGCAACGGGTGCGCCGGGCAGGTGCAAGACCTGCACCCGGGAATCCGTCCGAGGAACCTTCGATGGGAGTCGGGGACCGGCAGGGGAGGATCGTCCGGCGGAAGGAAGCGGGCCGGGCGAGCCCGGAAGCCCGGGAACGGCGAGGCGTCCGTTCAGCGTTCCAGCAGGCCGTATTCCTTCAGGCGGTACTGGAGCGTCCGGAGGCTGATCCCGAGCCGGGCCGCCGCCGCCTTCCGGTTGCCCCCCACCTCCCGCAGGACCCGGATGACCGTCTCCCGTTCCTGGAGGGCCAGCAGGCCCTCGCCCGACTCCGGGAGGCGCACGGGCAGGCCCAGGTCCTCGGGAAGGATCCGGGGCCCCTCGGCCAGGACGCAGGCCCGCTCGATGGCGTTGCGGAGTTCCCGGACGTTGCCCGGCCAGTCGTAGCGGACCAGCAGGTCCCGGGCCTCGGGCGAGAACTGCAGGTCGGGACGCCGGGTCCGCCTCCTCTGGCGGTCCAGGAAATGGTCGGCCAGCGCCTCGATGTCCAGCGGCCGTTCCCGGAGGGGAGGGATCCGCAGGGGCAGCACCTCCAGGCGGTAGTACAGGTCCTCCCGGAAGGCCCCCTCCCGGACCGCCTCCGCCAGATCCCGGTGGGTCGCGGCGACGAACCGCGCCTCGGTCCGGATCGTCCGGGACCCGCCGACCCGGGTGAACTCCCGGGTTTCCAGGACCCGCAGCAGTTTCGGCTGGAGGGACAGGGGCATCTCCCCGATCTCGTCCAGGAACAGGGTCCCGTCGGAGGCGGCCTCCAGCAGTCCGATCCGCCGGTCCCCGGCCCCGGTGAAGGCCCCCTTCTCGTGCCCGAAGAGCTCCGACTCCAGCAGGGACTCGGGGATGGCCGCGCAGTTCACCGCGACGAAGGGAGCCGCGACCCCCAGGCGAAGGCGGTGCAGTTCCCGGGCGAAGACCTCCTTGCCGGTCCCGCTCTCCCCGAGGAGCAGCACGGTGGCGTCCGAGGCGGCGACCCGGCGCAACCGGTCCAGCAGCGCCCGGGTCGAGGGGTCGGCCGCCACGACCTCCCCCTCCCCCTCCCGGCGCCTCTGCCCGGCCCGCAGGCGCTCCACGTCCCGGGCCAGGCGACGGTGTTCCAGGGCCCGATCGACCACGATGCGCAGGGCGTCGGGGCTGGGAACCGGCTTTTCCAGGAAGTCGAAGGCCCCGGCCTTCATGGCCTCCACGGCCGCGGCCACGGTCCCGTGGGCCGTCAGCACGACGACCTCCGGGGGATCGGGCATCGCCCGGACCTCCCGCAGCAGGTCCACGCCCGACCTGCCGGGCATCCGGAGGTCGGTGACCACCACGTCGAAGTCCCGGCTCCGGACCTGGTCCAGGGCGGCCTCCGCCTCCCCGGCCTCGTCCACCCGGTGACCGGCCCCCCGGAGGGCATCGGCCACGAACGACCGCACCGGATCGTCGTCCTCGACCACCAGGATCCATGCCATCGCGGTTCACTCCTCCGGGATCCGGGCCTCGAACCGGGCCCCTCCCAGATCGTCGGATCGCCCGGCCACCAGCGTGCCCCCGTGGGCCTCGGCGACCCGCCGGGCGATGAAGAGGCCCAGTCCCGTGCCCCGGGCCTTCCCGGTCACGAAGGGCTGGAACACCCGGTCCGCCTCCGCCTCGGCCAGCCCCGGCCCGGAATCCTCCACCAGGAACACCAGGATCCTGGCTTCCCTCCGGACCGTCAACCGGACATGACCGCCCGGACCCGCGGCCTCCCGGGCGTTCCGGACCAGGTTGCCGATCATCCGGGGCACCCGCTGGGCATCGATCCGAGCGGTTCCCGTCCCGACCGCCCGGACCTCCAGCGACGGCCCGGGAGCCTCGCCCGCCAGGTCCAGGGACGCGGCGATCACCTCCGAAAGGGGGACCTCCCGGCGGTCCGCGGGGCGGTCCGAGGTGGATTCCAGGAGGTCCCGGACCAGGGTCTCCAGGCGGCCGGTGACCTGGAGCACCACCTCCAGCCGCCCCCGCCTCCGGTCGTCGCCGGCCAGGTCCTCCTGGAGCAGTTGGAGATGCCCCTTCAGGGCCGCCAGGGGATTCCGGACCTCGTGGGCCAGCACCGCCGACATCTCCCCGAGGCGTGCCAGCACCTCCCGCCGCCTCGACTCCTCCTGGAGGGCCTCGAAGGCCTCCACGGCCCGCCGGGCCCGTCGGCGGGTCGCCTCGAGGGCCATGGCGATGGCCAGGGAGGCGATGCCCTGGGCCCAGAGCCAGCGGCGCAGCGGCGCCCCGAGGGCCTGGTCCACGTCCACCACCATCACGACGCCGGCCCGGCGATCCTCCCCGGGCCCCTCCATCCATCCCGGCGGCCCGCCCCGACCGGCGCCGGGGCGGCCGGGGGGAGGCGGCCGGGGCATCGCGACCCGGAGGGCCCGGACGCCTCCCCGAGAGATCGCCTCCCGGCTGACGACCGCGTGGCCTTCCATGGCCTCCCGGGCCATCTCCGCCGCCGACTCCTCGAAGACGCCGTCCTCCGACGCCGCCACCAGTCGGCCGTCGCCCCGAAACAGCGCCGCTGCCAGGACGCCCTGGAACTCGAACTCCTGGAAGGCCTTCCGGAGGTGATCGGGTCCCGGGGGCCCCGCCCCCCGGAGCAGCCCCTGGAGCGCCACGGTGCCCTGGAAGGCCACCGCGTGGAGGTGCTCCCGGACGGCCCGCTGCACCATCGCGAAGGCCAGGGCCCACAGCAGGGCCAGCGCGCCGACCAGGATCCCCACGACCGCCGCGGGGATGGGCCGCGGGAGCGGAGACCGGTTCGGATGGGGGTCCCTCCGGTTCATGTTCCCGACTCTAGCAAGATTCGGGCTCGCCCGGGGAAGGACCGGCTCAACTGGACAAGGGGCGTCTGCCTGGATAGTCTTCGCCCCCGATGAAGGGACGCATCGCATCCTCGGTCCTTCCCGACCCGGCCAGGGCCCGGACCATCCTCCGCATCGCCTGGCCCGTGATGGCCGCGATGCTCACCCAGACCTTCATCAACCAGTTCGACACGATCCTGGTGGGCCTGCTCCCGAAGGAGCATTCCATCGCCGGGCAGGCGGCCCTGGGCTACTCCGTGCTGCTCCACTGGCTCGTCGGCGGCTTCGTCGGGGCCATCTCGGTGGGCACCCAGGCGATGACGGCCCGGCGGGTCGGGGAGAACGATCCCGCGGGCGCCGGCCGGGTCGCCTTCAACTCCCTCGTGCTGGGACTCGCCGCGGGAACGGTGGTGACCGTGCTGGCGGTCGTGTTCACCCGCCCGATGTTCCGCCTGTTCACCGACAACGAGGCGGTGCTGGCCGAGGGGGTCCCCTACGCCCGGGCCCGGTTCGCGGGCATCCTCGCGATGGTCGCCACCCTGTCGGTGAAGTCCTTCTTCGACGGCCTGGGGAAGACCCACTACCACCTGATCACCGCCGTGACGATGAACCTGGTCAACGCCGGACTGGCGGTGGTGCTGGTCTTCGGCCTGCTGGGCATGCCCCGGATGAACGTTCTCGGGGCCGGCGTCGCGGCGATGTGGGCCTCCTATTTCGGGCTGGCCATGATGATCGGGTTCGTGCTGCGGGCCCGGTACCGGAAGACCTACCGGATCTTCCACGGACGCAACCTGGACCGGAGGATCCTCTGGGGGATCGCCCGCCTCTCCCTCCCCTCGGGCATCGCCACGGCGGTGCTGATGCTCGGGATCCTGGTGACCTACCACTGGGTCGGACTGCTGGATCGGCAGGCCGCCGAGGCCACCTCGGGCCTCGCGGCGGTCCGCCTGGAGTGGATCGAGGCCCTGGCCCCCCTCCAGGCCAGCACCGAGGCCTGGAAGTCCCTGACGGCCGGCCATGCCCCGATCCACGCCGCGGCGACCAAGGTGATCTTCGACCTGCTGTTCCTGAACATCATGGCCTGCATGGGCCTCGGGATCGCGACGGCCACGCTGGTCAGCCAGAGCCTGGGCCGCGGGCGGCCCGAGGAGGCCCGCCACTATGCCTGGACCTCCGTGAAGATGGCGACCCTCTTCGCCGGGATGGTGGGCCTGCTGATGGCCCTCTTCCCGGACCAGGCGATGGGCATCTTCTCACACGACGTCGAGGTGCTGGACGCCGGCCGGACCCCGATGCGGGTCGTCGGGACGTTCTCCTTCGCGATGGGATTCGGCCTGGTGCTCGCCCAGGCCCTCTTCGGCGCCGGGGCCAACCGGTTCGTGATGTGGGTCGAAATCACCCTGCACTTCCTCTGCCTGGTGCCCCTGTCCTGGCTGCTGGCCCTGCCGCTGGGCATGGGCCTCACGGGGATCTTCGTCGCCGCGGTGGTGTACATCGGCGGACTGGCCGCCGCGATGACCTGGAAGTTCCTGTCGGGATCCTGGCAGCAGATCCGGATCTGACCCGGGATCCGGATCAGATCCCCAGGTCCATGCGGACGTCCTCCGAGGCCATCGTCCGGGGGTCCCAGGGGGGATCCCAGACCAGTTCCACCGAGGCATCCTCGAGACCGCGGGCCAGCAGGGCCGCATGGCGGACCGCCTCCACCAGGTAGGGCCCGACGGGACACATGGGGGAGGTCAGGGTCATCCGGACGAAGGCCTTCCGCCCTTCCCCGTCCAGTTCGACCCCGTAGATGAGCCCCAGGTCGCCCAGGGAGTATCCCAGTTCCGGGTCCAGGACCTCCCCGACCAGCGCCCGCACCTCCTCCAGGTCCGCCGGCGCCCCGGGACGCCGCTCGGCCTCCGCCAGGGCCTGCCGGGCCTCGGGGGTCGCCATCGCCTCGGGCACCCAGGGAGGGTCCCGGACGAACTCCAGGCGGCCATCCTCCAGGTCCCCGAGGGATTCCAGCGCCTCCCGGATCGGCCGGACCAGCCGCCGGGCCAGGGGCACCTGGGCCACCTTCACCACGGTGCTGCGCCCCTCGGAGTCCAGGTCCACGTCCAGCACGAGCCCCAGGTCCGTGATGCTGCATCCCGTCCCGGGCTCGATCACCCGCGACAGGGCCTCGTAGATCGCCTCACGCGTGGCCATCGGACACCTCCCGTCCCCCATCGTCCGATTCCGCCGGGACCCGCCGGAGTCCCTCCTCGGCCGTCGTCCAGGCCAGCAGCGCGCACTTGACCCGCACCGGGAGTTCCCGGACGCCCTCGAGCACCTTCACGTCCCCCAGGTCCAGGTTCCCGGGAAGGGGTTCCCCCCGGAACATCGCCCGGACCGCCGCCAGCAGCCGCCGGGCCTCCTCCAGCGTGCGACCCTTCAGGTGATCCGCCATCATCGACCCCGAGGCCACGCTGATCGAGCAGCCCTCCCCGAGGACCTGGATCGCCGCGATCCGGTCCCCTTCCAGGCGCATCCGCAGGTGGACGTGGTCCCCGCAGAGGGGGTTTTGGCCCTCCCATTCCACCGTGGCATCCTCCAGGGGTTCCCGGCCGGCAGGGTGGAGGTAGTGGTCCATCACGACCTCCCGGAACAGGGCGTCTGCGGGCTCGGAGTCCCGATCGCCAAGGGACGCGCCGACGACAGGGGCGGTCATCTCCCGCCGGACCTCCCCGAGGGCTTCCACCAGGGCGTCCACGTCGTCCTCGCCGTTGAAGACGTGGAACGAGGCCCGGGTCGTGGCCGGAAGTCCCAGGCGCCGGTGCAGGGGCTGGCAGCAATGGTGGCCCGCCCGGACCGCGATGCCCCGCCGGTCGAGGCCCTGGGCGATGTCGTGGGGATGGATCCCCTCGAGGTCGAAGGTCACGACACTGCCGGTCGCCACCGGGCCCGGCTCGGGGCCCAGCAGCCGGATCCCGGGGATTTCCCGCAGGCGCTGGCGGGCGTAGGTCCCCAGTCGCAGGGCGTGGTCCGCCACCGCCTCCATGCCCAGGGACTCCAGGTACTCCACGGCGGCCCGCAGGCCGACGGCCCCGGCCACGTCGGGCGTCCCCGCTTCGAACCGGTGCGGCGGGTCGGCCCAGGTGGCGCCCTCCAGGGTCACCTCCCGGATCATCTCGCCGCCGCCCAGGAACGGGTCCATCCGGTCGTAGAGTTCGGGACGCACCAGCAGTCCCCCGATCCCCATCGGGCCCAGGGCCTTGTGTCCCGAAAAGGCCAGGAAGTCCGCCCCGGAATCCCGGAACCGGACGGGCAGGTGGGGCACGGCCTGGGCGGCATCGACCAGCAGCACGGCCCCGGCGTCGTGGGCCCACCGGGCGATGTCCGACAGGGGGTTCCGGGTTCCCAGGACGTTCGACACGGCCGCCAGGGCCACCAGCCGCACCCGGCCCTCCCCGAGGGCCCCCTGGATCGCCCCCAGATCCAGCAGTCCCTCGTCGGACACCGGGACGGCCCGGACCCGGGCCCCGGTGCGCCGGGCCAGCAGGAACCACGGGACCAGGTTCGAGTGGTGCTCCATCTCCGACACCAGCACCTCGTCCCCGGGTGCCAGGTGGCGGTCCCCGTAGGCATGGGCCACCAGGTTGATGGCCTCGGTGGCATTGCGGACGAAGACGAGGCTCTCCGGGCCGGCGGCGCCCAGGAATCGGGCCACGGCCCGCCGGGCCTCCTCGTAGGCCTCCGTGGACTCCTCGGACAGCCGGTGGACCCCCCGGTGGACGTTGGCGTTGGACTGCTCGAAGTGCCGCCGGATGGCCTCCAGCACCCCCCGAGGCTTCTGGGAGGTCGCCGCGCTGTCCAGATACACCAGCCTTTGGCCGGCGACCGGCCTCTCCAGGATGGGGAACTCCCGGCGAATCGCCTCGACGTCCCACATCGCCCGCTACTCCATTTCCAGCACGAAGCGGCCGCCCGCCTCCCGGACCGGAAAGGTCGCCACCGGGGCCGACACGGGCATCCCGGCCGGCGCCCCGGTGGACAGGCAGATCCGGCCTCCGTGGTGGGGACACTCCCAGAGGTCCTCCCCCACCAGGCGCCCCCCTGCCAGGGGCAGTTCCTCGTGGCTGCAGAAGGCCCCCACCGCCAGCAGCCGGTTTCCGACCCGGACCACGAGGACCTCCTCGTCCCCCGCCGGGACCCGACGGCCCTCGCCGTCCCGCCAGTCGTCCAGGGAACCCAGGTCGATCGTCCTCATGCCTTGCCTCCCGAGGCACCGTCCGCCAGGAGGGCCCAGGCCCGCTCCAGCCACTCCTCGCCCGCCGGGGAATCCTCCAGCACGCCCCGGAGGAACCCCTCGAGTTGCAGCCTCCGGGCCGCCTGCCGGTCCAGTCCGCGGCTCTGGAGGTAGAACAGGGCCTCGTCATCCAGGGGGGCCACCGCGGCCCCGTGGGAACACCGGACGTCGTGGTTGCGGATTTCCAGTTCCGGCAGCAGGTCCACCGTGGCCGTCGGGTCCCAGATCAGACCCCGGGCCTCCTCGAAGGCCTCGCTCCCCCGGGCGCCCGGGGCGATCTCCAGCAGCCCCGTGAAGGCCGCCCGGGCCTTCCGGGCCGCCGCCGCCCGGACCGTCTGCCGGCTCCGGGTGTCCCCCGCCCGGTGCTCCACCGTGACCCGCCAGTCCGCCCGGGCCCGGTCCC
The DNA here is from genome assembly GCA_017994695.1 of Myxococcota bacterium. GTDB lineage: Bacteria > Myxococcota_A > UBA9042 > DTJE01 > DTJE01 > JAGOKF01. The sequence goes on along the minus strand of JAGOKF010000039.1, from coordinate 9,439 downwards.
CGGCGACGATCAGGGCGTTTCCCCGGACCTCCCCGCCGGGGCCCCGGATCACTACCGACGCCTCCGACTTCAGCAGCCCCCGGGACAGGACCCCGTGGCCGTGATCCAGGAAGGCGCTTCCCTGGAGGACCCAGTCCGCCCGGACAAAGGCCGCGGCCCCCGGCGCCACCTGCTCCAGGCGGCGGTGCACCAGGCGGGCGCCCACGGCCAGCACCGCCTCGGAGGCCCACCCGGCGTGCCCCGACAGGATTTCCAGTTCCTCCTGCACCTCGGCCTGGGCCCCCTCCTCCAGCACCACCAGCGTCCGGCCCGCCACCATCCCCCCGGGAGCGGCAGCGGCCTGCTGCCGGATCCGGATCGGTTCCTCGAGCCTCACTCCGGCCGGGACCCGCAGGGCGATCCCGCCCCGGTGGGTCCCCAGGACCAGGGCCAGCAGCGGGTCCTCCGCCGCCGGCGACAGGCGTCCCAGGTGCTCCGCCACGAAGGCGGGCTGGCGGTCCAGGGCCAGGTCCGCGACCTCGACCCCCCGATCCCGGGCCCCCGGAGGCAGGGACACCTCCACCAACGGAGCGTTCCCAGGGCCGCCGGCCGCCGCCGCCAGGCTGCCCCCGGGGATCAGGCCCAAGGGATCCGTGAATCGCCACCGGTGGGCGACCCGGGAGGGCATCTCCAGGCGCTCCAGGGCCTCCAGGGCCTCCTGCCGGCGGGCGTCGCGCCACTCCCGGTCGTGGATCATCCCGTTCATCCGACGGATCCCTCCATCTCCAGGGCGATCAGGCGGTTCAGTTCCACCGCGTACTCCATCGGCAGTTCCTTCACGAAGGGCTCGATGAAGCCGTTCACGATCATCAGCGTCGCCTCGGCCTCGGTCAGGCCCCGGCTCCGGAGGTAGTACAACTGCTCCTCGCTGACCTTCGACACGGTCGCCTCGTGGCCCACCGCGGCCCCCGCCTCGCCGATCTCCATCGTCGGCCAGGTGTCGGACCGGGAGTGCTCGTCCAGCAGCAGGGCGTCGCAGCGGACGTTCACCCGGGCGTTCCGGGCCCCGGGATGGACCTTCACGAGCCCCCGGTAGGAGGCCCGCCCGCCGTCCTTGCTGATGGACTTCGAGGTGATGGACGACGTGGTGTCCGGGGCGGCGTGGATCACCTTCGCGCCAGCGTCCTGGTGCTGCCCGGCCCCGGCAAAGGCGATGGAGAGGATCTCCCCGTGGGCCCTCGGCCCCACCAGGTGGATCGCCGGGTACTTCATGGTCAGGCGGGACCCCAGGTTCCCGTCCACCCATTCCACCGTGGCGTCCTCGTGGGCCACGGCCCGCTTCGTCACCAGGTTCAGGACGTTCCGGGACCAGTTCTGGATCGTCGTGTAGCGGATCCGGGCGCCCTTCTTGGCGATGACCTCCACCACGGCGGAGTGGAGGCTGTCGGACGACCACACGGGCGCCGTGCACCCCTCGATGTAGTGCACGCTGGACCCCTCGTCGGCGATGATCAGGGTCCGCTCGAACTGGCCCATGTCCCGGGTGTTGATCCGGAAGTAGGCCTGCAGCGGCACCCGGACGTGGACCCCCGGGGGGACATAGACGAAGGACCCCCCGGACCACACGGCCGAGTTCAGGGCCGCGAACTTGTTGTCGTTCGGGGGGATCACGGTCCCGAAATGCCGGCGGACCAGGTCCCCGTGCAGGCGCAGGCCCGAGTCCATGTCCAGGAAGATCACCCCCTGCTTCTCCAGTTCCGCCTGGATCGAGTGGTACACCGCCTCGGAGTCGTACTGGGCCGTGACCCCGGCCAGGAACTTCCGCTCGGCCTCGGGGATCCCCAGGCGCTCGAAGGTCCGCTTGATCCCCTCCGGGACCTCCTCCCAGGTCCGCCCCTGGCCCTCGGTCGCCCGGGCGTAGTAGATGATCCGGTCGAAGTCGATGGCGTCCAGCACCTCGGTGTTGCCCCAGCGGGGCATGGGCCGGGCCTGGAAGAGCCCCAGGGCCCGGAGCCGGAACTCCAGCATCCAGTCCGGCTCGTTCTTGATCGCGCTGACCTGGCGCACCACCTCCTCGTCCAGGCCCCGGCGGGTCTGGAAGACGCTGCGCTCCTCGTCGTGGAACCCGTACCGGTACTCCCCGACCAACGTTCCGGCGCCGGTGGCTTCCATGTCCCGCCTCCTTTCCGCCGCCAGCCCTTCAGGCCTGCGGCGCGTCGATCCAGTCATACCCCCGGGCCTCCAGTTCCCGGGCCAGGTCCGGCCCGCCGCTCCGGGCCACCCGGCCGTCCAGGAAGACGTGCACCACCTGGGGCTGGACGTACTGGAGGATCCGCTGGTAGTGGGTCACCAGGACCACCGACACCCCCTCGCGGATCGACGCGTTGATCCCCTCGGAGACGACCTTCAGGGCGTCGATGTCCAGCCCGCTGTCCGTTTCGTCCATCAGGGCCAGGGCCGGGCGCAGCAGCCGCAACTGGAGCACCTCCAGGCGCTTCCGCTCGCCGCCCGAGAATCCGTCGTTCAGCGATCGCCCCGCGAACTCGTCGGCGATGCCCAGTTCGTCGAAGGCCTTCCGAAGCACCCCCCGGAACTCCCGGGCCGGCAGGTCCCGGCCCCGGCTCCGGAGCACGTTCCGCAGGAAGTGGGTCACCGTGACGCCCGGCACGGCCACCGGGTGCTGGAAGCCCAGGAACAAGCCGGCCCGGGCCCGCTCGGTGACGTCCATGGCCAGCAGGTCTTGACCCAGGAACCGCACCTCCCCGCCGTCCACCCGGTAGGCCGGGTGGCCCATCAGCACGTGGGACAGCGTGCTCTTGCCGCTGCCGTTGCGCCCCATCAGGGCGTGGACCTCCCCCGGGCGGACCGCCAGGTCCACGCCCTTCAGGATCGCCCGATCCCCCACCGACGCCCGGAGATCCCGGACCTCCAGGATGGGTTCCACGTCCGCCTGCCGGTCCTCGTTCATCTCGCTCCCCCTCATCCCTCGGCCTCGGCCGATGCTGCCGAACCCCTCCCGTCGCGCCCCGGGCGCCCGAAATGCCGGGTGGCCGACTCCCGGCCCTCCCGGACCACGTCCGCCAGGGAGATGCCCCCCAGGATCCCATCCAGGGTCTCCTCGACCCGCATCCAGACCGGCCGCAACCCGCAGGACGCGGCCTGCCCGCAGGGCGGGTGCCCGGCATCCAGGCACGGTCCGGTCCGCACGGCCCGTCCCGCCAGGGCCGCCATCGCTTCCGACAAGGGAATCCGCTGCGGATCCCGGGCCAGGACGATGCCCCCCCGGGCCCCCCGGAGGCTCCGGACCAGGCCGGCCTTCCGCAGCAGCGCCACCAGTTTCGCGACGTAGGCCAGGGTCAGGCCCTCCTCCCGGGCCACCTCCCCGAGGGTGGTCTCCCGGCCGGCCTGCCAGCAGGCGGCCAGTCTCATCAGGCACCTCAGGCCGTGCTCCTCGGTGGCGCTGACCCGCATCGGTGGCCTCTCCCGCCGTCCGTGGGATACGATGGCCAATCTTGACTTATTTGTCAAGTTTACAGGAATCGAGGAAGGACATTGCGGGACCTGGGGTCTCTGAAACCGTCGTTCGCGATCAGGATTCAGGAACGCCCGGGAGGCCCCGGAGGATCACCCGGCCCGTGGTCTTCAGACCCTCCAGGTATTCCCGGTACAGGCGGGAGAAGGCGGCCTCCGAAAGATCGAAGCGGATGCGCCGCCGGGCCTCCTCGGGATCGGCCAGGGGGGCCCGGCGCCGGTCCAGCAGTTTCAGGACGTGGAACCCGACCGCCGACTGGACCACCGGGGAGACCTCGCCCACGTCCATCGCGAAGGCCACGTTCTCCAGCGACAACTGGAGCTTCCCCCGGATGAACCACCCCACGTCCCCGCCCCGGGAGGCGCTGCCGTCCTGGCTGTGCCGCCGGGCCAGTTCCTCGAAGGGGACCGATCCGCCCGCCGCCTCCCGCTGGACCTCCTCGGCCTTCCGGGCCAGGGCCTGGATCGCCGCCATGTCCGCGTTCTCGGGGACCAGGAAGACGATGTGGGCCAGGTGCACCTCCTCCTCGGCGTTGTCCGGGTGCCGCCGCTGGAACTCCTCGTCCACCTCCCGATCCGTGACGTGGACCTTCGAGCCGACCTTCAGGCGCAGGACCTGGGTCTTCAGCAGTTCCAGGCGCGCGTGGGCCCGGTAGGCCTCCACGGTCGGAAATCCCAGCATCCGGATCGCCTGGGCGAAGTCGCTCTCGCTCCACTGGTTCTGGCTGCGGATCTGCTCGATCTGGCGATCCACCTCGGCATCGGAGACCGTCAGGGAGAGGCGGCGGGCCTCGGCCAGCAGCAGCCGCTCGGCCACCAGGTCGTCCAGGGCGGCCTTCAGTTCCGCGGGCGTCGGCACGGGCTCCTCGCCCCCCGCGGGCCGGGAACCGCCGGCCATCCGGACGCGGCCCAGCACCTCCCGCAGCGTGACGGCCTCGGCGCCCACCGAGGCCACCACCCGGTCGATCTCCCCCGGCGCGACCTCCTCCGCGAAACGGGAGGGGGCCACCTGCCCCGCTGGGGGCGCCGGGGCCCGTTCCTGCCCCCCCGCCGGGATCCCCCGAAGCAGGGCCAGACACCCCGCCACCATCGCGAAGGTCTTGTTCCTCATGGAGACTCCCCCTCGGGGCGCAGCCGTTCAGACCACTCCCGGCGCACCTCGTCCGCCACCCGGTCGGCGGCCTCCCGGTGGACCGTCACCCCCGATTCCCGCCGGACCGACTCCAGGAAGGCCCGGCGCAACGCCTCCTGCCGGTCGGCGACCAGCCGTTCCAGCACCGCGGGCCGGGCCTGGGCCAGGGACAGGTCCACCGCCTCCCGGGACCCCGCCCGGAACAGCACGTGGAAGCCCAGGGGGGATTCCACGGGTCCCTCGAAGGTCCAGTCCTCGCGCATCCGGCCCAGGGCCTCCCGGATCGGTTCGGGGAGCGTGCCGTCGGACGCCGCCGGGCGCCACCCCAGGTCCCAGTCCCATCCCGGGTCCCCCGGCCCCTCGCGGTAGCGTTCCGCCTGCTGCCGGAAGGCCCGGACCGGGTCCACCCCCGAGGCCTCCAGGGCCGCCCGCAGCCGGAGCAGCACCCGTTCGGCGAACTGCCGGTCCTTCACCACGACCTGGAGGAAGCGCCCCTGGGCCGGCCGGTGGAACTCCTCCGGGTGCTCCTCGTAGTACCGGCGGACCTCCTCGTCGGGGATGTCCGAGGACCGCACCCAGAGGGCCTCCTGCTCCCGGAGGAACCGGTCCACGGCCTCGGCCTTCAGGCGCTCGATCACCTCGGGGTCGCGGCCGTAGCCCTGCTCGGCGGCGTGGGCCGCCAGGGCCAGCACCTGGAGGTAGGCTTCCAGGAAGTCCCGGCGCCGGTCGTAGGACTGGTAGCGCACCCGGGCGTGGACCGGCAGGGACTGGATCACCCGCTCCAGTTCCCCGAAGGTCACCGGCCGGTCCCCGATGGACCCGACGACCCAGTCGTCGGCCGCCCCTTCTCTGGACTCGGCCGGCGCCGTGACCGAGGATGTCGCCGACTCCGGACGGGGCTTCTGGGGCCGGACGCCCCAGGTGATCGCCAGGCCTCCCGGGACCAGCAGCGCCGGGATCACCCACCATGCCCGAATGCCCCTGCGTCCCTGCGCCATCTCCCCCGCCCGGCCCGGACGGCCCTTTCTACCCCATTCCCGCCCCGGGGGAAACTCCCCCGCCGCCGGGGACGTCCCCGCTCCCCAGCAGGGACTCCAGCATCGCCACCAGCCCGCCGGCCCTCGGGAGGGGGACCTCCAGCACGCCCCGTTCCGGCCGGGCCATCCCCCGGAGTCCCCGGAGGGTTCCCGCCGCGGCCACCCGGTCGATCCCCGCCTCCCGCCCCGGCGCCGCGACCAGCCGCACCGAGGTCCCCTTCTCGATCACCTGCTGGATCCCCAGGGCCCGGGCCAGCACCTTGACCCGGATGATCCCCAGCAGCCGCTCCACCGGAGGCGGGGGACGGCCGTACCGGTCCGCCAGTTCCCCCGCGACCCGGGCGACCTCCCGGAGGTCCTCGGCCCGGGCCAGGCGCCGGTAGGCCCGGAGCCGCAGCGTCTCGTCGGGGAGGTATTCCGGGGGGATCCGGGCATCGACCCGCAGGCGCACCTCGGTGTCCAGGCGATCGGGCGGCTCCTCCCCGGACAGTTCTCGGAGGGCGTCCTGGAGCATCTCCAGGAACAGGTCCAGCCCCACCGCCGCCAGATGGCCCGACTGGTCCGCACCCAGGAGGTCCCCGGCCCCCCGGATCTCCAAGTCCATCGCCGCCAGGTGGAAGCCCGAGGCCAGGTCCGAGAAGCGCTCGATGGCCTCGATGCGCCGCCGGGCCTCCTCGGTCATCCGGGAGGGATCCGGGACCAGCAGGTAGCAGTAGGCCTGCTCGGCGCTCCGGCCCACCCGTCCCCGCAACTGGTACAGTTGCGCCAGCCCCAGCGTGTCGGCCCGGTCCACCAGCAGCGTGTTCGCCGTGGCGATGTCGATCCCCGACTCGATCAGCGTGGTGCAGACCAGGGTGTCCTTCTCCCCCCGGACGAAGGCCCCCATCACCGATTCCAGGTCGTCGGCCGACATCGCCCCGTGGGCGACGGTCACCCGGGCCTCGGGGACCAGGCGCTGCACCCGGTCGGCGAAGTCGTAGATGTCCTCGATGCGGTTGTGCAGGTAGAAGACCTGCCCCCCGCGGCCCACCTCCCGGAGGATGGCCGACCGGATCAGGTCGGGGCTGGGCCGGGCCACATAGGTCCGCACCGCCAGGCGGTCCTGGGGAGGCGTGGCGATCACCGACAGGTCCCGGATGCCCGCCAGGGCCATGTGCAGGGTCCGGGGAATGGGGGTCGCGGTCAGGGTCAGGGTGTGGACCGACGCGGACATCTCCCGGAGCCGCTCCTTGTGGACCACGCCGAAGCGGTGCTCCTCGTCCACCACCAGCAGGCCGAGCCTCCGGAACCGCACGTCCTCGGACAGGATCCGGTGGGTCCCGATCACGATGTCCACGGACCCGTCCGCCAGGCCCCCGATCACCCGGCGGGCCTCCTTCGGCCCCTTGAAGCGGGACAGGGACTCGATCACCACCGGGGTGTGCCGGAAGCGGGCCAAGAAGTTCAGTCGGTGCTGCTCCGCCAGCAGCGTCGTGGGGACCAGCACCGCCACCTGGAGCCCCTGCTGCACGGCCAGGTAGGCCGCCCGGATGGCCACCTCGGTCTTGCCGAACCCCACGTCCCCGCAGACCAGCCGGTCCATCGGGCGGTCCCGGACCAGGTCCTCGATCACCTCCTCGATGGCCCGCTCCTGGTCCGGGGTGGTCTCGTAGGGGAAGGTGGCCTCGAACTCCCGGTAGTCCGCGTCGGGCGGTTCCAGGGCCCGGGCCGACGCCGCCATGCGCCGGGCATAGAGGGCCTTCAGGCGCCCCGCGATGTCCCGGGCGGCCTTCCTGGCCCGGGCCTTGCGCCGGGCGAAGACCGGGCTCCCCAGGCGGTCCAGGGTCCCCGGGGTCCCCTCGCCGGCCCCGATGTACTTCTCCAGCGTGTCCGACCGATCGACGGGCACGTAGAGGCGGTCCCCGGCGGCGTAGGACAGCACCAGGCAGTCCGCCATGCGGCCCTGGAGGTCCATCGACACCATCCCCTCGAAGCGGCCGATCCCGTGATCCCGGTGCACGACCAGGTCCCCGGGACGCAGGTCCCGCCACTCGGTGAGGGTCTTGGCGCCCCGTCGTTCCCCTTTCCGGACCGACAGGACGTCCTTCAGGCCGAAGACCGCCTCGGTGGGCAGCACCAACAGTCCGGTGGCCTCGATGCCGAAGGCCGTGCGCGTCCGGCCGACGCCGATGCGCACCGATCCCTCTGCCCCGGGAACCCTCCAGACCTCCAGCAGTCCGTCCCGCATGGCCCGGGAGGCGGTCACGCCCTCGGAGGACAGGATCGTGCGGACCCGCTCCGCCTCGCTCTCGGAGGGGGCCAGCAGCAGCACCCGCTTGCCGCCTTCGATCACCCGGGACAGGAGGTCCCGCAACCCTCGGACCCGGGCCGCCACGGGCAGGTCCCCGCCCGACGCCCGGACCCAGAGGGAGGACTGCAGTTCCGCCGGCGCCGGGCCCAGGATGCCGCCGGACGACAGATCGAAGGTGACGGTCCCGGGGCGTTCGAGCAGGCGTTCCATCATCCGCTGCCCCGGGGAGGCCAGGTCCTCCGGGTCGGCCGCGAGCCGGGGAGGGCCCGAGAAGGTCCGCGCCTGCTGCCGCAGGTCCTCCAGGGCCCCGTCGGCCCCTTCCCGGCAGGCCCCCGGATCCAGCACGGCGACCAGGGCGTCCTCCCCCAGGTAGTCCAGGGGCAGGTCCAGGGGGCCGTGGATCAGCGGCAGCATCGCCTGGAAGCCCGGAGGGGTCCTCCCCGAGGCGATGGCCGTCTCGGCCTCCGAGACCCGGGTCCCGGGGACGCCCCGGGCCGCCGCGAAGTCCCGCAGCCGGATCAGGGCCTCCCGGAGCGCCCCCGGGTCCCCGGGGACCTCCCAGACCGGCACCACCCAGGTCCGGTGCAACGGTCTTTCGGCGCGCTGGGTGGCCGGGTCGAAGATCCGCATCCGGGCGACCTGGTCCCCGTCCCACTCGGCCCGGACCGGGTCCTCCAGGACCGGCGTGAAGAAGTCCACCACCCCGCCCCGGACCGCGAACTCCCCGATTTCCGACACGGTCTGCACCCGGCGGTACCCCGCCTGGGCCAGCGTCTCCACCAGCACGGTCAGGTCCGCGTCCCGGCCCGCCTCCAGCCGGAAGACGCCTTCCGAGAAGGCCCGGAAGGGCAGGACCCCCCGGGCGGCCAGCGCCCCGTCGAGGGCCCAGAGGAACGGCTGGTCCGAAAAGGCCAGGAGGCCCAGGGTCCCCAGGCGGGCGGCGGCCAGGTAGGGCCCTTCCACCACCTCGTCATAGGGCGACTCGGCGCTTCGCACCCACCGGGGAAAGGCATAGGGGACCGGGCCGCCCTGCAGCACGAAGCGGGCCACCTGAGCGGCCCGATCGGCCAGGTCCGGCCGGGGGCCCAGGATCACCAGCGGGCGTTCCGCGATGCCCGCCAGCGTGGCGGCCACCAGCGCGGCCTGCTCCAGCCCCGCCACCGGCACGTCCCGGCGTCCGGGCGCCTGGAGCATCTCCTCGACGGCCCGGGGCAGCCCCCCGATCCCCCGCCTCCTGGCCTGTTCCCCGCCTTCCGGCACCCCCGTCCTCCGGTCCCGTTCCAGGGCCGCGAAGGGTACTCCGAGCCCCGCTCCTCCGCCAGCCCCCCGGCGTCCAGGGGCCGACTCCGGGCATTTCCCGGTGTCGGTGTCCCACCCCTCTGCTATGCTCCGCCCCAAGGAGGAGAGCCATGCCCCGCACCGATGTGTCCCTGACCCTCGCGGACATCCAGGCCGTCGCCTCGATGGACC
>JAGOKF010000127.1 GCA_017994695.1 Myxococcota bacterium | reverse complement strand
GGTCTAGGGTCGGGTGGGTGCCGGAGCGGGGGCCACGGTCGGAAAGGCACTGGGGATCGATCGGGCCTGCCCCGGGGGACAGGCGGTGGCCACGGCGGTGCTCCGCGAGGGGGTCCGGGTCTCGGCAGTGGCGGTGGTGAACGCCTTCGGGTCCGTCCGGGACCCGGAGACGGGGTCCTGGGAGGCCGGGCCCCGGGCACCCGACGGGAGGTTCCTGGACACCGAGGACCTGATCCTCCAGGGTGCTCCGCCCGAGATGTCCGGGCCGGGTCACACCACGCTGGCGGCCGTCGTCACCGATGCACGCCTGGGCCGCGAGGAGTGCCTCCGGGCCGCCTGGCTGGCATCCCAGGCGCTTCCCTTCTGCATCCGGCCCACCTGGACGGCCTGGGACGGGGACGTCGTGTTCCTGGCCTCCTGCGGAGAGACCCCGTGCTCGCTGCACCGGGTGGGGCTGGCGGCCCGGGCGGCGATCCAGGTGGCCATCCTGAGGGCGGTCCGCATTGCTCGCCGGGAGTCGGAGGAGGAGCCGGGAGGTGGGCCATGAGGTCGGTGCGGTGGACGGTGATCGCGACGGGCCTGCTGCCGTTCCTGGCCGGATGCCCCCAGAAGGTCCCTTATCCCGCGGTCCGCAAATCGCCTTCCCAGGCCCAGCCGCCACCGGGCCTGGCGGATGCGGCCGCCGCCACGACGAAGGCGGAACCGGCAAGAACCGCCGTGGAAGACCCGGGCGCCCAGGAGGGTCCCTCCTGGCACGGAGCGCTGCTGTGGACCCCCGAGGGCACGATTCGCGTGAAGGCCGGTCCCGGGGGGAAGGACCTGTCGTCGCGCCTGCTGGCCGGCCAGTGGATCCGGGTCGCGGACGGGGAGGTCCAAGGGGTCCGGATCCAGGCCGAGACGAAGAAGGCCCATCCCAAGGGGAAGGAATCCCGGTTCGTGAAACTGCTCTGGCAGGGGGCCGGGGGCCGCAAGGAGGTCTCCCTCGATGCCTGGACCGAGCGGCCCGACCTGGGGGGGGCGGCCCGGGCGGATCCGGACCTGGCCGTCGAGTTCTTTCACCGGGAGAATCTGGCGCCCATCGGCGCCGAAGGACCACGGCTGGTCCTCCTGCTGTCCGTGGACGGCTACCTGGGAGGTGCCCATCCCTACGCGGTGCGCCGTCTCCTGGTGGTGGATGTGGAACGGGGGGAGTGGGTGGGGGACCGGGATCCCGGCGAGGCGACCCGGCAGGCACGGGAGGCCCTGGGCGACGCCTGGGAGACGGCCTGCCTGAGGCGACCGGCGGGGATCGCCGAGGTGGAGGGACAGGGAGGGCGGATCCACCGCATCCTGGGCCTGACCCATGACGTGGAATCCTGCGCCGGGAAGTTCCGGGCGGTGGAGATCGGGACCGGGCCCCTATCCGAGGGATCCCCGGGGCCGGACCCGGAGGGCCGATGGATTCTCCAGGAAGGCCTGACCGTCTCGCCGGTGGCGGACTGGAGGCAGGTTCCCGGGCGGCGGACCGTGCTGCTGATGGGGAGGGACCCGAAGGACCGGGTGATCCCGGTGGAAAAGGCCTTCCAGCCCGAGGCGGCCAGGGAACTGCTGTGGTGGGAGCCGGGCCTGGAACGACCTGTTCCGGTGGGACGGGCGCCCCGGTTGCTGGAGGTGCAGTTTCTGGAGGAACTCCCCCGGGAATGGTCGGGGGCCACGGGGACGATCCCCCCGGTTCAGAAGGGTTCGGGAGGCGGGGGCATCGGCGAGGGCTCGTAACCGAGTCCCTCGCTGGAGACCGGCGGGGGATTGGCCAGTTCCACCGGCGTGAAGCGGGGAACCTCCGCCAGGGCGGTTTCGACCTGTTCCGGGGTGAGCACCTTCTGGCGGCCCAGTTCCCGGACCAGGGCCTCGGCGCGGTTGCGGTAGAGGGCCGGCGGGCGCCCCTGCTTCAGCAACTGTTCGTGGAAGAGCCTGGGACCGGGGATCATCGCGACCAGGAGCGCCGTTTCCATCGGGGTCAGTTCCTCGGGACGTTTCCCGAAATAGTGTCCCGCGGCCTCCCGGAGCCCGAAGACTTCCGGTCCCCACTCGATGATGTTCAGGTAGAGTTCCAGGATGCGCTCCTTCGTGAGCGTCTTCTCCAGTTGCCACGTCAGCAGGGCCTCCTGGATCTTCCGGGCCAGGGTCTTTTCCCGGGAGAGGAAGAGGTTCTTCGCGAGCTGCTGGGAAAGGGTGCTGGCCCCCTGGACGAAGCCTCCCCGCTCCAGGTTCACCCGCAGGCTCCGGCGGATCGCCGAGGGCGAGAATCCCTGGTGCCGGAAGAAGGTGGCGTCCTCGGCCATCGTGAGGGCGGGAACCAGCCAGGGCGGCATCGCGGAGAGGGGGACCCAGAACGGGGTGTCCTCGCCTACCAGGCGCTGCACCACGGTGCCGTCGGTCTCCTCGATCTGGTGGAGGAAGACCGACCGGAGGAGGCCCAGGTCCACCGTGTCGCCCAGCGACAGGACCTGGAGGTCCGACACGTCGGGCTGGAGGTCCAGGCGCACCGAGTCCAGGTTGGCCGTGTCAACGTCCAGGTCGAATCTCCCGGCGAAGGTGCCTCCCAGGCGCATTCCCTGGAGACTTCCCAGCAGTTCGGGGGGCAGGGAGGCCTGGAGGTCGATCGCGGCGATTCGCTGGACGCTGCCCTGGGCCTGGAACCGGGGGGAGGAGCCGAGCCGGGAGACTCGGACCGAAAGGGGGATCACGAGCCGTCCGGATCGGAACTCGGCGTCCGTCAGGGACAGGTCATCCCGGCCGAGTTCCAGGCGTCCCGACAGGGCCACCTCCTGGAATGAGAGGGGTGCCGAGGCGACGGCCGGAATCATGAGGCTCCATCCGCCCACGGCGATCTCTCCGGATCCCGTGATCTTCCGCCCCGCGTGATCCGCCTCCACGTTCAGCCGGGCGGTTCGCAGGAGGGACGGCCCCCCGTTGCCGCCCCAGAGGAATCGCCAGGGATCCAGGGGAAGGTCCCGGAGGTCCGTGACCAGGGTCCACCGATCGCCGCCGGGCGACACGGTCCAGGTGACGGTTCCCGGGGCGGTCTCTGGGCAGTCCAGCCGAAGGTCCAGGGTCATGGCCCCCTCGGGGCTCCACCGCAGGAAGGCCCCGACGTTGGCCAGGGATCGACCCGGCTCCGGGGCCAGGGTTCCCGGCGCCAGGGGATGGAAGGACGCTCCCTGCACCGCCACGGGGATGCGGGGGAACGAGGCGGTGAACGCATCGACCTGCCGCCGGAAGGCTTCCATGGAATCCCAGGTCCGGCGAGACGCCCGGGACAGCCAGGCGGCCGGTCCCTTCCGGGCTTCGTTCCCGGATTCCCCGGTCACCGGGTCCGAAGCGGCGGGAGAGGGGCGGGGGATCCACTGCCACAGGGGCTGTTCCACCTCCACGGATGCGACTCGCTTTCCTGGGAAGATGCGTTCCAGGGCGGTCCTCCATTCCCCGGGAATCGCTGCCGGGAACCCGTCCGCCGCGGACGGGACTTCGAATCCGACGGAGACCTTCGGGATTCGCAGCCGCTGTCCCGACGGGCCATCCCATCCGAGGTTCAGCAGGGCGGCGCTGTCCGGGGTCCAACGGACTCCCCCGAGCCGGGCGGTGCCGGAACGCAGGGGGACTTCCAGGGGAGGATCCAGGGTCGCCGAAACCTCCCGGATCCCTTCCGGACCCAGGGAACCCACAGCATCGAGTTGCATGGTCGGGCTCCGGCCGCGATCGAGCCGGAAGCGCCCCTGGAAACGGCGTTCACCCCCTCCCCAGACCTCCGGGACCGCCTCCAGGCGGGCCTCTCCTTCCCGCAGGACGTAGGAATCCCGGGCCGTCCGGACCATCCCCGTCACCGAGGCCAGGCGCACGTCGGGCCACCGCCAGGAACGGGCCTTCCCGCCGGGTCCTCCCTCCGGCCCTTCCCGGGGGCCTTCCCCGTTCCCCAGCAGGTCCTTCCAGTCCTCGAGCGGATGGGCCTCATCCCCTGCCCGGAACGTGAGGGATGCGACCTCGACCGAGTCGATGCCCCTTCCCCCGAGGATCATCCCCAGGGGCTGCAGCACCATCACGATGTCCCGGGCCTCCAGTTCCAGGGCCGTGCCCCGTGCCAGGTGCAGCGAGTCCAGTCGGAGACGCTTCGGGCCCAGCAGGTGGAGGCTTCCCAGGCGGATCGAAGAAACGTTTCGTTCCCGGGCCAGACGGTCCACCTGGCGCCGGACCATGCCTTCGAGGAACGTGGGACCCAGGACCAGGATCGCCGCCAGCACGAGGGCGATCACCAGCACCGGTGCCAGCAGGATGCGGAGGTGCTTCTGGAGGGGCCAGGAACTCACTTGGCCTGGGAGGAACCGCCGCTGGTGGCGGAGGCCCAGGCGATCAGGCCGACGATGACCCCGAAGACCGCGACGCCGCCGGCGATCCACAGGCCCGTCTTCCATTTCGACAACTGGTCGACCTCGGCCGTCTCCCGGAGACCGTTGACGTCCAGGATGTAGTCCCGGTCGGAGGCGACCAGCTGGGACTCGGACAGGCGGAAGTTGAAGGGGGTGATCGGGTAGCGCTTGCCCCCGGTCGACCGGACGTAGAGCCGCGTGTCGTCCTTCACCGTGATCTGCTGTCCTTTCGCGTCCGAGACGGTGGCCTGCCCGCTCTCCGGGACCTCCTGGAGGGTGGCCAGTTCGCTCCGGGGAATCAGGTAGGTGTTGTAGCAGCCCAGGGAGAGCAGGGACACCACCAGCAGCGACGCAACGACCTTTCGCATCGAGACCCCCTCCTTGCAGCACCGGAAAAGCCAGGGGCAATCCTAGTCAATGAACGGCCCAAAGAAAAGATGAAAAGATGGGGGTCAGGTTCCCGGCGGGATTCCGCCCGACGGGTCCGAGTCCGGATTCGTGGAGGCGTCGGCCGGGGACAGGTCCAGGGGAATCTGGGCGGGGGGCTCGGGCTCGAAGCAGAAACGGCACCGCGGCTCGTAGGCCCCGACGGCTCCGACCAGGATCCGCTGGGCATTCGCGACGAGGCGCTGGGTCCGGCTGGCCGGGGCTCCGCAGCGGGTGCAGACCGCCAGCATCTTGGTCACCTGGTCGGCCATGGCCATCAACTGGGGAACCGGCTCGAAGGGAACCCCCCGGTAGTCCAGGTCCAGGCCCGCGACGATGACCCGCTTGCCCAGGTTGGCCAGGCGTTCGCAGATGCCCACGATGCCCGGGTCGAAGAACTGGACCTCGTCCACGCCGACTACCTGGGTCCGGTCGTCCAGCAGACGCATCACGTCCTCGGACCGTTCCACGACGGTCGCATCCAGGGAGGCCTCCGAGTGGGACACGATCCGGTCCTGGGAGTAGCGGTCGTCCAGGCGGGGCTTGAAGACCTGGACCCGCTGGCGGGCGATGCGCGCTCTTCGGAGCCGGCGGATCAACTCCTCGCTCTTGCCGCTGAACATCGGGCCGCAGATGACCTCCAGCCCGGCCATCGTCGGATAGAACGCCATGGCAGACCTCCCAGTCTTCCGGCCTAACGGGTGTAGCGCCGCTCCAGGACCGCCCGGAGGGGAGCCTCCCGCCGGACCAGGTCCAGGGCGAACTCGGCGTGACCCGGGACGTAGCCGTTGCCCATTTCCAGCACCACGTCCTTCCCGACGCCCTCGGCCCCCAGCGTCGCCGCCGTGGCCGAGGTGGCCATGTTGAAGAAATAGGCGGTGCCCCCGTCCCGGGTGGCGATCACCGTCGCCATCTCGGTTCCCGGGACGTTCGCGGTGTTCAGCGTGACGTCGAACATCCGACCTCCGGTGGCCTGGTCCACCTTCTTCAGGACGTCCACCGGGTTCCGGGCGTCGGCCACCAGCCCGACGTGGGCGTAGCCCAGGCCGACCAGCAGTTCGGGGCCCCGGGGATCCAGGTCCAGGGCGTACACCCGGCCCTCGGGGCCGACGGCCTGCCGGGCCACCGCCGCCGCCAGCAGGCCCGACTTCCCGGACCCCAGGATCCCCACCTGCATTCCCGGACGGACCAGCCGGCGGGTCTGGGCCGGGGCCCCGGCGACGTCCAGGACCGCCAGCGCCAGGGTCTCCGGCAGGTCCTCGGGAAGACGGGCCGCGATCCCGCTGCTGAACAGGATGGCATGGCCCTCCACCTCCACCTGGTCCCGGTCCGGATGGACTTCCCGGACCGCCCGAAGTTGCAGGGGCGTCAGGGACAGGGAGACCAGCGTGGCGACCGCGTCCCCCGGGCGGACGTCCAGCCGCCCCCGGTACTCCCGGCCGACCTCCCGGACCCGCCCGATCAGCATGCCTCCCGATCCGGTCACCGGGTTGTGCTGCTTGCCCCGGACGCGGACCGTCTCCAGGACCTGGCGGCCGATGCCCTCGGGATCCCCCCGGACCGCCTCCTTCATCTGGCGGAAGGACGCGGCGTCGATGTTCAGCACCTGCACGTCCAGCAGCATCTCGGTGGGATGGATGGGCAGCGATGCATCCAGTTTCCAGGCCGCCTGGGGCAGAACGCCCCGGGGCTCCAGGACCCGGTGGGCACCCAGCAGGAATTCGACGTCCATCAGTCCCCACTCCCCGGTTCGGTCCACTGTCTCATGGCCAGTTGCAGGTCCTCCCAGGCCGGCTTCTTGTATTCGGGATTCCGCAGCAGCGCCGCCGGGTGGTAGGTCACCACCAGCGGGATGCCCGCCAGGCGATGCACCCGGGCCCGCAGGCGCGCCACGGCGTCTGGCCTGCCCAGCAGCACGTCGGCGGCCACCGCGCCCAGGGCGATGATGATCCGGGGGCGCAGGATCTCCACCTGGCGCATCAGGTAGGGACGGCAGGCCCCCCGCTGGTCCGGGAGCGGCGTGGCGTTGCCCGGGGGACGGCACTTCACGGCGTTGGCGATGTAGCACTGGTCCCGGGTCAGTCCCATCGCCCGGATCATCCGGTCCAGCAACTGGCCCGCCGGTCCCACGAAGGGTCGGCCGGTCCGGTCCTCCTCCTGGCCCGGACCCTCGCCGACGAAGAGGATCCTCGGGCGGTCGGAACAGCCTTCCCCGAAGACCGGCCGGGTGCGACCGCGGTGCAGGTCGCACCGGGTGCACTGGCGGACCTGCTGCTCCAGGGAAGGGAGGTCCTCGGCCAGTCCGGCGGCTTCTTCCGGCGACAGCAGTCGCGTCGGGTTCGCAACCCGTCCCGGGACGGCCACGAAACGGCGGGGGAGGGGAGCCGCAGGGGGAACGGGCTGCACGGGGGCGGGGGCTGCCGGGGGCCGCCTCCAGGGGATCAG
>JAGOKF010000126.1 GCA_017994695.1 Myxococcota bacterium | reverse complement strand
CTGCGGGTCCGGAGGGTCGGCTCCGGGAGGCGAGGTCGCGGGCGGCGCGACGGGGGGTGCAGGAGGCGGGATCGTGTTCATTTGGGCTCTCGAAGCAAGACTGGAGGGTATTCCGGCCGTTTCCGCCCGCGGTGGGCCGGGCGGCGCAGGCGGGGCGGGAAAGGACCAGGACGGTTGCGGTTTCGACGATGGGGGTGGTGGAGGGGGTCAGGGCGGTCAGGGTGGAACTGGCGGGACGATTCTCCTGGCCGCACGCACGATGAGCGCCGGCAACGGAGGCCTGGTTGCGACGGGGGGGGCGCGGAGGCAACGGAGGCAGAGGAGGGAAGGGTTACGGCGGCGCGGCCGGAGGTTCTGGGGGAACGGGTGCAGCGCCGGGTTCCTTGCCGGGAAACGGCGGGGACGGAGCCTACGACGGGGACGGGGGAGCGGGTGGTGGCGGCGGTGCGGGAGGGTTCGCGGGGCCGAACGGCCGGATCCGTCTGGTGTACGGGACCCTGAACGGGACCGCACACGGGACACCACCGGCCGACGCGGCGGCGATGAACATCACGTCGGGCCAGTTGTCGTCGCAGGCTGCATGGGTCCCGTGAGGCCTCGGCATCTTCCAGGAGCCGACCGATCCGTCCTCGACCCGGGTGGAGGCCTTCGACGGGGAGGAACCTGATGGCAGGTGCCCGTGGGGCGATCGGGCGGTTTCCTGACACGGATTCGACCTTTCCCTCGCAAACCTGTCGTGCGTGATGAGCAACTGGGCGCCCTCGTTGGAGGACGCCGACGGGTTCCGGGAACCCCGGGAACGATGAAGGGAACCATGCACGAGGATGCACCGCATCTCCGGGTCGGACGCGTGGTCGCGCCTTGTCGGGCAGGAGGGGATCAGGGGGCCGATCCGTTGGCCTGGGCCTCCGCCAGGGCGTCCTCGACGAGGCGGCGGAAGACCGGCAGGGACAGGAGGCCGCGGTACACGGCGCCGTTGACGATGAAGGTCGGCGTGACGTCCACGCCGAACCGCCGGCCGAGGTCCAGGTCGGCCTGGACCCGGGACCGGGCCTCCTCGGAACGGCGGCACCGGTCCCACTCGTCCAGGTCGAGGTCGCCGATCTCCCGGGCATGGCGCCGCAGGGTCTCGTCGTCCAGGGCCGAGGCCATCAGCCGGTCGGCCATCTCCCAGAACCTCCCCTGGCGGCGGGCGCACTCGGCCGCCAGGGCCGCCGGAAGGGCGTTCGGATGCATCGACGGCGAGGCCGGGAAGTGCCGGAAGGCCACTTGCAGGTCCTCCGGGAACTCGGCCAGGAGGTCCCGAATCACCGGGGCGGCCGCCCGGCAGTAGGGACACTCGAAGTCGGCGAACTCGACGATCGCCACCGGGGCGTCCGACGGCCCTCGCGCCGGGGCGTCCCCGACCTCCAGGTCCACATGGCCCGACGGCTCGGGAAGGGGCACGTCCTCGCCGCAGGCCCAGACGGCTGCCGCAAGCACCAGGAGGCAGAATCGACCCACGAACGTCCCCCGTCGCCAGGTGATCCAGTGTCCCATCTTCCTGGACCGGCCGCCAGCAGACCTGCTGGCGGACCGCGTCGTTCCGAGGGGAACTGGGTCGGTCAGGGGGCGTCGGCCTGGCCCTGCCAGGGTGGTCGTCCGGGCCGCATGGCCGTGGTCACCTCCAGGCGAAGGGACCGGGGACCGGGACTGCCGGCGGGCAGGACCAGGCGGCCCCGCTCCGGGTCGTGCCAAGCGGATCCATCCTGCTCCCGACCGTCCAGAACGCAGCGGAAGCCCGCGGCCCGGATCCAGTCCGGGACGAGCACCTCGGTCGAGCCGGTGCCGTCGTCCTGCCAGGCCATCTCGAACTGCCCCGCCCGGGGCTCCCAGGAGAAGCGCTCCAGGGTGCCGAAGACCCGGAAGGGGGCCGGCCTCAGGAAGGCCCAGGCGTGCTCGTTCCAGTCCAGCGTCCCGGAGTCGATCATCCCGAACCCCTTCGTGCCCCGGCTGTAGATCCACTGGAAGGCCCCGGCCAGATGGCGGTCCAGCAGGCCGTAGAAGGCCTCGAGGTATTCGCCCAGGTTCGGGGTCTCCCGGGCCCCGCCCATCTCGCCGTAGGCCAGCGGGATCCCGAGGTCTTCGGCCGCCTGGTCCCCCTGGCGGACCGCCTCCTCCAGGGTGGCGGCGGAGCCGTCCCAGAGGAGGTTCTCGACGCTCAGGTCGTAGAAGTGGGGCACGAAGACCGCCGGGAAGGGCAGCGGCGGGGCCATGTCGTTCTGCCAGCGCATGCTGAAGGTCAGGGCCGGCTCGATGAACAGCACCCGTCCCGGCAGGGCCGGGAGCACCTCCTCGGCGAACTGGGCGTAGAAATCCTGGAGGAAGTCCCGGTCGAAGACCTCGAAGGGGATGTCGCCGGGGACCGGCTCGTTGATGGGGTCGAAGCCCATCACGGCCTCCACGTCGGCCACCCGTTCGGCCACCTGCCGGGCCGCCCGGCACAGGTGCCCCCGGATCTCCCGGGACCGCCAGAACTGGCCGAAGCAGGCCCGGAGGGGATCCGAGAAGTAGTTCAAGCCCCAGGGCTCCACCGGCGTGAAGGCCGCGTACCACTGCTCGTCGCAGGTCCAGCGGGGGGCCCCGTGGAGCCCGAACCCGACGCCGTAGAGGTCCTGGTGCATGTCGATCATCACCTTCAGTCCGGCGGCGGCCGCCAGGCGGACATGGCGCTCGACGATGTCCAGGGACTCGGCGTCGTATCGGTCCGGTTCGGGCTCGATCCGGTCCCAGTTGATCACCAGCCGGATCGCCCCGAAGCCGCTCCGGGCGATGTGCCGGAAGACCGTCGCCTCGACCTCGGGGTCGCTTTCCCGCCAGCGGACCAGGTCCCAGGACGCGACGTTGATGCCCCGGAGGAAGACCTCGGCCCCGGACGCCTCCCGCAGGCGCCGGTCCTCCACCCGGTAGAGGGAGGGACGAACCGGTCCTCCCGGGTCCCCGCCCGGGTCCCTGTCCAGGTCTCCGGGGACGTCTCCCGCGTCCCCGGCTTCGGCCTCGAAGGATGCGTCGGGAGATCCGGCGCTCCCCCCCGCGGAGGAGCAGGAGGCCAGGGGGAGCGCCAGGAGGGCGAGGATCGGCAGGAACCACCGAACGGAAGCGGGTCTTGCAGGGGACATGGCCACCTCCTCGGGAGGGAGCATGTTCCCTCCGGAGCGGAGCGTTCGAGATGCGACGGGGATTGTCCCCGGGAGGGAAATCCCGTCAAGGACCGGGACTGGGATCGGACCGGATGGCCATCCCGGCGGGAACCGGCGCACCCGGTCCCTGTCGAAGGCGGGACGGGTCCCTCGACCCCCTGGTTCCGCTCCGCCTCGGGGATTCTCTCCCGGTCTGCCATCGGGTCGCCCTCCACGCGTCGAGGCAGGTCGGCAGGGCGATCCCTGGCGGGATTGACAACCGACGGCGCCGTTCCCATCCAAGGAAGGCCTTTATCTGGAGTAGTTCGATGCAGAATAAAAACATTCTGGGGGGCATCACCTGGGGGATGGCCGCCTCGATGATGGCTCCGGTCTCGGTGGCTCATGGCGGGGAAGGGAGCGGGGCCCCGAGCGGCCGGGAGGCCTACCCCTACGTCCTGCCCTCCCTGCCCTACGACCCGGGCGCCCTGGAGCCCGTGGTGGACCGGCGAACGATGGAGATCCACCACGGCAAGCACCACCAGACCTACGTGGACGGCCTGAACGGGGTCCTGAAGGACCGGCCGGACCTGGCGACCCGGCCCCTGGAGGACCTCTTCCGGGAGGTCTCGAACCTGCCCCCGGCGGTGCGCAACCACGGCGGCGGGCACTGGAACCACTCGGCCTTCTGGCGCTGGATGGCCCCCGTGGGCCAGGGCGGCGAGCCGTCCGGGGAACTCCGGGAGGCGATGGACCGGGACCTGGGCGGGATCGAGGAGTTCCGGAAGACCTTCACCGCCGCGGCCCTCCAGCGCTTCGGGTCCGGCTGGGCCTGGCTGGTCCTGACGCCCGAGGGAAGCCTGAAGGTGACCTCGACGCCGAACCAGGACAACCCCCTGATGGACGTCGCCGAGGTCCGGGGGACGCCGCTGCTGGGCCTCGACGTCTGGGAGCATGCCTACTACCTCCATTACCAGAACCGCCGGGGGGACTATGTGAAGGCCTGGTTCGACGTGGTGAACTGGATCGAGGTCGATCGGCGCTACCGCGAGGCGCTGTCCTCCCGGAAGGACCGTCCGTGACCGGGTGCCGCGCTCCCCATGGACGGGCTTCCGCCTGACCGGCCCGGGGCGAACGGCCTTGCCGATTGAAAGGCCGACCCCGTTGCGCTAGGGTTCCCCGCCCGCTGCTCCGGGAGGGGAGGGTGCGGATCCTGATGGTGCTGGCGTCTTCGCCCACGGACCCCCTGCGACGCAACGACCCCTTCATGCCCTTGTCCCTGCCCCTGCTGGCGGCGACCGCCCCGGACCACGACTACCGGCTGGTGGACCTCCTCTGGGACGACCCCGGGGACCTGCCGAACGACGTGGACCTGGTGGGCATCAGCATGCGCTACACCGCCGAGAAGGAGGCCTATCGGATCGCGGAACGCTATCGCCGGGCCGGCATCCCCGTCGTGATCGGGGGCCCCCAGGCGTCGGCCGTGCCCCTCCGGGCCCTGCGGCACGCGAACGCCGTGGCGGTGGGCGAGGGGGAGCCCCTCTGGCCCGTCATCGTCCGGGACGCCGAGGCCGGGGATCTGAAGGACCTCTACGTGTGCTCGCCAAGACCCTTCGAGGCCCCCGTGGGAATCCGGGTGCACCAGGTCCTGGAATACCCCGACCTGGCGACCATCCCCCGGGCCCACCGGCACCTGGTCCGGCGGCGCTACCGCTTCGACACGGTCTTCGCGGTCCGGGGATGCCCCATCGACTGCGACTTCTGCGCGGTGCCGTCGATGTTCGGCCGGGCCTTCCGCCATCGCCCCGTCGAGGAGGTGGTGGCGGAGATCGACACCTTCCGGGGGTACTACTACCTGCTGGACGACACGGTGTTCGGAAAGCCGGCCACCTACGACTACTACCGGGAACTCTACCGGCGCATCGCGGAACTGCCCCGGCGGCGCTTCTTCATCGGCCAGGGCAACCTGGACGCCGTGGCCGATCCCCGCGGACGGGAGGTGATCCAGGCGGCGGTGCGGGCGGGACTGCTCTATGTGATGGTCGGCCTGGAATCGATCAACCCGGCGACGCTGGACGCCAGCGGGGCGGTCCGGAAGATGGGCGTCCGGGGCGCCGAGGACCCCCTGGAACGCATGGCCGAGCACGTCCGGTGGCTCCAGCAGCAGGGGCTGGTGGTGTCGGGGTGGTTCGTTGTGGGCTACGAGGGGGACGACCTGGGGACCTGGCAGCGGACGCTCGATTTCTGCCGCGCCCACGGCATCCTGCCGGTGATCTTCCCCATCAAGGCCCTTCCCGGGACCCGGCTGCACCGGCGCCTGGCCGAGGAGGGGCGCCTGGACGACCGCCGCTTCCTGAACCTCCGGTATCCCGGCCTGGACGACGAGGCCCTGGTGGCCGAGTGGCGCCGGGTGTCCCGGGAGGGCTACCGCTTCCGGGAACGATGGGCCCGGAACCGCTTCTACCGGCAGTTCTTCCGCCATCTCCCCCCCCAGGACCGGGTCCACCACTTCCTGTTCACCTGGATCCTCCAGGCCAAGATGGGCCAGGGGCTCATGCACGACGAGTTCTACCTGGACCCGAGGGACCCCGAGAACGGCATCGACGACGGGAGGGAACCGACACCGTAGGAGGCCCGGCCCGGTCAGAACCCCCGGCACGGGACCCCTTCCGGGCCCGGGACTGCCGGGCGGTCCGGCCCTCGCTCGGGGTGCGGGGTTGCCTCCCCGGTTCCCCGGCCGCGTTGCAATCGGAAGTCCGTTTCCCGACAATGAAACCCTGGGATGGGGGGAGGTCCGGATCATGTCGAAGACCACCACGGGTGCCTGGCTGCTGGTCGCCCTGTTCGCGGGATGCCTGTCGGGCAACGGGACCGTTCCCGTGCCGCCGGAGCCGGAGGTCACGGCCACGGGGCCCCTGAGCCTCCAGGAGGACGACATCGCGGCCTTCCTGGACGGGAGCGACCTCGGGGTGTCGGTGGTGCTGCGCCGGGAAGGGGAGGGGCGCATCACCGGGAAGGTCCGGATCACCGTGGTCGCGATGGAGGACGCCTCCCGGACCTCCACCGGGGAAGCGGCCTTCTCGTTCGATGCCGGCGCGGAAACGGTGCCGGTGCGCCTGGCGGCCCTGCCGGACCTCCAGGAGGCCTCCCGGCAGGCGACGGTGCTGGTCCGGTACCGGGTCGAAAGCAACGTCGGGACCCTGATGGGCACCCGGAGCCTTTTCGTCGCGATGCCCAAGGAATCGGTGGTGCTGATGGGGCCGAAGACCTGGCTCCAGGGGGAGGACACGGCCATTCGCCTCTTCGCCCGGAACCCGGTCACCGGGGCGCCCCTGGCGGACAAGACGGTCCAGGTGGAAGGGGTGCTGGCGGTCCCCGGCGCCGACGGGAGCACGACGGAGGTGCGCCGCACCGCGACGGTCACGACCGATTCCGAGGGCCTGGCCCGCGTGACCTTCTCGTTCCCCGACGCAGGGACCCTGCAGATCCGGGCGCTGTCGGAGGCCCCGGGGGGGACCCGGGTGGAGGCCCTGAGCCAGGGCGAGGTGGTGCGCCTGCGGCGGGTCCTGGTGACCACCGACAAGCCGCTCTACCAGCCGGGCCAGGAGATGCACCTGCGGGTGCTGGCCCTGCGGAAGCCGGCCCTGCGTCCCGATGCCGGGGCGCCGGTGCGCATCGAGGTGATGGACGCCAAGGGCAACAAGGTCTTCAAGGCCCTGGCCGAGGCCAGCGAGTTCGGCATCGCGTCGGCCCGGATGCGCATCGCCCACGAGGTGAACCTGGGCACCTGGAAGGTTCGGGTGACCGTCGGGGACACCGTGACCGAGAAGGCGGTCACGGTGGATCGCTACTCGCTGCCGAAGTTCCGGCTGGACCTGGCCCTGGATCGGCCCTGGTACCTGGTCGGGGGAGTCGTGAAGGGCCAGGTGTCGGCCCGCTACTTCTTCGGCAAGCCGGTGGCCGGCGGGACGGTGAAACTGGTCCTGTCGGCCTACGACGTGGAGTTCAGCGACTTCGCGACGCTGACCGGGACCACCAGCGGCGAGGGCCTGTGGACCTTCGAGACGAGGCTGCCGACCTACATGGTCGGCCAGCCCCTGGAGCAGGGCAAGGCCCTGGTGAAGGCCGCCGTGGAGGTGACG
>JAGOKF010000038.1 GCA_017994695.1 Myxococcota bacterium | reverse complement strand
GCCACGACCACCGAGGCGGAGGTGCTGGCGCTGCTGAACCGCCTGAACGGGGACCCCGAGGTGGACGGCGTGCTGGTGCAACTGCCCCTGCCGCCGCACATCTCGGCGGACCGGGTGATCGACGCCCAGGATCCCGCCCGGGACGTGGACGGCTTCCACCCGGTCAACCTCGGACGCCTCGTCTCGGGCCGGGAGGGGCTGGTGGCCTGCACGCCCGCGGGGTGCATGCGCCTGATCCGGGAAACGGGCATCTCGCTGGCGGGGAAGCGGGCCGTGGTGCTGGGGCGGAGCCTCATCGTCGGCAAGCCCATGGCCCTGCTGCTGCTGGCGGCCCATGCCACGGTCACGATCTGCCATTCCCGGACCCGGGACCTGCCTGCCCGGGTGTCCGAGGCCGACGTGCTGGTGGCCGCCATCGGCAAGGCCCGGATGGTCCGGGGCGAGTGGATCCAGGAAGGGACGGTGGTGATCGACGTGGGCATGAACCGGGACGAGGAGGGACGCCTCTGCGGGGACGTGGACTTCGAGGGGGCCTCCCGGCAGGCCTCCTGGATCACGCCGGTGCCCGGCGGAGTGGGCCCGATGACGATCGCCTTCCTGCTCCGGAACACGCTGATCGCCGCCTGCGCCCGCCGGGGACTGCCCCCGCCGTTCTGATCCCTCCTCCCGGTCCGATCGCGGGACAGGCCTCCGGCCCAGCCGCCGGGCGACTCTCCCGGTTCCCGTCACGGGTTCCGCGCCCTCCTTTTTGTGCTTGACTCCCCCGGGGCTCCGTTGTATGCCCTGCCCGGGTTCGGCACCGTGGATTGCGTCCGAGGGAGGAGCCCGCCATGAGCCACCACGAGGATCTGCGCAAGACCGCGCTGTACGAGGAACACCTCCGCCTGGGGGGGAAGATGGTCCCCTTCGCCGGGTTCTGGATGCCCGTGCAGTTCGAGGGCATCGCCCGGGAGCACCAGAGGGTCCGGCAGGCCGTGGGCCTGTTCGACGTGAGCCACATGGGCGAGGTCGTCTTCCGGGGGCCCCGGGCCCGGGAGGTCGTCCAGCGCCTGGCCACCAACGACGTCGGTTCCGTGGCTCCCGGCAAGGCGGTGTACACCCCGGTCTGCCTGCCTCACGGGGGGATCGTGGACGACATGATCTTCTACAAGGTCTCCGAGACGGAGTGGTTCGTCTGCGTGAACGCCTCCAACCGGGAGAAGGACGTTCGCTGGTTCCTGGAGCAGGCCCGGGGGGACTGCGAGGTGCTGGACCTGTCGGACGACTATTCCCAGATCGCGGTCCAGGGGCCCAGGGCCCCGGAACTGCTGGATCGGGTCTTCGGGGTCGGCGTGGCCCAGATGAAGCCCTTCACCTTCGTGAAGACGACCTACCGGGGGGCCGAGGTGCTGCTGGCGACCACCGGCTACACCGGGGAGCGGGGCGGCGAGGTGTACATGCCCCACGAGGTCGCCCCGGAACTGTGGCGGGAGTTGCTGGATCGGGGCAGGGACCTGGATGTGGCGCCCATCGGCCTCGGGGCCCGGGACAGCCTGCGCCTGGAGATGAAATACTGCCTCTACGGCAACGACATCGACGAGACGACGACCCCCCTCGAGGCGAATCTGGCCTGGACCGTGAAGTTCCAGAAGGGGGACTTCATCGGCCGGGACGCCCTCCTGCGGCAGAAGGAGGAGGGGTTGAAGCGGCTGCTGGTCTCTTTCGTGGTGGAGGGGAAGGGCATCCCCCGGCACGGGTACGCGATCCGGGCCGACGGGGCGGAGGTGGGCCACGTGACCTCCGGGACCCTCTCGCCCACCCTCGGGGTGCCGGTGGGCATGGGGTACGTGGCGAAGCCCCACGACGCGCCGGGGAGTCCGATCCTCATCGACGCGAAGGGAATTCGGGAGTTTCCGGCACGGGTACAGGCGGCCCTGCTGGAGAAGCACTGACGCACGGTCCGGGGGACGTCCCGGACGTCCGGTCGGGAATTGGGATGGAACCAAGGAGGTTCGCGATGTCCGTTCCGAAGGATTACCGGTTCACCGAGAGTCACGAGTGGCTGAAGACCGAGGAGGAGAACGTCGTCACCATCGGGATCACCGAGTGGGCGGTGGAGAAGCTCGGGGATATCGTCTCCGTCGATCTTCCCCGGGTGGGGGACGAGGTGGAGAAGGGCGAGGCCATCGGGCTGGTGGACAGCCAGAAGGCCTCCTCGGAGGTCTTCGCGCCGGTCAGCGGCGTCGTGATCGAGGTCAACGAGATCCTCAACGACGACCTGAACGTGCTGATGTCGGACCCCTACGAGGAAGGGTGGCTGGTCCGCATCGAGGTCGAGGACCAGGAGCAGATCGACGAGCTGATGACCGCCGACGACTACGAGGAACTGCTGGGAAGACTGGAGGACGAGGAGGCCTGAGGCCGCCCCGCGGGTCTTCGTTTCCCAGGGAGGCGACATGGACTTCACTCCCCACACCGATCCGGAAATCGCCGAAATGCTCCGGGTGATCGGGGTCTCCTCGATCGATGACCTCTTCCAGGAGGTCCCGGAGGTGGCGCGCATCCTCCGGGGCCTGGACCTCCCGGCCGGACTCTCCGAGGCCGAGGTGGAGGAACGGGTCCGGGGACTGGCCGACCGGAACCCCATGGGCGCCGTGGTCTCCTTCCTGGGGGCCGGGGCCTACGATCACTACATCCCGGCCGCGGTGGACCACCTGGTCTCCCGGGGGGAGTTCCTGACCTCCTACACCCCCTACCAGGCCGAGGTCTCCCAGGGGACGCTCCAGGCCCAGTTCGAGTACCAGACGATGGTGGCCGGGCTCCTGGGCATGGACGTGGCGAACGCCTCGATGTACGAGGGCGCCACGGCCTGCGCCGAGGCCGCCCTGATGTGCCAGCGGCACACCCGCCGCCGGAGGGTGCTGGTCTCCCGGGCCGTGCATCCCCAGTACCGGGACGTCCTGAAGACCTACCTGGGACCGGAGGCCATCCAGGAGATCCCCTGGGACGCCCGCGGATCGACGGACCTGGCGGCCCTCCAGGCCGCCCTGGGGCCGGAGGTCGGCGGCGTGGTGCTGCAGTCCCCGAACTTCTTCGGGGTGATCGAGGACCTGGCCCCGGTGGCCCACCTGGTCCACGAGGCCGGGGCGCTGCTGGTGGCCACCTTCACCGAGGCCCTCGCCTTCGGGCTGGTGGAGGCCCCCGGGGTCCAGGGGGCCGACCTGGCGGCCGGGGAGGGCCAGTCTCTGGGGATCCCCCTGTCCTTCGGCGGGCCCTACGTGGGGTTCTTCGCGGTGAAGCAGCCCTTCGTGAAGGGGATGCCCGGCCGGCTGATCGGGATGACCCGGGATGCCCGGGGCAACCGGTGCTTCACGCTGACCCTGGCGGCCCGGGAACAGCACATCCGCCGAGAGCGGGCCTCTTCCAACATCTGCACCAACGAGGGCCTCTGCGCCCTCCGGGTCGCCATCCACCTGTCGCTGCTGGGGCGCGAAGGATTCCGCCGCCTGGCGCGGTACAACCACCACCGGGCCGTCGTCGTGGAACGGCGCCTGGCGGCCATTCCCGGCGTGGAAGCGGCCTTCGACGGCCCGATCTTCAACGAGTTCGTGCTGCGGGTTCCCGGGAGGGCGGCGGCCCTGGTCGAGGAGGGGACGAAACGGGGACTGGTCCCCGGACTGGCCCTGGGGCGCTTCCACCAGGACCTCGCCGACTGCCTGCTGGTGACCGTCACCGAACGGCGCGGCGACGGGGACATCGATCGGCTGGAGGTCCTGTTCCGGGAGGTTCTCGCGTCCCGGGAACAGCTCCCTTGACCTTCCTCGCCGCTTCCATGACAATCGCCACGGTTGGTTCCCAGGGAGGTGGCCGTGCGTTGCAGCCGTCTGGCGGCAGTTCTGGGTATCTGGTGGGCGATGGGGTGCAGTTCCCGGGACCCCTTCGAGACCTGCGCGATGACCGACAAGATGAAGGCCGACTGTCGCACCGGACTCACCCAGGGGACCGATGCTTGCAGCGAGGCGGAGTTCTTCTGCTTCGACACCTGCCTGGTCCGGGACCATCCCCAGTGCGTCGAGGGCCCCTGCATGCTCTACGAGGCCCGGAAGGCCGGCGAGACGGCCCCGGCATCCAGCGGGGCGACGCCCTTCTGCACGATGCCCTGCCACGGGACGGCCTGTGCCGGGGATGCCCTGTGCCGGCCCGTCTCCAGCCTGAAGGTCCCCTGCGCGCAGGACCAGGACTGCGCGGGACAGGCGCCGTGGTCGCGGTGCGAGACCGCGCGGCGCTGCGCCGCCTCCGGGGTCCTGTGCGAGGTGGACGGGGACTGCGGGGCCTCGGGGGGATCCTGCGTGGAGCGGCCCGACGAACCCCGGTTCTGCACCTGGAAACTGTGCGTGCCGAAGGAGTACGTCCCGGGGGCCTGAACCCCGCCCGGCCCGCCGTTCACAGGCCCGCGACGATCCGCCAGACCCCGTCCTCCTTCGCGAACTCCAGTCGGGCGAAGTCGTTGCGCGCCTGCCAGCGGTCCTTGCCGCCCTCGACGTAGAAGAACTTGTAGTAGTACTCGAAGTCCGCCTGGGCCGTGGTCTCGCTGGGGAACGAGATCCGCCGCAGGTAGATCACGAACTGGACGGACTTGATGTTCTCCCGGAGCAGCGGCAGGACCCGCTCCTCGAGCTGGGCGTAGCCGTAGTCGTCCGAGGGCTCGGCGGTCGTCCCCGCGTTGCTGAAATACCGCCGGGAGACCAGGGCCCGGAGGGCATCGACGTCCCGCTGCTCCACGGCCACCCGGTAGCGTTCCACCACGTCGGCGATGGCCCGGTTGGCCGGGGTGTCCTCCACCTCGGTGTTGGGCAGGTATTTCGGGGAGCAGGCCGTCACCGCCAGCAGCAGCCACAGGAACGATCGCCTCATCGGATCCTCCTTGAACCGGCCCGAAGGCTACAACCCGTGTCCCTCCCTGTCAATTTCTGGCCGGGAGGTACACGGCTCCCCTCCCGGCCGGGCCCGGTCGATGCTACACTCCCGCCGGCCGCCTCGGGAGGGGAAAGACATGCGCCGGACGATGCTGATCGGGACCCTGGTTTCCTGCCTGGCCTGCGGGGGCGGATCCTCCGGGGGCACCCAGGATCCCGGCCGGGATCCGGGGACGACCGACGTGCCGGACTCCGACACGGGATCGGACAACGCTCCCGATGCCATCGAGGATCCGGGATCCGCGACCGACGCGTGGCAGCCCCAGGAACTGCCTCCCGTGGAGGACTTGCTGGTCCAGGACGTGCCCGCCGGTCTGCTGGAGCCCCGGGAGGTCGATGGCCGGGTCACCGTGACCGACGGCCGGATCACGCTGGTGTACGACCTCGCCCGGGGGACCTTCGACCTGGGAAGGGTCCCCGGCGAGGACGGCCTGGTCGGGGCGCACTCCGAGGCGCTGCTGACGGTCCGGGGGGACGAGGCGACGATCTCCTCGGCGTCCCCCGGTCCCCGGATCCAGTGGCAGGCCATCACCGCTCCCGACGAACTGGGCGAAGCGGTGGTGCTGCGGTTCGACGCCTCCCCGGCCAACTCCCTCGGGGGAATCGCCACCTACATCGCCCTGCACCGGGATCATCCCGCGGTGACGATGCGTTCCATCGTGGTGATGCCCTTCCGGGAGGGGGTCCTCGTGCGGGAGATCCGCCCGGTGGTGGCCCGGTACGAGGACGGGGCCACGCTGATGCTGGGCCGGGGGACCCGCGACGCCCTGGTGATGGACAACGGCCGGGAGATCCTGTTCGACTTCCTGTCGGACCTCCGGGTGGTCGGCAGCGATCCGGGAGGAGCCACGGGCCCGGGGCTCGCCTCGAACTGGACCGGCGCTCTCTGCACCCCTGCCTCCTCGTGCCTGGTGGCCGGATTCGTGACCCAGGACCGGGCGATGGGGCTGGTCACCACGGACCACGTTCCCGGGGCGGCCGTCCAGGTGGGGGGCGAGGACGGCCTGTCCCGCTTCGAGTTGCGCAGCGCGTTCCTGCCGCCGACCGCCCTGGAGGCCACCCGGGTGCTCTCGTCGGACGTGGCCTGGCTGGACTTCACCACCGACGCCCACGAGGGACTGCTGCGGCTCGGTCGCGGCATCGCCCTCTACAACGGTGTCGGGAGCCTCCCCGATCCCCCGTCCTCCTGGAACTCCTGGGGCGGCGGATCGGGGTCCGGCGGACAGGGTTCGAACATCGACGAGGCCTTCCTCCTTGCCAACCTGGAGGCGGCCCGGCGGGACCTGGTCCCCTACGGGCTCTCCCACTTCCTGGTGGATGACGGGTGGGCGAAGACCGACGGTTCCTGGACGACGGACGAGTCCCGGTTCCCCCGCCACGGCAGCGAGGACGGGATGAAATGGCTGGCGGGACGCATCCGGGAGGCGGGCCTGATCCCCGGGATCTGGACCGCGCCCTTCCGCGTCCGGGCCGATGCCCCCCTGCTGCAGCAGCATCCCGACTGGGTGCTTCCCCTGAGCGACCTGGGAACGGCCGCGCTGGGCGGCGAAGGGCAGGACCGGATCCTGGATCCATCGCTCCCCGAGGTGCAGCAGTACCTGCGGGACATCTTCCGCCGGCTCGCAGGGGACTGGGGCTACCGCCTGTTCAAGGTGGACTTCAGCGTCTACGCGGTCTTCGGGGAGACCTACGGCCAGGCGGGGAGCCGGAGCGGCCTGGGACATTACCGGCAGGCCCTCCGGGCGATTCGCGAGGCCATCGGCCCCGAGGGCATGCTGATGATCGTCGCCGGGACCCTGGCCCCGGCGGGCATCGCCGAGGGGGTGCGGCTGACGCTGGACAACCAGCCCCGGTGGAACGATCCCCAGTCCTGGTTCGACCAGGGGATCAAGCCGACCGTGCTGACCGCCTCCCACCGGTACTGGATGGGAAACACCGCCTTCGTGGCCCACCCGGACCTGGTGTTCTTCCGGGACCCGTTGACCGCGGACGAGGCCAGGACGTTCGCCCTGTGGGCCTCCCTGTTCGGGGGATTCCTGAAACTGGGGGAACCCTTCACGTGGCTTTCGGATCACGAGGATCCCCTCGATCTGTTCCGGCGGATGCTGCCGGCGGTGGCCGTGCTCCCGAAACCCCTGGACCTCTGGGACCGGCGCTGGCCGGAGACCTGGGAGGCGGCCTTCCCGGGCCCCGGGGGCGCCTACCGGATCCTCGGGGCCTTCCACTGGGGGAACAACGCCGATCCCTGGACCGAGGAATCCCTGGCGGAAAGTCCCCGCCTGCTGCGATTCCCGGTGCCGTCCGCCGGGGAGGGATCGGCCGGCACCGCCGTGCTGGACACCGTCGCCGGGGAATGGACATGCGACGGGGAGGAACCGCTGTGGACCCGGCCCCTGGAGGTGACCCTCTCCCCCCGGACCGGGACCCTGCTGGTGGCGCGCCCGGCCCCGGAATCCCCGGACCAGGCCCCGTGGTTCCTGGCCACCGACCGCCACCTGCTGGGGGGAGTGGCCGAGGTCGAGGACGCGGTGCGGGACCCCGCGGAGGGGACCCTGGAGGTCCGCTTCCGCCGGGCGGTGGCCGGTCGGGCCGTGTCGGTGCACGTCCTGGCCGCCACCGGATCGGGGGTGCAGGCCCAGGTCACCGGGGGCGGCGAGGCCACCGGCGCGACCCGGCGGGTGTGCGGGTCCCTGGAGCACCAGGCCTGGACGTTCGTTCCCTCGGGGCCGGATGCCCGGCTGGTTCTCCGCCAGACGGGACCGTGATCGATGTTCCGCCCTGCCGGATCCGACGCCTTCCGCGACCCGGGACGGGGACGCCGGGGGGCCTACGGAATGCTGGCCCTGGTGCTGCCCATCGCGGTCCATTTGCCCCTGGTGCTGGGCCGGCGCACCCTCTGGTTCAATGACGTCACCGAACTGCACGTCCCGATCCGGGACTTCTTCGGGCGGGCCTGGGCCCGGGGGGAATTCCCGCTCTGGTGTCCCGACCTCTACCTCGGGTTTCCCCTCTTCGCCGAGGGCCAGGCCGGGCCTCTCTACCCGCTGAACTGGGCGCTGTTCCCGTTTCTGCCCGCGTGGTGGGCGGTGGGGGCCTCCTATGCCCTGCACCTCGGCATCGGCAGCCTGGGCGCCTGGTTCTGGCTGTCGGGCTTCCTCGGGCCGTTGCCGGCCCTGGCGGGGGGGATCGTCTTCGGTCTCTCGGGTCACCTGGCCCTGCACCACATGCACCTGAACCTCGTCCAGGCACTGGCCTGGCTTCCCTGGTGCCTCTGGGCGGCCGAGCGGGTGTCCCGGGAGGGACGTTTCCGGGACGTGGCGATCCTGGCGACGCTGCTGGCCCTGCTGGCCCTCTGCGGCCATCCCCAGACCACCGTGAATTCCTTCGGGGTCGTCGGGTTCTACGCCCTGGTCCGTGCCCTGGGCACCGGCGACGGCGAGGTCCTCGGGGAGCCCAGGTCCCTGCTCGGTGTCCTGCTGGCCATGCCCCTCGCCGGAGGACTCTGCCTCGTGCAGGTGCTCCCGACCCTCGAACTGGCATCGGGGAGCGTCCGGAATGCGGGGGCCGTCGCGGGCCAGATGAGCCAGCACCTGACTCCCCAGGCCCTGGCGGTGCTGGCGGTGCCATCGGCCTTCGGAACGCCCGGAGAGGCCACCAACTGGCTGCATCCCGGAGGGATGTGGCGGGCGGGCATCGACCTCCACGTCGGGCTGGTGGCCGTCTGGGCGGCCATGATGGCCTGGGCCTCCCGGCAGCGGCGACTGGTCGCCGCCCTGGCGCTCTCGGCCGCGGTGGTGTTCCTGGTGGCACTCGGGCCCCTGATGTTCGGAGTGCCGGAACTGTTCCAGTTGCCCGTCCTGCGGGCCTTCCGGTTCCCTGATCGCCTGAACGGGCCCCTGACCCTGCTGCTGGCCGCCCTGGCCGCGGCCGGTATCGAGGCGATGCTGGAGCGACCCCCGTCCCGGCGGGTGGTCGTGCTGTCGATGCTTGGGGTCCTGCTGGCCCTGGCGGCCGTGCTGGGGGCGACCTATCGCCGGGGGCTCGCATCGAACCCCGTGCTCCGGGCGGAACTGGTCCGCGATCTGGCCATCCAGGTTCTTTCGCTGGCGGCGGCGGCGGGGATCCTGGGAAGCGGGACGCAGACGGCCTGGAAGAGGGGACTGCTGGTCCTGGCCGCGGGGCTTCCCCTGGCGGACCATGCGCTCCGCCAGGTTCCGTCCACCCCCCCCTCCTACTGGGACCCGCCCTCGACCGCCCGGGCCATCCGGGAGGACCTCTGTCCCGGGAATCCCGACTGCTCTCGGGAGGAACGGCTCGAACGGGTCGTCTTCCGGTCCCCGCCGGCGCCCTACCTGCAGGTGGGCTGGATCCGCCGTTCCCTGCCCCCCGACCCCCTGGCGGGGCTCGCCTACAACCTGCCGATGCTGTACGGCCTCCAGGCGGTGGACGGGATCCTGCCGCTGCGACAGGAGGCCTTCCTGTCGGTGTACAAGCGCATGGCCGACATCCCCGGGCGGACCCTGGGTCCCCTGGGCGGGCGCTACGTCGTGACTCCCCGGCCCGGGGATGCCCCGGCCCGGGCCCGACGCCTCCCGGGCACCGAGGGGGTCGGGGCCTGGCGGGATCCCGATGCCCTTCCCCGGGCATTCGCCGTCCACGAGGTCGAGGTGGTCCCGGACCCGGAGGCGGCTTCCCGGTGGGTGGCCCGGGAGCCGAGGACCCTTCGGCGCCGGGCCCTGTTGCCGTTCCTTCCCCCGGTTCCCCTGGGGGCACCGCCGCCGGGGGAGTCCTCTTCCGTGAAGGTCGCCCGGTACCGCGACGAGGAGGTCCTCCTCGATGTCCGGATGGCCGCCGACGGGCTGGTCGTGCTGCTGGATTCCTACTACCCCGGGTGGGAGGCCCTGGTGGACGACATCCCGGCCCCGATCCTCCAGGCCAATCGTCTCTTCCGGGCCGTTCCGGTCGCTGCCGGGAATCACCGGGTGGAGTTCCGCTACCGGCCCCGGGCCTTCCGGATGGGAGTCGCGGGATCCCTGGCCGTCCTGTCCATCCTGGCGGCGCTGTTGGCCCTCGAGGTCCTCTGGTCCTCCCTGGCGGGCCGTCCTCCCCGGCCCTTCGCCCGGAAGATGCCTCGGCTCGTGCCGGGAGATGCGGAGGTCCCCCGAATCCTTCCCTGGGCCTTCGCCGTGCTGGGGGCCTGGGTGATCCTGTCGGTCGTGCGCTTCTGGGGCGCGTGGCACCACGCCTTCCAGTACTGGGCCGGATAGGAGCGGCAAGCCGGGAGAGGGAACCGGGGGCGGCGATCAGTCGGGCCGGTCCCCCTCGATCCGGAGGTGCAGTTCCCGCAACTGGGCCGGGTCCACCGGCGACGGGGATCGGGTCATCAGGTCCGCGGCGCTGGTGGTCTTCGGGAAGGCGATCACGTCCCGGATGGAGGAGGCCCGGGCCAGCAGCATCACCAGCCGGTCCAGTCCCAGGGCGATGCCTCCGTGGGGCGGGGCTCCGTACTCGAAGGCATCCATCAGGAACCCGAACTGGCGCCGGGCCGATTCCTCGTCGAACCCCAGGGCCCGGAAGACCCGGGCCTGGACGTCCCGGCGGTGGATCCGGATGCTGCCTCCCCCCAGTTCGATGCCGTTCAGCACCACGTCGTAGGCCCTGGCCCGCATCTTCAGGGGGTCCGTTTCCAGCAGGGGAAGGTCCTCGGGGACCGGGGACGTGAAGGGGTGGTGCACCGCGACCGGGCGCTGCTCCTCGGCATTCCATTCGAACATCGGGAAGTCCTGGACCCAGGCGAAGGCCCACCGATCCGGGTCCCGGAGACCCAGGCGGTCCCCGACCTTCAGGCGCACGGCCCCCAGGGCCTGCTGGGCCTTCCGTGCCTCGTCGGCCACCAGAAGCAGCAGGTCCCCCGGCCCGGCCCCGGTGCGGGCGGCCAGTACCGTGCGCTCGGCCTCGGACAGGTTCTTCGCCAGGGGGCCCTGCCACTCCTCGGGTCCGACCCGGGCCCAGAGGATCCCCTTGGCCCCGTTCTCGGTGGCCGTCCGGTGGAACCCGTCCAGGTCCTTCCGGCTGAAGGAATCGCCGTCGGGGATCCGGAGCGCCGTCACCAGGCCTCCGTCCCGGACCACGGTGGCAAGGACCTGGAAGGCGCTGTCCCGGAACACCTCCGAGACCGTCGTCATCGGCAGGTCGAAGCGGAGGTCCGGCTTGTCGCTCCCGTAGCGTTCCATGGCCTCCTGGTAGGACAGCCGGGGGAACGGCCGGGGAATCTCGGTTCCGAACACCGTCTTCCAGACCTCGGCCAGCATCCCCTCCACCAGGTCCTGGATCAGGGCCGGCGTGGCGAAGGACACCTCCATGTCCACCTGGGTGAATTCCGGCTGCCGGTCGGCCCGGAGATCCTCGTCCCGGAAGCACCGGGCGACCTGGTAGTAGCGGTCCACCCCGGCCACCATCAGGATCTGCTTGAAGGTCTGGGGGGACTGGGGCAGGGCGTAGAACTCCCCGGGATGGACCCGGGAGGGGACCAGGAAGTCCCGGGCACCCTCGGGAGTGGACTTGCAGAGGATCGGGGTCTCCACCTCCAGAAATCCGTTGCGATCCAGGAAGCTTCGAACGGTCGCCGTCACGCGGCTCCGGAGCACCAGGTTGCGCATCAGGGGCGGGCGCCGCAGGTCCAGGTACCGCCAGGTGAGCCGGGTCACCTCCGAGGCGTCCACCTCGTCGGCGACGGGGAAGGGGAGGGGCTGGCTCGGGTTCAGGACCTCCAGGTCGGAGGCCTCCACCTCGATGTCCCCGGTGGGCAGGCGGGGATTCCGGTTGGTGCCCCGGTCCACCACGACGCCCTCCACCCGGATCACGCTCTCGGCCCGGACCGACGCCGCCACCCCGTAGAGGGCCGCGTCCTTCGCCTGGTCCACCTTGACCTGGGTGACGCCGTGGCGGTCCCGGAGGTTGATGAACACGCATCCCCCGTGGTCCCTCACCCCGGCGGCCCAGCCCGAAAGGGTCACCCGTCGGCCCAGGTGGTCGATCCGCAGGTCTCCGCAGGTGTGTGTCCGGTAGGTCTCTTCCATGAAGTCACTCCCGGGATTGAAGAAGGGCCGGCCTCCGGGCCGGCGGAATGGTCACTCCAGTGGCGAGCAGACGATCTGGATGGAGTCGATGAAGTTCCCCGATGCTCCCCGGATGCCGGTCATCACGTGGCCCTTCGGGCAGCCCTCGTTGTATTCCCCGGTCCCCCCCGGACCGCCGATCCGGTTGCCCATGCGCTTCGCGGACCCGATCCGGACCTTGCCTCCCGCCCCCTGGCCCAGGGCGTTCCCGACCTCCTCCACCAGTCGCCGGACGAGGTCCTCCAGCGTCAGGTTCTGGATCCGGTCGGCGTTCTTCGCATGTTCGGCCTCGACGGCATAGGCCGCGTTGTCGGCGTAGCGCACCCCGGAACCGGTACGCCCCTGGGGGCCGCCGTGTCCGGTTCCCGAGGGGCCTGCCGTCAGCACCGGGGGACGGGCCTCCACGGGAAGGAAGGGTTCCCGGAGCAGTTCCGGTCCTCCCCGCACCGACACGCTCAGCACCATCTTGTCCAGGTCATCCCGTCGGGGAAGGGGCTTCGTTCCCCCCAGGGCGACGGTGTAGACGCCCCGGTCCACCGCCACCCAGAGCGTCTCCGTCCACAGGGCGTTCCGGGCCTTCAGGTTCGGGTGCAGCCGGAAGGTCAGGGGGAAGATCCCGCTGACGGGCTTCCCGGACTCGTCCAGCAGTTTCCCCTTGTAGAGGAAGGTGTCGGAGGGCGGCGACGCCTTGGAGGATCCCGGCACGCTCGGCGGGGCCGGCGGCGAGGCCAGGGCGGCGGAGGCCCCGAGGCACAGGGCGATGGTCCACGTCAACCAGCGGATCGACCGTCGCATCAGCGCGTCCTCCCGTCGGGATCCCGGGGGAGGTCCCCGGATCCGGCGCCTTCCGTCCGCCCGGCCTCCGGGACCCGCGCCGGGACCGGGAGCCGCACGACCAGGCAGGCCGAGAGTATATCATGGAGCATCCTCCGGCGCCGTCCCAGAAGCCCGAAGGCCGGTCCCACGGCGCCGGGGACCGACAGGACCATCCAGGCCAGGGATCGCCAGAGGGACCGGAGGGGGCCGGGTCGCCGCCCCGAGAGGGTCCGGACCTGCATGCCCAGCAGCCGGGCGACGGGTGTCGCGCCCAGCAGGGCGGTCCAGGCCGTCTCCCAGGCCAGCATCGCGCACAGGAAGACCGCCAGGGGCCCCATCCAGAGGCGGGGATGGTGGATCACGACATCCACGCCGTAATCGAAGAGGTTCCAGTACCGCGGGGGCCAGGGCTCGGCGGCCAGGCCCGGGAGGGACCAGGCGAGGGCGCCCCCGAAGACCGCCGCCAGGCAGAGGTCGAGGCACCCCGCCAGCGCGCGCCGGATCAGCGAGGCCTCCTGGACCGGAACCACCGTCACGGCGTTTCCTCCGGTTCGGAGCACGATACCGCGTCGCCCAGGTCGCCGCAAACCACCTGGGCCACCACCAGGCCCACCATGGCGGCCGTCTCGGCCCGGAGGATCCGGGGACCCAGTCCCGCCGGCAAAAATCCGTGTTCCAGCAGCAGGCGCCGTTCCTCGGGATCGAAGGACCCCTCGGGGCCCGAGGCCAGAATCGCGCCCGGGGCATTCCGGAGACTGGCGGCCAGCAGGGGGGTCCCGGGGCGCTCGTCCAGCATCCTCCTGGGGAGAACCGGGTCCTTCCACCGGTCCAGGGCAGGCATCACCGCCGGGAGGTCCGGCCAGAGATGGACCTCGGGCGCCACCGGACGGCCGCACTGGCGGGCCGCCTCCCGGGCCACCCTCCGGAGTCGCTCGACCTTCCGCCGGGCCTCCGGGCCCTCGGGCCGCGGCACGCTGTGGCGCATCACCGCGACGTGGACCTCCCGCACGCCCGTCTCGGTGGCCTTCTGGATCGCCCACTCGGTGCGATCCCCCTTCAGGATCCCCATCACCAGCACGAACGGCGGGCCTGGCGGGCTGCCCGGGGCCCCGCGTTCCTCCTGGAGGGCATCGGCCCGGAGGAACCACTGTCCTGCCGACCGCGCCAGCACTCCGTTCCAGGTCGTTCCGTCGGGACCGCAGAGGATCACGGGGGATCCGTCCCGCAGCCGAAGGACGCGCAGCAGGCGGTGGAGCAGGTGCGGATCCGGCGTCACGCAGAGGCCGGCGGAGAGTGCCGGACGATCCAGGAGGATTCGCGGGGGAAGGGTCACGGCGCTACTTCGCCACCACCCAGACCTTCGCTTCCGCGACGACCTCCCGTTCCAGACGGACCGGGACGGTGAAGACTCCCAGGTTCTTCAGGGGCTGCTCCAGCTGGATCTTCCGGTGATCGACCTCGATCCCCTCTTCCGCCAGGGCCGCCGCGATGTCCCGGGCGGTCACCGACCCGAAGATGCGGTCCTCCTCCCCGGCCTCCCGGGCCACCTTGCAGGGGGTGGCCTCGATGCGCTCCTTCAGGCCCATCGCGGCCTTCCGGGCGGCGGCGATCCGGTCCGCCACCAGCCGCTTCTGGTGCTCGATCTGCTCCATCGATCGCCGGGTGGCGGGCAGGGCGATGCCCCGGGGGAACAGGAAGTTCCGGGCGTAGCCGTCCGAGACCTCCTTCACGTCCCCCGCGCGGCCCAACGTCTCCAGATCCTGGCTCAGGATGACCTTCATCGTCGTCTCCTCCCCGTCAACTGACGGCGCCCGTCGCCGCGTAGGGCATCAGGGCGATGTGGCGGGCCCGCTTGATCGCGATGGCCACCTGCCTCTGATGGCGGGCGCAGACCCCGGAGATCCGCCGGGGAACCATCTTGCCCCGCTCCGTCACCAGGCGCTTGAGGGCCGCGGGGTTCTTGTAGTCGATCCGGGCATTCTTGTCGGCGCAGAACGGGCAGACCTTCCGCCGGGGCGGACCGCGCCGCTTCTTCTTCGTGTCCTTGCGGGTCTTCGCGCTGTGCATCGCCATGGCCTACTCCTCCTCGTCCCCTTCCGAGTCCTCTGCCTCTTCCTTCCCCTCGGGGCCTTCCTCGTCCTCCTCGTCCTCGTCCTCCTCGTCGTCACTGGAGAACTCGCGGCCCTGGAACTCGGCCTCCCAGCCCGTGGTGGCCCGGGACCGGTCGGAGTCGTCGGAGTCGCTGGGCAGGTTGTCGAACTGGCCTTCCTTCTCGAAGTCGAAGGTGGCCGGGTCCACCCGCTCTTCCAGGAGGACCGTCAGGTACCGGAGCACGGCCGCATTCAGGCGGAGCATCCGCTGGAGTTCCTGGACGAAGGATTCGTCCGCCAGGAAGACGTGGTACAGGTAGATGCCCTTCACGTTCTTCCGGATGGGGTAGGCCAGGCGCCTCTTGCCCCACAGCTCGAAGCGGACGTGGTGTCCCTGGTGCTTCTGTACCAGTTCCTGGATCTTCTCGTAGAGCTTCTTCTGGGCCTCGTGTCCCGCGTCGGTGCGGGTCACGATGACCGTCTCGTACTTCCGGAGCCATTGCACGTCGCTCATTCCACCTCCTTCTGGACTTGCGGCCCGTCGGGACCCCCCTCCGGGCAAGAAGGCCTGGCCGGACGAACCCTCCGGTTCATCCGGTTCTGGGCTCTCGGGACCCCCCCGAGGACCCAGTCTCGGATCCCCTCGACCGTCGCCTGGAGCGACGATGCGAGGACTTCCTCCTCGTTCTGGGAGAACGGCGACAGGACGTGATCGACCATGTCCTCCGCCGATCCCCCGGGCCGGCCCACGCCGATCCGGATTCGCGCGAACTCCCGGGTGCCCACCTGCTCCATCACGGACCGGACCCCGCGGTGGCCGTTGTCGCCGCCGCCGACCTTGAACTGGGTCCGGCCCAGGGGCAGGTCCGCGTCGTCATGGATCACCAGCAGGTCCTGGACCGGGATCCGGAAGTACCTGGCCGCCTGGGACACGGCATGCCCCGACAGGTTCATGAAGGTCGTCGGCATCAGCAACAGGACGTCCTCTCCCTCCACGGTCACCCGGGCATTCCGGGACTGCCATCTCTCGGTCCAGGAGGCCGAACACTGGGCACCGAAGGACTCCACCGCCCGGAACCCCACGTTGTGCCGCGTCCGGGCGTATCGCTCCCCGGGATTGCCCAGCCCGCAGACCAGTTTCACGTCCTCCCCCAGGCCGCCGGGACCGCAGGCCCCGCTCCAGGACGGATCACTTCTTCTTCTCGGGCTCCTTCGCCTCGGCGGTGGCTGCGGCGGCCGGCGCGGCGGTGCCCTCGGCGGCAGTCGTGCCCTCGGCGGCGGCCTCCTCCGTCTCGGCCTTCGGGACTCGCACGGTGATCACCGCGTTGTCCTTGATGAACACGGGCCGGGCGCCTTCCGGGAGCGGCAGCTGGGAGATCGTGACCGAGTGCCCGACGGCGAAGTCCGACACGTCCACGACGATTTCGCTGGGAACGCGGTCCACGGGGCAGCGGATGGTGACCTGGTGCATCGTGACCGACAGTTTCGCCCCGAGCCGCTCGCCGACGGACTTCCCGACGGTCCGGATCGGAACCTTCACCTCTAGTTCCGTCTGCTCGGTCACCCGGAGGAAATCGCAATGGATGAGGTTCCGGCGGACCGGGTGGACCAGGTAGTCCCGGACCACGACCATCGTCTCCTCGGGCTGGTCCCCCTGGATCACGAGCCTGCACAGGGTGTTGCGTCCCGTGGGACTCCGCAGGATGTTCCCAATGGCCTTGGGGTCCACCACCAGGGGAAGATTGGGCCGGTCGCCCCCGTAGAGGACTGCCGGAAGGTAGCCGAGGGCGCGGATCTTGCGCGCGTAGCCCTTGCCGATGACCGTGCGTGCCTTGGCGGTGATGACGGGACACTCCATTGGGAATCCTCCTATCGCCTCTTTCCTTACGATCCCCGGAACCCGGGAATCGGGCTCGGACCGAATCGCCCCCCCTGGGCGACGGGACGGGGGACTCGTCCGCCCGTCCGGCTCGGCCGGCCTCGAAAGGCGCGTTTCTATACCCTTTTCCGATTTCCGGGTCAAGGCCCACGTTCGTCCCGCCGTTCGCCTGCCTGGGCGCCTGGTGGGAACCGTGTTCCGGGAGGGGAAATCCGGGGGTTCAGGAAAGGCCCAGTCCCTGGTACACCGCGGCGATGATGGACTTCTCGGCGTCGGTCACCCGCCCGTCGGCCTCGGCGATGGCGACCATGTCCTTCATCACCGCCATCTTGTGCCGCTGCTCGGGCAGGAAGTTCCGCAGCGCCGCGGTGTGGATGGCCAGTTCCGACATCTCCTCCTCCTGGGTCAGCGCGACGAAGTAGTCCACCGTCTGCTGGACCTCCGAGAGGGTCGTGTCCAGGGAGGCCTGGGTGCTGGAACAGAACTGGTCGTTCCACTCCCGGACCTTCGAGATGAGCATGTCCAGTTCGGGGCGGGTGAGCCCTTCCCGGTCGCCGTGATGAGCCAGGAACAGGTAGAGATACGCCAGGGAGTGCGTGAACTGCATCGGGCTCGGTCGGTGGATCGCCATCGGGTTCTCCTTGTCATGCAGAGGGGATTCCGCGTCCTCCGTTTCCAGAGGGAGTCTCATCCCTGGTCATCTCCGAGGCGGCGGACCGTCCGGCAGGTCAGGGAATGCTCTCTTGTACCTTGCAGTGTTCCGGGTTGTCAATCCCGCAGGGGGCCCCGAACGGTCGTCGATCCGTTTCCGGTCCCGGGCCCGACGGGTCCGGTCCCGGACGCGATCCGGTCCGACAGTTCGGCCAGCGTCGCCACCTCCAGGTCCGGGGTCCTCCGGGAGGTCCTCCACAGCCCGGTCCGGACGCGGACCACCGGGACCCCCGCCCGGGATCCCGTCTCGAGATCGACGTCCGAGTCGCCCACCAACAGGACCTCGGCCGGTCTCCACCCGGTCTCTTCCAGCAGGTCCAGGAGGGCCTCGGGGTCGGGCTTCATCGCGGGACCCGAGTCCCCTCCCCGGACGGCCTGGAACAGCGGAGCCAGCCCGAGCCCCTGAAGGATCCGCCGGGTGGACTCCAGGGGCTTGTTCGTCAGCACCGCCAGCCCGATGCCGGCGGACCGCATGCGGGCGAGGGCCTCGGGCACCCCCGGATAGGGCCTCGTGTGAATCAGCAGGTGGGCCTGGTAGTGGTCCAGGAAACGCCGGAGATTCGCCTCCAGCCGGTCCTGGTCGGGCGGAGCGGTCGTCTCCCGGACCAGGTGGCGGGCGCCCCGGCCCACGCAGGCCATCACCTCCCCCAGTCCCAGGGGAGGAAGGGCCTCGAGTGCCCGGACGTGGTTCACGGCGTCCCGGAGGTCCTCGAAGGAGTCCACCAGCGTCCCGTCCAGGTCCAGCACCACGCCGCGAAGGGGACGTCCGAGGATCATGTCGGGTTCCGTCTCCCGGGACCGCGGCGATCCCTCGAGCCGGGCTTCCCGTCCGGGCGGGGACCCGGCCGCGCCCGACCCGGCTCGGCCTCTCCCTCCACGTCGTTTCCCTCGATGGCCCGGATCCGGACCGGAACCTGTCGTCCCTCGGGCAGTCGACGGCCCCGGATGCGGATCCGGCCGTCCACCTCGGGGGCCTGGAACCAGGCGCGCCCCGCCGCGATCCCCTCGTCCGCCTCCTCGACGAGGGCCTCGTGGACCTGGCCGAGGAAACGGGAACGGGACCGCCATGCCGCCTCGGCCAGGACCTGCTCCAGGACCTCCTTGCGACGGATCCGTTCGGCCTGGGGCACGACGCCTTGGAGCCCGGCGGCGTGGCTGCCCGGTTCGGGGGACCAGGCGAAGGCCCCGGCCATCTCGAAGGCCGTCTCCCGGGCGAACTCCAGGAGGCGATCGAAAGCCGGTCCGTCCTCCCCGGGGTGTCCCACCAGGAAGGTGGTCCGGAGGACCACGCCGGGGACCCGCTCCCGCACGCGTTCCACCAGCCTTCGGAGGTCCCTGGCCCGGGTCCCTCGTCGCATCGCCCGCAGCACCCCGTCGTCGGCGTGCTGCACCGGGAGATCCAGGTAGGGAAGCACCACCGGGTGATCGGCCAGCAGTTCCAGCAGCCGGTCCTCGATCCCGGACGGATACACGTACATCAGGCGCAGCCAGGCGTCCCCCGGCATCTCCCGGGCGATCCCCTCGGCCAGGTCGGCCAGCCCGGGGCGTCCCGGAAGGTCCCGGCCCCAGGCGGACAGGTCCTCGGCGACCAGCACGATCTCCCGGATGCCCGAAGCGACCAGCGCGCGGGTCTCGGCCGCCAGGTCCTCCAGCGGGCGGCTGCGCTGCCGGCCGCGGATCCGGGGAATGATGCAGAAGGAGCACCGCCGGTTGCAGCCTTCGCTGACCTTCAGGTAGGCGCTGCCCGGCGTGGAGGTGACGAGCCGGGGATTCTTCGAGGAGGGCATGACCGTCCGGGCCGACCGGGTGGCGCCCTCGAGCCGCCCCCGCAACTGCAGCAGTTCCCGGACTCCCGACAGCAGCTCCACCTCGGGCACCGCCGCGCGGATCTCCCGGGCGAAGGACTGGGCCATGCAGCCCGCCGCGACGAGCCGCGCCCCCGGTCGCATCCCCCGGGCCATCTCCCGGAGCACCTCCAGGGATTCCTCCCGGGCCTCCCGAAGGAACCCGCAGGTGTTCACCAGCACCACGTCCGCCTGCCGGACCGAGGTGGTCAGCCCGTATCCGTGGGACAGCAGGTCGCCGAGCATCACCTCCGTGTCCACGCGGTTCCGAGGGCAACCCAGCGTGACCGCGTGGACCAGTCCTGCCGTCCGGGCCTTCATCGGGTTTCCAGGTCCTTCACGGTCACCCCCTTCGGGGGCCGGAAGGCGAAGCCCGAGTCGGGGAGGGGGGCGAAGGAGGGGTTCTCGAAGCGGATCCGGCTCAGGTTGCCGATGGGGTCCTCGACCTCGGTCTCCCGGGTGTCCCCGGTCCGCGGGTCCACGAAGAGCGTGACCGCCCGGTAGGCGTCGGTGGCCTGCCGGGGCACCAGGCGGAGAGGCACCAGCCCGTCGGGGCGCGCAGGCCCCACCGTCCCCTCGAAGACCTCGACCAGGCGGGCGGTTCCGGTCAGGAATCCCAGGGCGTGGTAGAGGT
Source organism: Myxococcota bacterium (assembly GCA_017994695.1). Taxonomy (GTDB): domain Bacteria; phylum Myxococcota_A; class UBA9042; order DTJE01; family DTJE01; genus JAGOKF01. Next base: position 14,657 of record JAGOKF010000038.1, on the reverse strand, counting down.
CCGAGTTGCGGACCGGCAGGCGCCAGGCGGTGCCCTCGGCGACGTCGTAGGACCAGAGGACCTCGCCGTCGCTGACGTAGTGGACCCGGTCGGGCACCTGGTAGTCCCAGCGCATCTTCCCGGGGCGCTTGAACCAGACGGTGCCGCTCCGGGTGAAGGTGCGCCGGGGGGATCGACTGGTCACTACCTGCCGGAATGATGCCTGGAAGTCGGTCACCTGCTCGTACCGGGCCTGGACCCGGCTCATCAGCGCGGCCGCCTCCGGGGATTCGCCGGGCTTCGCCCCGGCCCCTTCCTGGGCCATCGCCCATCCCGGCATCATCCACAGCGCGACCCAGCAGCCGAAGGCCCGTTTCATGGGCCCGAGTCTACGGACTTTGACCCCCGGCCGCAAGGAGGACCGGTCCCCCCAGGCCGGCCCCTTGACGAACCGCGGGGGCGAACGCATGTTTTTCCACGCCGGAGGGATTCGGGAAACTTCCCGGATCCTCAAAAGAATTCAGTCATTCGGGACACAAAGAAGGAGGTGTGCCATGTCGATTCAGCGTTGGGATCCGTTCCGGGAGTTCGAGAGGCTGCACGAGGAGGTCGATCGGCTGTTCCGCAACGTCACGCCCTCGGGGGCGGTCGCCGGGACGCAGTGCTGGGTTCCGGTGGACATCCTGGAGAACGCCGAGGAGGTCGTGCTCCGGGCGGAGCTGCCCGGCGTGAAGCCCGACCAGGTGGACGTGCGGATCGAGGACAACGTCCTGACCCTGAGCGGCGAGAAGAAACTCGAGAACGAGGAGAAGAAGGACCAGTACCTGCGGGTGGAACGCTTCTACGGCAAGTTCTCCCGGGCCTTCACGCTGCCCCACTACGTGGACTCCTCGAAGGTGGCCGCGGAGTACCGGGACGGCGTGCTGACCCTCCACCTGCCCAAGAAGGCCGAGACCAAGCCTCGGCAGATCCCCGTCAAGGTCGGCTGACCGGAAACGGCCGGGGATCGGCATCCGGAGACCGCCACCCCCTCCCCGGAGGTGGCGCTCTCCGGGCAGGACACCGGCCGGCTGCGTTCCAGGAAGCCGGGGATCGCCGCCTAGTTGCCCCCCAGGGCGCGCTGGAGATTCGCGAAGGCGATGTAGTAGTTGCCCAGGGCGACCTCCAGGTTCGCCTCGGCCTGGGTCAGGGTGCTCTGGGCGTCCAGCACCTCCACCGAGGTGGCGGTGGACACCTCGTATTTCTTCGTCACGACCCGGAGGTTCTCCCGGGCGGACTCGATGGCCTTCCGGTTCGCCTCGACGGAGGACCGGGCCGTGCGGAGGTCCAGCAGGGCCTTCCGGACGTCCAGCACGACCTGGTCCCGGATCCCCTGGAGCCCTTCCCGGGCCTTCTCCACGTCCCTCCCGGCGGCCTTCATGCGCAGGAAATCCTGCCCCAGGTTCCAGAAATTCCAGGTCAACTGGGCCCCCACGAACCAGGAGTCGGCGCGCTGGAACTTGCTCCCCTCGAAGTGCTGGTAGCGGAACACCCCGGCGATGGTGGGGATCAGGGCGCCCACGGAGGCGTTCCAACCCGCCCGGGCCATGCGGTTCCGGGCCTCCACCGACCCGATCTCCGGGCGCTGGGAGAGGGCCTTCTCGATGGCCTCCTGGTCCTGCAACGACAGTTCCGGCGGCGGATCGGGGAAGTCCCCCACCGGGACCAGCATCTCCGAGGGGGACAGCCCCATCTGGATCGCCAGGGCCGTCCGGGCCAGCGCCACCCCGGCCAGGGCCTGGCTGCGCTTGTCCTGGACCTGGAACAGCATCGTCTCGGCCCGGAGCACGTCGTCCCGGCCCACCAGCCCCGCCTCCTGGAAGGAACGGGCCGTCTTCAGGTGCGCCTCGACCTGCTCCACCGCCTTGTCCGTCACCTGGACCATCCGGAGGGCCTGGCGGAGCCGGAAGAAGGTCTCGGTGACCCGGTACGTCACCTGGAGCGTCCGGGCCCGCTGCTCCAGTTCCGCCGCCTCGGCGTTGGCTCCCTGGAGTCGGAAGATCTCCGCCAGGGACCAGAGGGGCGTGATGGGCTGGACCGCCTGGAGGGTCACGGTGCCCGTCACCCGCTTCTGGATCTCCATCGGTTCGTTCAGGCTCGACAGCATGCCGACGAAGCCGTCCCCCAGGAAGGTCCGGATGGCCTCGATCTGCTCGGGGGTCAACTGCAACTGCCCCGCGTCGATGAACTGCACCCGGGTGGCCTTGTCCCACCACTGGATGCCCGCGTCCAGGGAGAGCCGGGGGCCGATGGCCAGACCCGCCGACAGCCGGTCATCCCCGGCCTTCAGGACGTCCTGGCGTCCCATCCGGATCTCGGGACTGTGCTCCAGCCCCTTGCGGACCGCCTCCTCGAGCGTGACCTCCCGGACCTGGCCCAGCCCGATCCCCGGCAGCACGCAGAGAACCCCGATGACCAGCGATCCCAGGAAGCGTTTCATTGCTCCTCCTCGATGTCCGGCGTTCCCGCCGACGGCCGGGACGTCCAGAAAAAACGAACCGCGTTCATTTTATGGTTCCGCGATTTCCTGTCAAGCCCGGGTCGCCACGGCCGTTCCCCTTCGCGAAGGCAGGGGTGGTCCCGCGGGGGACGTCCGGCCCGCCTGCGGGCTTCTGCTAGCATAGTCCCGCGAGGGGGGATCCTCCAGGGCAGGAGACGGCGGAAGTGGGAAACGGCCCCGGTTCCAGGGAACGGCTGCCGGTGGAGGAGGTCCTGGGGGAGGTCTGGGAACACCTGCGGGATCATCCCTGCTGCGTGCTGGCGGCCCCTCCCGGGTCCGGCAAGACGACCCTCGTTCCCCCGGCGCTGCTGGGCCTCTGGGGGGACCGGCAGGTCTGGGTGACCGAGCCCCGGCGCCTGGCGGCCCGGTGGGCGGCCCGGAGGGCGGCGCAGGGGATCGGGGAGGAGGCCGGGGACACCGTGGGGTGGCACGTCCGGCTGGAACGGGTCGGGGGGGACCGGACCCGCCTGTGGTACCTGACCGAGGGCATGCTGGTCCGCAGGATCGTCGAGGATCCGCTGCTGGCGGGGACGGGAGTGGTGGTGCTGGACGAGTTCCACGAGCGCAGCCTCGCGGGAGACCTCTGCCTGGCCTGGATCCGCCGGTTGCAGCAGGGACCCCGGAAGGACCTGCGGCTGCTGGTGATGTCCGCGACGCTGCGGCTGGAGGCCCTCCGGGAGGCCCTGGACGCAAGGACCGTGGAGGCGGGAGGGCGCCCATTCCCGGTGGAGGTCCGCCACCTCTCCCGGGAGGATCCCCGGCCTCTCCCGGTCCGGGTCGCCGAGGCCGTCGGGCGGGCGGCCCAGGTCCCCGGGGGCGACCTCCTGGTCTTCCTGCCCGGGGCCCGGGAAATCCGGGAGGCGATGGAGGTCGCGGGACCCCTCTCGGAACGTCTGGGGTTGCGCCTGGAGGCCCTGCACGGGGAGATGTCCCTTGCGGCCCAGGATCGGGCCCTGGCTCCGGCGGACCGGAGGAAGGCGATCTTCGCCACCAACGTCGCCGAATCGTCCCTGACGGTCCCGGGGGTTTCGGGGGTGATCGACTCGGGACTCGTTCGGCGGGCCACCTGGAATCCGTGGTCCGGGCTTCCGGGCCTGGAATCGGGCCCTGCGTGTCGCCACTCCCTGGTCCAGAGAACGGGGCGGGCGGGACGGACGGGCCCCGGAACCTGCTGGCGCCTGTACACCGAGAGGGACTTCCAGACCCGGCCCGAGGAGGACCCGCCGGAAGTGGTCCGGGCTGACCTGTCCGAGGCGGTGCTGCTGCTGAGGGCCCTCGAGGTCCGGGGGCCGGGGGACCTCCCCTGGCTGACCCCGCCACCGCGGGCCGCGTGGGATGCCGCGGAGGAACTCCTTCGACGCCTGCGCCTGCTGGATCCGTCCGGGGACCTGACGGAGCGGGGGCGGCAGGTCGTCCGGTTGCCTCTCCATCCGCGCCTGGGGGTGCTGGTGGCCGAGGCGGGCCGCCGGGGGGACCTGGGTCTGGGGTGCGGGATGGCCGTGCTGCTGGCCGAGGGAGCCCTTCGGGACGGGTTCGAACCGGGACGGACGAAACGTCCGGGCGCCCGTGGGCCCTGCCCGGACCCGGTGGAGGAAGCCCTGGCCCGATGGCCGGAACATCGGGCGAATGCAGGAGGAGGAGCCCCGACGGACCGCCTGTCGGTGCTGCGCCGGGACCTGGCCGACCTGGCCTCCCGGGCGGGTCTGGGGCGAGCCTCCGGGTCGGCTCCGGCGGACCGGGAGACCCCCGGGAGCCGGGCCCTGCTGGCGGCCTTTCCCGACCGGCTGGCCCGGGCGCGGAGACCAGCCTCCTCGCCCCGGGAGTGGGAACTGGTCTGGCCCCTGGGCGGTTCCTCCCGGGCCCCCGACGACGGATCCTTCCGGGAGGGGTTCTATGTGGTACCGGACGCCCTCGTGGTCGAAGGGTCCGGGTGGATCCGGATCGGCGCGGCCCGCCGGGTCCAGGAGGACGACTGGATCGACGTGCTGCTGGACGACCTCCGGGAGACCCGGGAGGTCCGCTGGGTCCCGGAAGGGGAACGGGTGGAGACGGTCCGCTGTCTCTGGCACGGGAGGCTGTTGCTGGAGGAGCGGCCCCACCGGGACCCTTCCCCCGAGGCGGAGGACCTGCTGGCCCGGAAGGCGATGGAACGGGGTCTTGCGTCCCTGGTGGGGCCCGGGGAGGACCTGGAGGGGATCCTGGCCCGGGTGGACTTCTTGGCGGCACGGCGACCGGACCTGGAATGGCCCGTCCTGGACCGTGAATGGATGGAGGCCGTGATCCGGGAGGCCTGTCGGGGGTGCCGTTCCCTCGACGAGGTCCGGGAACGGGGCATCGCATGGTCCGGGATCTGGACCGACCGGCAGCGGGAAGCCCTGCGACGCCTGGCCCCGGAACACGTCGTGCTCCCCGGGGGCCGTCGCCTGAGGATTCGCTGGGTCCGGGGGGATGCCCCCTCGGTCGCTTCCCGGATCCAGGATTTCTTCGGCATGTCCCAGGGGCCGACGCTTCCCGAGGGAGGAGGTCCCCTGCGGCTCCACCTGCTGGGACCCGGGGGCCAGGAGGTCCAGGTGACCACGGACCTGGCCTCGTTCTGGCGCGACCACTACCCGGTCGTGGCCCGGGAGATGCGCCGCCGCTATCCCCGCCATGCCTGGCCCGAAGACCCCCTCCGGGCGTCCCCTCCGGGACCGGGCCGGACCCGATGAGGCGAACCCCTCAACGGACGGGCTGGCGCATGAAGGTCAGGTATTCCAGGTTGCGCATCCGGTTGCGGAAGACTCCCAGGGCCAGCAGCATCGAGATCATCGTGGCCCCCAGGTAGCCGAACCCCTGGAACTCCCGGCCCAGGCGGATCGTCAGGAGGGTCAGCCCGGCGTTGAGCCCCAGGAACACCAGCGACACCAGCAGCGCCGATCCCCGGAAATCGAAGTATAGGATCAGGATCAGCAGGACCAGCAGGCCGCCGTGGAAGAAGGCCCCCATCGTGGCCACCCGGAAGACCGGGACCTGCTCCGGATCGATCCCCATCAGGGAGACCAGGAACGGCATCACCAGGAAGATCAGCGTCGTCACGGCGCCCTGCCAGATCAGCACGGTCCGGGCCGATTCCCGCAGGACCTTGACCATCTCGTCCTTCCGCTGCTCGATGAGGCCCAGGGGGGCCTTCTGGAGGATCGTCCCGTAGTAGGACTTGTACCGGATGTAGAAGTCGGTCTCGATGCGCAGCAGGAAGATCGCCAGGGTCGGCAGCAGGGTCAGGTAGGCGATGAACATCGCCGAGTCGTAGGGGAAATGGGTGTGGAGCCACGAGTGGATCTGGACCCCGTCGGGGCCGTACCAGAAGACGATCTTGTCGATCCAGATCCCCAGGTTGTAGGTCACGCCGATGGCCGCCAGCACCGGGTAGCGTCGCAGGTGCCCCAGGAAGTCGAAACCAAAGGACATCTCGAATCGGTACTCGGCGAAGATCCGGTGCATCAGCAGCATCATCAGCAGCACCTGGCCCATCAGGAAGCCCACCGAGAGGCCGTCGAGGCCGAAGAACCGCGACAGGACCTGGGCCAGCAGGAAGGAGGTCAGGTAGCCGATGGCGAAGGCGGCGACGATGTTCGCGTAGTCCTTCGCGGCGGACAGGAACAGCATCTCCATCCAGACCGCCGAGATGGTCACGTAGAGGCCCAGGGTCACGATCTTCTGCAGGAAGGAGAATTCCAGGAAGTAGAGGGCGACGGCCCCGGTCAGGGTCTGGAACAGCACCGTGGTGGCGAAGGATCCCACGAAGGCGGGGACGACGGCCTCGGGGTTCCGCAGGTAGAAGCGGTCCGACACGAAACGGGTGACGACCAGCTGGAGCAGGCCGGTGGTGACCAGGCTGAAGCAGTGGACGTAGACCACCACCACGGTGAAGATCTGGATGTCGCGGTCCTGGAGGGCCGGCATTGCGAAGATCGACAGGGCGGCCAGTCCCAGGATGCTGACGATCCAGGGCCCCGAGAAGACCAGCGCGGCGTAGGTGTAGAGCTTCAGCCATTCGGAGAAGGTCCTCCTCTGGGCCATCTCCCGGAGCCGGAAGCCGATTCCCGCCATCGATCACCCCCCGCACAGACCGCGATACACCCCGCGGTATCCCTCCAGCATCTGTCTGCGGACGTAGTAGCGGCCCACGCGTTCCCGCCCCGTCTCGCCCATCCGACGGGCCATCTCCGGGTCCCGGAGCAGCGCCAGGATCGCGTCGGCGGTCTCCCGGGGAGACCGGACGTTGGTGATGAACCCCGCGGGGCCCAATGCCTCGTCGTCGCTGCCCGAGCCGAGGACGAGTTCGGCGCATGCCCCGACGCTGGTGGCCACCACCGGGATCCCGACCCGCATCGCCTCCAGCAGGACGAATGGCTGGGCCTCGGAGATGCTGGTCAGCACCAGGACCGAGATCGAGGGATAGTGTTCCTTCATGTCCACGGCGCCGGGAAAGTCGAAGACCGGTTTCAGCGACAGGACCTTCACCAGGCGCTGGCACTCCTCCAGGTAGGACTCGTCCTCGTCGGCTCCCCCGAGGACCTCGAAGCGGACCTCCGGCATCTCCTCGTGGACCATCCGGGCGGCCCGGATGAACGTCTTGACGTCCTTGATGGGGGCCACCCGGCCGACCATGCAGACCCGGGGCGCGCCCCGCAGTTTCTCCTGCCGGGCCAGGTGCATCGCGTCGTATCGTTCCAGGTCGATGCCGTTAGGAATGATCTCGCAACGGTCCGGGGGAGCCCCTCCCTGGATCTGCATCTGGCGGTTGCCTTCGTAGAGGGTGAAGATCCGGGTCGCCTGGTCATAGGACAGGCGTGACAGGATCTCGAACTTCCGCATCCACAGGTTCTGGAGCGCGCCCACCTGGCGGGTGGGCACCAGGGAGGAGGTCCGTTCCCGGTAGATCCACTGGGCCTGGGTGATCTCGATCATGCGCTCGTTGGTGTAGATGCCGTGCTCCGTGAGGACCAGGGGAGCCCCGGTCCGGATCGAGGCGATGGCGCCCAGGAGCCCCGCGTAGCCGGTGCAGGTGGCGTGGTAGAGGCGCGCCGGGGGGACTTCCGCGTAGAGCACCCGGAACAGCGGCAGGGCCATGAACCGCAAGGTCCAGAAATAGTCCAGGAACGAGAAGTCCGGGAAGTGCTGCCGGTACCACTCCACCAGGAAGTTCCAGAAGGGCTTCCCGTGGAAGACGTCGTAGGGGGTGATGGCGTCGGGGGAACGGGGATCCAGGGCATGGAGGAGATCGCGGAAGCCCGAGGTGTCGTCCCGGGTCAGGTCCTCCAGGAACCGCGCGACGGCCTCCCAGGACTTCCGTTTCCGGCGGAACCGGGGGCCCCGCCAGGGGATCGACTCCATCAGCGGGATCTGCTGGAACTGCAGCACGTTCGGTGGCAGCGTGTAGCGCATCTTCCGGGGGCTCTCGATCCCGACGCCGATGTGGACCAGGTGGAAGGAGACGTCCGAGAGGCTGCTCACGAGGTCGTGGATCCAGGTCGAGACCCCTCCGACCACATAGGGATACGACCCCTCCAGGATCATGCAGACGTCCGCCTTCATGGGTTGCCCAGCACCTCCTGCAGTTGGATCAGGCGCGGATCCTCGGGGAAGTTCCGGATTCCCTCCTGGACCCAACGCCGGGCCTCGCCCAGGCGTCCCAGGTCGAAGGCGATCTCCGCCAGGGACACGAAGACCTTCGGGTCCCGGCCCTCGCGGTTCGCCAGGTCCTCCAGCACCTCCCGGGCCTTGTCCTGTCGTCCCATGCGGCGGTAGACCTCGCCGAGGAGCGTGTCCACCACCGGCGAGTGCCTCGGGTTCATCGCGGCCCGGTCGAGGGTCCGCTGGGCGATTTCGTGGAAGTAGGGGATGATGGCCTGGTCCAGGAGGCCCGAGGAGGTGTATTCCAGCACCGTCCTGGCCAGTTCCACGTGCCTTTCCTCCTGGGTCGGGTTCCGCTCGACCTCCCGAGTGAGGCGGAAGATCCGGTCGTTGAACTCCTTTTCCATCTCCGACAGGGCGTTGCTGGCGTAGTAGCGGATCTCCCGCGACTCGTCGGTGAGGGCCTGCTTCAGCAGCCCGACCGCCTCGGCCCGGGGCAGGCGGGAGAGGGACAGGATGGCACCCCGCTTCAAGGGGACGTCCTCGCCGGCCAGGATCTCCCGCAGCGGTGCGATGTCCACTTCCGTCTTCAGGAACAGGTCGGGCTCCAGGGCGCCCCGCTCGGGCAGGGAGACCGGGTCGTAGGAGATGTACTGCTGGAAATCCCGCAGCAGGTCGCCTCCCGCCGCCTTCCGTCCCTGCATGGACGCGTAGATCGCCAGGAAGCCCAGGAACCCGAACAGCGGCAACGGCAGCGTCAGGCTCAGCCCGAGGACGGCCCAGGCCCGATCGGACGGGTCGCGGAAGTTCCAGGGGCGCACCAGGCCGACGGCCAGCAGCGCCAGGGCCAGCAGGTGGGCCCCCAGGGGGAGCAGCACCCGCCAGAAGGGGGACAGGCCGAAATCGTGCAGCAGCAGGACGAGGGCCTCGGCCTCCAGGACCGACTCCAGCGCGGCCAGCATCAGGCCGGGAATCGTTGCGGCCCGTTCCATCTCCCCTCCCGTTCGCCGGGTGCCCTCCTCAATGGGCGTCCCTCAGGTCCAGCCGCTCCGCGTACTCCATCAACCGGGCCTCCGACAGCGGCTCCGAGGCGGTCGTCGTGGCCAGCCCCATCCGGATCGACAGGCGGTCGAACCGGGAACCGTACCCGCCGAAGGTCTTCCGGAAGGCCTCGTTGATCCGGGCGGTCACCACCAGGGCCTGGTGTGCCGTCGTGGAAGGCAGGATCAAGCCGAAGGATCCCGGTGCCCGGTGGATGCCGATCACGTCCATCGTCCGCAGCAGGCGTTTCAGGAGGTTGCCCGTTTCCCGCAGGAAGATCCGCTGGTCCCCGGCGCTCAGTTCCTGGAACTGGGGGCAGTGGACCACCAGGTAGGCGCAGTTCCCGCCGTACCGGCGCACCCTCTGGGCCTCCTCGGCCAGCCGCTTGGCCAGAAACCGGAAGTGGAAGGTCCCCGACACCGGATCGTCCACCCGGGCCTCCTGGGCATCCCCCAGTTGCCGGGCATCCCCCATCGTCTTGCCGGCCCATCCCGCGATGGTATGGAGGTGGTTCAGAGTCATCTGGTTCAGGCGAAGGAAGGGGATCCGCTCGATCACCAGCAGCGCGACGACCTGGTCCCGGTGGGGGTCCACGACGGGGGCGCAGGCCACGATGTCCGTCGCGGCGTCGGCGACCATCGCGGTCATGCTGGCCACCTGGCGGCGCGTCACGGCTGCCTGGACCGCCGGGTGGGTCCCGTCCAGCCGGTGGGGGAACTCGTCGGGACGGGCCCATCCCCGGGACAGGCGCAGTTCGAAGGCCTCGGGGGCCGGCTGTCCCAGCACTCCTCCGGGAGTCTCCACGGCCAGGTAGAGGGCGTACTTCTCGGGCATCACGAACCGTTCCACCAGGTCCAGGATGGCCGGGTAGGCGTCGTCCGGGGACGACGTCGCCAGGCGGATGGCGGTGTCGGAGATCCGGGCCAGGGGGTCGTCCGAGGCCAGCACCCGCTGCTGCAGTTCCTCCTTGACCTTCGAAAGGACCTGGGACTGCTGGCGGGCCTCCTCCAGTTCGGCCCGGAGGCGCCGGACCTCCTGACCCAGCGTGATGACGTCCCGGTTGGCCGCCTCCCGGATCTCCCCGAGCAGCAGTCCCAGGATCACGAAGAGGTAGGCAGGCAGGAACAGGGCGAAGTCCGACGTCTGGCGCACGGCTTCCAGGTCCCGGCCCCAGAAGACGTATCCCAGGTAGACCGCCGCGGTGAGGATTCCCGTGACGAAGCCGTCGAAGGTGCCGTACCGGGACGCCACCAGGATCACCAGGAACAGGAAGGGATGGGGGTTCACCGACAGGTAGCCCGGGTCGTCGGGAAAGGCGAAGTAGTTCAGCACGATCAGCAGCAGCAGTCCCACCAGGGCCTCGGTGAGGCTGTGGATCTGCCGGGAGTATCGGGAACGGGTCCAGGTGTCCGCCGTCATCTTCCTTTCTCCGAGAGGGTCCCGGGGCCCCCCGCCAGGCCGGGGGGATCACAGGTCGCGGTCAGCGCGGCCGCCTCCATTTCCACCAGGTGCCGTCCCGAGGCGGGGTGGGAAGCCAGGGGGCGCCCGCCGGTCCAGCGGGGGCGGCAACCCGGCGGCAACCGGACCAGCAGGGGCAGCGTGCCCGGATGACCCGACGCGCGCCGAACCCGGAGCATCCCGGGTCCGGGGTGATCGAGTCGCAGGCCGGTCGCGGCCTGGAGGCGGACCATCCCGGCCGCCTCCAGGACGGTGACAGGGCGCAGGTAGCCGAAGCGGTTCGTCAGTTCCCGGCAGGCGCTCTCCCATGCGGTCCTCAGGGCCTTCCAGGGCAGTCCCCCCGATCGTTCCGGGTCCAGGGCGTCGTCGGGATGCAGGAAGTGGGAGGAGACGGCCTGCAGCAGCAGCCCGTTGACCAGTCCCATCGCCGCCTCGCCCTCCAGGCGCATGCCCGCCCAGGTGCGGGGAATGGCGGCCAGCGAGGGCTCCTCCGGGTCGATGCCGAAGTCCTGGGACGTCTCCACGTCCGAACCGGCGAAGACCGATGCCAGGACCTGCACCTCGGGAATCGCCTGGACCAGGGCCCGCTTGCCCGCCCGGTCGATGTAGTCGTTCGGCGGGACGTACACCGCGGGGCGGTTCTCGGGACCGAAGAGGTCCAGGAAGGCCTGCCGGGTGGCCCGGAACGCTTCCCGGAGGGCCGCCTCCCCCGGGAAGGGGCGGTTCACGCCCCCCGACAGCGCCGGCGAGACGTGGGTGATGCCGTGGATCCCGATGGGGAGCCCCTCTTCGATCCATCGGCGGGCCATTTCCAGGGACGCCTCCCGGGTCGAACCGGGCCAAGGTTCCCCGTAGGGGCTCTCGGTGCGATCGTCGTAGGTGAAGACCGCAAGGGCCGTGGGACGGAGGTCGTGGCGCCGGGTGAGTTCCAGGAGGGTTTCCAGGAAGTCGTCCAGGTAGAACCGGATGTCGGACCGGCCCAACGAGGGCAGTTCCCGGCCGGTCATCGGCAGGGGACAGTCGTCCACGAACTCCAGCCGTGCGGCCAGTACCGGCATCGCGAACAGCCCCTGTCCGTCCAGCAGGGCCTGGGCCAGGATGCCCAGGTAGGCCCGGTCCGCGAATTCCCAGACCCCGAGGGCCGAGACCTCCCCGGTTCCCTCCCGGCAGCGCCATGCCAGGGGCACCTCGCTCCCCTTGTCCGGTGCCGCCCGTCCGGTAATCCAGGCCGAGCAGGACTTTCTCAAGGCCGGTGCCAGGACGTTCCAGGCGCTCTCCTCGGCCAAGGTCGTCTGGAATCCGTCCAGTCCCGGGAACGCCGACGGACCGAAGCGCACCTGTCGGACTCGCAGGGTCACGGGCGGGGCATCGGGGCCACCGCCGATCACCGGGGCGAGCCGGGGATTCCGGAGCGGAAGGGGGGCCACCACGCGGCCCCCCTCGGACAGGTACTGGGCCAGGATCCCCTTCAGGTAGCCGTCCAGCGGCGAGGGAACCTCCGGAAGGGCCAGCACCACGGACCGGAAGCCCCGGAGATCGTAGGGCCGCAGGGAGGCCCCCTGCCGGACGTCCACCGTGGCCAGGGAAATGCCCAGGTAGGACGCCGCCTGGGACAGGCTCTTCAGGACCCGCCGGGAGTCGTCGGACCCGCGGTCGTGGATCACCAGCGGGGTGTCCGCCTCCAAGGGCTGCAGGGCCAGGGCCTCTTCCAGGAAGGGCCGCAGGTCCAGGCCGGGCCGGAGGGTCGGGGGAGCGTCCTCGGCGAACAGGTACCGTGCCAGGGCCAGTCCCCCCGTCGCGCTGGTGAAGACCGGCGCCGAGAGAGGCTGCCCCGGATCGGTCCGTCGGGCCGACACCCAGAGGTGGACTTCCGGGCGGATCGGGGTGATCTGGAAGAAGTGGCGGATGTCCTCGGCCCGCAAGGCGTCTGGGGATCCGAGGCGCCGGTCCTCCACCCGGGGCACGAAGCGGGACGGATCGTCGGTCCACCAGGCGTCGTAGCGGACGCCCAGCAGGCGGAAGACCCGGTTCACTTCCTCGGCGGGCAGGAAACTCCCGTCCCGATCCTCCTGGAAGGCCCCGAAGGACCCCAGGATGACGTACCGGATTCCCCGGTCGGGCAGACCGGCGGCGAAGGCGATGTGGGCCCGGGCGTCGGCCATCCGCCCGTCCCGGAATCCCGTCAGGACGCCCCGGACCCCCGACAGGTCCCCGGGGGCACCCTGGGCCCAGTCCCACCAGCGCACGGCCAGTCCCATCCGCTGGAGGGTCGTCGCGACCGGTCCCGACAGGGGATTGGAATCCTCCCGGACCCCCTCCCGGGAGTCGTAGATCAGCAGGACGCGGTCCCCCGGGACCATCGCTCCCGTCCGGGCCTCCCGCAGGGGGGCGCCCGCCGCCGGGCCGGTCGCCAGGACCAGGGGGGCCAGCCACGACAGCAGGCGGCGAACCCGCACCCGCAGCACGCGCGTCAGGGAACGAGGGTGGCTGGGACGGCGGGTCACGACCCCTCCTCCCGTCGGTCCTGACCCGGGTCAGACCTTGTCTTCCTTGCCTTCCTTGGACAGGGCCCGAAGGCGCAGGACGATCAGCAGGATGAGGACCGGGGTCAGCACGAAAAAGACCAGGTAGGCCATGTTGTACCGGGGAGCCACGGAGGCCGGCTGGGGCACCTCCAGGACGGGCACGAGCCTCCCCTCCCGGTCCTCGAAGCGGACCTTGGCCGGATCGAAGCGCTGGACGGCGTCCTGTTCCGGCGGAGGGAGGAGCACCTTCAGTTCATCGGGGTCCAGCACGGCCGCCAGGGTTCCCCGGACCCACTCCACCTTGCCCGTCTGGTAGAGGTGGGCCGACGCCCGCAGCAGTTCCCGGTCGCCCGATCCGGTGACCGCCAGCACGCGCTGGCCCTCGGGACGTCGAACCAGCGACAGGAACCCCGCGGTCTTCCAGAGGTCCTCCCGGCCCTGGGGCTCCCGGTTCACCATCTCGGGCGGAAGCAGGGACGCCAACTCCGGCTGCCCCTGCAACTGGCCCATCGGCCCGACCAGGATCAGGTTCCACTGGGCCCGCTGTTCCGGCGAGAGGGCCTGGAACGGTCCGAAGAACAGGTCCACGAAGTTCGGCGACCGGAGGCTCTGGCTCAGGTAGGCCACCACGTTGAAGGCCGCGGTCAGGATCCCCGGCGTCGGCGTCCCGGCCAGCACCACCGCCAGCCGGTTGAAGCGGTTCCACCGGAGCAGCATGTAGGGGTAGTTGGCCAGGGTCTCGCCGCTGGCGCTGTCCACCGGGAGGTACAGCAGGGTGTCGTTGTGGAGCGAGAACCACGCCATTTCGGGGTGGTTGTAGTAGCAGTCGGGGTCCCCGATGTCCAGGAAGAGCTCCAGTTCGAAGGTCAGGAAGCGGGTGTTCAGGTACTCGATGGGGATCTTGATGTCCCAGGTGTTCCGGGCGGCCGTCTCCCGGCTCAGGCGGAGGCTCCGGACGGGCTCCCCGTTGACCCGCAGCAGCAGCGACGAGGACTGAGGAAGCAGGACCTCGCTGTGGCTCATGCTCAGGCGGAGGAACGCCCCGTCCTTCACCTTGCCGACGAAGGGATTGGGCAGCGTGAAGGAAATCGAGTGGTAGAACTTGCCCCGGGCCAGCAGGTCCGACATCTTCAGGTCCTTCAGGCGGACCAGGAACGCCGCCTCCTCCTGTTCGACCGGGGGGATCTCGAAGTAGGGCGCCTTGTCGAAGACCGCGGCGGGTCCCTTCAGGGCGGCCAGGCTGGCGGGGGTCCGCAGGTGGGACGCCAGCAGCCGCAGGGCCGCGTCGTCCCGACCGGTCGCCACCAGCAGCCGCCGGTACGGATTCAGCGGAGAGGCGAACTCCATCAGCACGCCTCCCGGCTCCTGGGCCAGTTCCCCGAGGGGGGCGGGCACCTTCCAGGGGCCTCCGGTCGCCCGCTTCACCACGTCGGGGCCGCCGGCGACAATCACCTGCCGCGACCGGACGTCGGCGGGGTCCGCCTGGTCGATGGGGACGA
>JAGOKF010000125.1 GCA_017994695.1 Myxococcota bacterium | reverse complement strand
GGCGGCGGGTGCGGCTCCCGGGGGCTCCCCCGGGAGAGTCCGGGAGGCGGTCGGTTCGGGCCTCGATCCTCCGCAAGAGTCTCGCCCTCCTGGGGGGTATTCTGTTGGTGGGCGGGGGAATCGCGTGGTGGCAGCAGGCGCCATGGCCCTCCTCGGAGGGACCGGTCACAACGGACCTACCGGCAGGAACCAGCCAGCCGGAGGCCGGGCCGGACACCGGGATCCACCGGGACATCGCGCCGGAGGATCCCGCCTCCCAGGCCGCCTCCCCGGGAGCGGAGACACGGGAGGTTCCCGCGGCCCGGGAGCCGGAACCGGACGTTCGGGAGCCCGACAAGGCCTCCACGGAACCCGCCCCGCACAGGACGGACCCTGCTGCCGAGCCGAGATCGTCCCCTGGAACGGCCCCTGCGACCCGTCCGGTCCAGAAGCCTCCGGAACGAGGCAGGTCGGCGCCCCGGGGGATCATCCCCTTCTCACCGCGGGTTCGATCCCGCAAATGGTCCCCGCGGCAATACCCCTCACCCGATGCCGAACGGAATCGTGTTGCAGCAACCTGCCAGGAACAGAAAGGGATCCGAAACTCCGGGAAAGGCCGCCCGGAAATCCCCGCCGGCAGGGGATCACGGGGAGGGCTTCTTCCTCCCGAAGCACAGATTCCGGGCCTCCCCGGCCAGCCTCCGGGCCTCGTCCCGGACCGACCCCTGGGGGATCTGGGACCAGACGATTCCGTCCAGCAGCCCCTTCACCCGGTCGCACGTCCCCTTGTGTGCCAGGGCCGAAGCCAGCATCAGGCGAACCGAGGCCCGGTCGGAGTTTTCCAGGGCCCTCTCGAAGTAGAAGGCCGATCCGCTCCAGTCCTGGTCCAGGTAGAGCCGGTAGCCCATCTCGTAGTCGGTCCTCGCCCTTCGTTCCTTGGCACTCTGGGCAGCGGCGGATCCGGCGACCGACGACAGCAGGACCACGAAGAGCAGGAAGATCCCTCGAACCACAGAACGGCTCATGCCCCTCCCCCTCCCATTTGATTCGAACCGATTCTGGCAAGGAAGCGTGACCGGCACAAGACCCGCCTGTCCCGGGCACGGTCAGAAGGCGAACGATACCGAGGCCCGGGGCATCCAGAGCACCCGGTCCCCCTCGGAGTCCCGGTGGGGCAGCACCTGGAAGTCGCAACGGACCCCCACATGGATCCTGGCACTCCCGATCCGCCCCCCCTCGAACTGGATCCCGGCGCCCCCGGCCGGCAGGGGCAGGATCGAGGACCATCCCATGGAGCCCGAGGCCAGGAATGCCGGTCCCAGGGCCAGTTCGAGCCAGGCTGGACCGCCCAGCCGGAAGCCGTGGGTCATCAAGAGCCCCGAGGACAGGGAGAGTTCGGGATGCACTCCCGGCGGATCGTCCGGGTCGTCGGAGGCACCGACCAGCGCCGGTTCTTCCCGGTCAGACCAGGGCAACTGCATCACGAAGAAGTCGTTGCGCAGGCCCAGGCGATACCATGGCGCGAACCTCCACCAGACGCCCCACTCGACCCCAGCGCCCCCGGCCAGGAAGGCCCGGGGCATCCCCGATCCGGCGGCGACTCCGACGGCGGTTCCCAGCCACCAGGTCGTCTCCGGACCGGAGGAAGGCGTCTCGGGAGTCTCGACCTTGGAGGGTTCCTCCGGCACCTCCGGGGAGGGACCCGGTTCCGCCAGGACCGTCGAAGGAAAGCCCAGTGCCGCCAGACACATCCACCGACCCAGCCACCCACGGATGCCCGAACGCATGGCGCTCCTCTCACCGTGCCAGTCGCCGACCATGCAAGGTCCGCGCCTTCACGGAAAATCGCTGGAATCGCAACAACTTCTGCATTTCCGAGGCGGGAATCGGTTCCTGGCGGGAGGAATCCTTCTCCAGTCTCCGCGGTAGGCACGCTCCACCCGGAGGTCGCGGCCCCGGACCCGGCCCTCTTCCCGATCACCGCTTCGTGGTCCGCACGACCCGTGGAGGGGGGTTTGGCGGCAGGACGGGGGCCTTCAGGGGGGTCACCCCGCTCCGGTCGGCCTTCGGCAGGTGTCGATCCCGTCTCCGGGGAGGCGGCGCCCCCTCGAAGGGCCGGTCGGGGGCTCCCACCGGAACGCCCCGTGCCCGGGCCGCCCGGCGGGCCAGCTGGACCAGGGCCCTCAGGCGGGCGACGTCCACGGGCTCCTGCAACTGCACGACATAGCGATCCTCGTGCATCGGGAGGACCACCTGGGCTTCGAAGACCTGTTCCGATCCGTCGGGAAGCTGCAGCACCATCGTTACCATCTTCAGGAGCCCCGGAAACGGCGACCGGTCCACGGGACAGGCACCGAACCGCAGGTATTCCTCGAGCACCCGTTCCAGGGTCACCGGGTCCCGGAGATCCACGATCACCGTGCGGTTCGAATCCATCGCGGCACCTCCCGTGGAACGGGATCCTATTCCGGTTGACCCCTCCCCGCCAACCCCCCGTCCCCTTCCCGCGACCGCCGAGTGGACCGGAGGTGGCACGTCCGCCCGTTCAAAAGCAGCGCCGGGTCCACGCCGGTCACCCCGAAGATCCGGTCCCAGATCCGCTCCAGGCAATGGGCCGCATCGGGAAAGGAGGCGGCGAGGTCGCAGGCCCGGCGGTAGAACGATCGCGGGCGCCCGCGGACGCACCCCGCGGTCACGGCGAACTGCGCGCCCAGGTGGAAATGCAGCCACGGGGGACACGGGGTCCCCAGCAGGGCCTCGTGGAACCGGTCCACCGCCAGTTCCCGGCCGTCGGCGTTGCGTCCCCAGGGCACGAACAGGCGGCGGCCGCGGGAGTCGTCGGTGTCGATGATGAACCCCAGCCACTGGAAGTCCCCGACCTTCCGCCTTCCGGCGACCAGGTCCCGGAGCCAGGGATGGAAATCCCAGGCGTGGTCGAAGGGATGGCCCTGGCAGAAGACCGTCACCGGGGCCAGTTCGTCGTAGCGGGTCGCCAGGTGATGGAGGTAGGTGTGGCCCTCATGACCCACGTTCGGAAGGGTCTCTACCCGGGCCCAGGGCAGCAGCGCCGGGTCCAGGTCGCCCCCCTTGTCGTAGATCGTGACCTGCACGGAGGACGGGACGTTGCGCACCCAGCGCACCGGCTCCCGGTACCGGGCGACCACCAGTTCCACCCGGCAGGCCGGAGGAGGTTCCAGGGGGTCCCGACGCCGACGCCAGGGGTCCGTCATGACCCGGGCCTCCCTGCCCCGCCCCGGACGGCGGCCTCGATGGCCGGGGCTGCCTGGAGGGCCATCTCCACCGCCTGGTCCATGTCGAGGTTCCGGTAGAGGGCCTGCCGTCCCAGGAAGGTGACCCCCGGGACCGCGTCCATGCGATGCCTCCATTCGTCGAAGCGGCGCTCCGCCTCCCGGGAAGGGATCGCGTAGAGGGGCTCCCGTCCCGGGAGGTAGTCCCTGGGGAATTCCCGGATCACCGTCGTCACCGGCCCCGGGGACCCGAAGAGCTGGGAGGTCTCCAGCCATCGGGTCCAGGGCTCGGGACCGGGGAAGTTGATCTGGGGCGCCTCGAGCACCCGGCGTCCCTCGAACTCCTCCCGCTCCCATCGGAGGGACCTCCGGGGCAGCCGGTCCGGGCGTTCCCCGAAGAATTCCTCCGGCGTGCCGGTCCAGACCAGGTGCCGGTGGGGCACCTCCCGGAGGACCTGCTGTCCCTCGACCGAGAGACGGACCTCGATTCCCGGGTGGGCGAGCATCCGTTCCACCATGGCCGTGTACCCGTCCTGTGGCATGGCCTGAAAGGGGGCGTCGAGATACCGGTCGTCCCGGGTGGTCCGGATGGGAACCCGGCCGCACGCCGCGGGAAGGAGGTCCCGGGCCTCCATCCCCCACTGTTTCCGGGTGTACTCCTCGTAGAAGAACCGGAAGAACGGCCGGCCCACCCGGGACAGCACCAGGGCCTCCGAGTCCCCGGGATCGTCGCAGGGAACCCGCCACTGCTCCAGCGTGCGCTCCATCTCGTCCGGCGTGGAGGGCCTGCCGATCCACTGCTCGAAGGTCGCGAGCTGGATGGGGAAGGGCCAGAGGACCCCGTCCCGCCGGGCCAGCACCCGGAAGACCGTCGGCCTCCACCCGGTGAACCTTCCCAGGAATTCGACCGCCTCCGGCCGATGGGCCCGGAAGTAGTGGGGCCCGAAATCGGGCAGGGGAACGCCCTCGGCCCCTGGCGCATCGTGGCACAGCCCGGCCACGAAGGGCCGTCGTTCGGCGACCAGCACCCGGAGCCCCCGCTCGGCCAGCCGGCGGGCGACCACGGAGCCGGAGAGACCGGCACCCACCACCAGGACGTCCCGGACCTCCTCCACCCGATCTCCCCGCGGCCCTCCGGACGGCATCGATGATACACGCCCGGCACGGAATCCCCAGGGGGTCCCGAAGGTCCCGGAGTCAGGGAATCGCGCAGTATCCCCCCAGGCAGACCCCGCCCCCGTGCATCGCGACGCAATCGGCGTCGTCATGGCAGTCCGCGCAGGCGCTCTCCCGGAGGTCCTCGCTGAAACAGACTCCGCTCTGGCACCAGGAGTCGTTGAACTGGCAGTCGCTCCCGTTCGGGCGCTTCGGTTCGCCCCCGTTGGGACCGCAGAACTCCTTCTCGGCTTCATAGCACCCGGTGGCGCAGGCCGTGTAGACCGGGGCCGGGGGCGGCGCCACCGCGCACCCCAGGCAGCCCTCCCGGCAGACGCCGAAGCAGCAGACCTTGGCTTCCTCGCAACCGGCACCCCCAGGGGCGCACCAGGCACAGTACCCCGTCGGGTCGCAGGCCCCGGTCTGGCACTGCTCGTGGAACCGGCAGCCGGCCGTGAGTCCCCGCCGGGGCAGGCACAGGCCCGAGTCCCGGACCGCCGTGGATCCCCCGTCGCACCAGTCTCCCGCCTCGCAGTGCCAGGTCTCGTCGCACCGACAGAACCCCTCCTTGCAGATCCCCGACACGCAGCCTCCGCCGGTGCGGCAGCGGACGTTGCCGATCCGGGGCTCCTCGTACAGGTCCTCGGCGACATCGCCCCCCGAATCCTCGGGATTTCCCGGGTCCCGGGAGGGGTCTTCCAGGCGGTCCTCCGGCGCCGCCTCGGGCCCCGGATCCCGACCTCCGGGATCCCCGATCCGATCCTCGGCGGGCAGTTCCGGGATCGGGGGAACGTCCGCTCCAAAGTCCAGGCCGGACCCCGAATCCCCCAACAGGCCGGAAAGGTCCGGGGCCGCCACCTGGATCTGGCAGGCCGCCAGGCCCGCCACCGCGATCGTCCAGGCCCGTCGCAGGCGTTTCATCCCCACCCCCCATCCGGAAGACCCTTCCATGGTCTCCCAGGCCCCCCAGGAAGGCAAGTCCGCCGTTTGTCGAATCCCTCGCGCGCCTTGCGGTGCCGCGGTTTGACCCCTCGGCGGGAACCCGCTATCTTGAGGCGCCCTCGATTGGCGGGCCTGGCAAGGAGCGTCATGGAGACCATCGCGGTCTACGGGAAGGGGGGCATCGGCAAGTCCGTCGTCGCCACGGGCCTGAGCGCCTTCTACGCGATGAACGGCCAGCGGGTGCTCCACGTGGGGTGCGACCCGAAGCACGATTCGGCCCTCCGGCTGCTGGAGCAGCGGACCCGGATCCGGACCGTGCTGGAGGTCCTCCGGGACGACCCCGAGGCGGCCGGAACGGACGAGATCCTGACCCGGGGACGGCACGGGATCACCTGCTGCGAGGCCGGCGGACCGGAACCCGGGGTCGGGTGTGCCGGCCGAGGCGTCGCCCGGATGATCGAGACGCTGGACGAGATGCAACTGCTCCAGTCCGGCCGCTTCGACGTCGGGGTCTTCGACGTGCTGGGGGACGTGGTCTGCGGCGGGTTCGCGGCTCCCCTCCGGGACGGTTTCGCCCGGAAGGTCCTGATCGTCCTCTCCGAGGAGCCGATGGCGATCTTCGCGGCGAACAACATCGCCCGGGCCATCCACATCTACCGGAACAACGGGGTCTGCCTCGGGGGCCTGGTGCTGAACCTGCGGTCCAACGCAGCGGAGACCGGCCTGGTGGAACGGTTCGCCCGGCGCCTGAACACCCGCATCCTGGAGGTGATCGAGCGGGACCCCCGGATCCAGGAGGCGGAGAAGCAGCAGCGGACGATCCTCGAGTACGCGCCCGACGCCCCGGCCTCCCGGGCCCTCGACCGCCTCGGGCGGACCCTGCTGGAAATCGACCCGGCCCGGGTCGCCCTCCCCACGCCGATGGGGGAGGAGGAGTTCTTCGAGTTCCTCCGGAGCGACGGGGGCTAGGGGTCATGCACGGCCAGGTCTCGCAGGAAGGGGACGGGGGAGGCAACCGGATCCGGGTCGGCGACCCGACCCGGGATCTCGTGGCCTATCGCCTGGGCCTCGAAACCGCGCCGGAGGACTGGCAGGTCCGGTGGGTGGTCTTCTACGACGATCACTTCGAGGTGCTGCTGGGTCCCCAGGGCACCCCGCGGATGGTGCTGGTGCTGGAAGACCGGCAGCGCCGGGAGAAGGCCTGGGTGCTGTCCTCCCGCCTGGCGGTGTCCTACCGGGGCCAGACCTGGATCCCCGAGGACATCGACCGGCGGGTGCGGACCCACGCCCCACCCCGCCTGGGCGATGCCACCCTGGAGGACCTCCTGGCCATCGCCCGCAACGATCCGGGCACCCGCCCGCTCCCGGTCGTCTTGACGGACTCCGAGGACCAGGTCACCAACCTGCTGACATCCTGGGCCGGGGACGATGCCTTCGCCGAGTTCTTCGCCGTGGGAGAGATCGCCCGGAGCCAGCTGGACAGCATGGACCTCTCGGGGTCCTTCCGGTTCGTCCAGCACTGCGACAACGAGTGCATGACCGTGACGCCCCACGGCGTCGCCCCGCTGCTCTCGGCCGTGGAGTATCCCTGGGAGAACCGCCGGCGGTCCTTCGACCTCCCGGGCCAGGCGAGCCGGGTGGATCCCAGCGTCGAGGGAATGGTCACTACGGACCTCGGCGAGTCGGACGTCATCCTGGGCAACCCCGACAAGGTGCGCAGGGTGCTGGACTACGTGGTGGCCCATCCCATGCCGGACAAGATCACCTTCTTCAGCAACACCTGCGTCCCGATGGTCACCGGCGAGGACGTGGAGTCGGTGGTCCGGCGGTACGCCGCCAGGAGTCCGACGCCCCTCGTGTACCTGACCGTGACGCCCATCAGCATGTTCAACGTCTTCCGGGACCTGCTGGAAACCCGCCGCCTCCAGGCCGAGGCCCGGATTCCGCCGCCCACGGGCCCGATCGTGAACCTGATCGGATACGCCGAGGATGCGACCACCGAGGGAGTCCGGGAACTTCTTCGGAGG
>JAGOKF010000037.1 GCA_017994695.1 Myxococcota bacterium | reverse complement strand
CCTTGCCCCCGGCTGATTATCCCGGTCCTCGCTCCGCTCATCCCTTGCCCTGTTCCCCATCTCCTTGAACCTCCTTCCTCGGAGTCATTACCCCAAGTCCGTGTCCAAAAAAACCGGGTGCAGGTCAAAGGGCCGTCCGGGCGAAGATGCCTGGAATTGCAGGATTCCAGGCAACACCGGGGTCCGGGGCTACCCGGGCAGCAGGACGCCGAGGATCCGGGCGATCAGGGCCGCCCAGGCCCCGGCCGCGAGATCGTCGGCCATCACGCCGACCGCGCCGGGGCGATCCTCGAGGACGTTGGCGGGCCAGGGTTTCACGGTGTCCAGGATCACGAAGAGGATCGCCGGAAGGGCCAGCCACGGACCCTTCAGGCCCGAGGCGAGGCAGGCCAGCCAGCCGCCGGCCACCTCGTCCACCACGCACTCCCCCGGGTCCTCCACCCCGGCCACCCCGATGGCGACCCGGGTCGCCAGGGTGCCCGCGAGGACCACGGCAGCCAGGGCCAGCCAGGAGATTCCCGAGTCGGGTGGAAGGGCCCAGGCCCCCAGGGCCCCGGCGACGGCCCCCAGGGCCCCGCCCCAGGGAAGGAAGCCGATCCCGCCCGCCGTGGCCAGGGCAACGGCGACGCGGTGGGTGGCCGGACCGGCCCGGAGGGCCCGGATCAGCCGGGACCGGCCCGGCGCCCGGGCGATCCGGTGGGCCCGCCGGGCGTCCCGGGATCGGAAGAATCGGGAGGCCATGGGTTCCTGCCTTGCTGCCCGGTCCATTGTCGCAGGATCGGCCCCGAAGGGAAGGGTCGGGGCTTCCGTGTCACCGGCGAGGGGGGATCGGAGATCCCGGCAGACGGCGGCGGGACAGGAACGGGAGGACCGGCAGGAGCCACGGCAGGATCGGGTGGCCGCCGGGCCTTCGGGCGACGGAGCAGCCGGAACCGCCCGGGGCGAGGCAGTCGGCCTCGTCCGTCTCCCCGTCGCAGTCGTCGTCGATCCGGTTGCCGCAGACCTCCCGTCCGGGCTCCCCGGGCCGGGCCGAGCACACGACGCCGCTCCCGTCGGGGGAGCAGGCCCACCTGCCGACCACCCGGCAGGCCCCCTCCCCTTCCTGGCAGACCTCCCCGACGGGGAAGCCCTCGTCGGTCCGGCCGTCGCAGTCGTCGTCCAGGCCGTTGCCGCAGACCTCCGGGACGGGGTCCCCGGGAACCGCGTCGCAGGTGACGGACCATCCGTCCCGGGAGCAGCGCCAGACTCCCGGGGCCCGGCAGATGCCCGTTCCGGACTCGCAGGGCCGGCCCACGGGGTAGTCCTCGTCGGTCTCGCCGTCGCAGTCGTCGTCCAGGCCGTTGCAGACCTCGGGGGAGGCCCGGGAATCGGGCCCGTCGGGGGCGGTGGAACAGGCGGCTCCGGCCCCGTCCGGCCGACAGACGACCTGTCCGGTGCCGCAGACGCCGGGGACCTCGCAGGGAGCCCCGAGGGGGACTCCCTTCCAGAAGAAGCCCTCGTCGGTCTCGCCGTCGCAGTCGTTGTCCAGGCTGTCGCACCGGGTCTCCACGGGCTCGTAGGACCCCGGGAAGTCGCAGACCCAGCCCATCGCGCCGGCACACCGGGCCTGGAGGCCCCGGCAGACCCCGAGGGACGGGCAGATCCGGTCCGGTCCCGCCGGGTCGTCGTCGATCTTCCCGTTGCAGTCGTCGTCGAGGCCGTTGCAGCGCTCGACGGCCCCGGGGCGCACGTCGGCGTTCCCGTCGTCGCAGTCCCCCTGGTCCTCGGCCAGGGAGTCGCCGTCGGAGTCGCACCAGGTGTTGGGCCTTCCCGGGGTCCCGAAGTCGGGTCCTCCATCGTAGGGGTCCCGCCCGGCGCACCACTCCGACGGTTCCCCCAAGAAGGGGTCGGCGGGCTCCCGGGAGAGGGAGTACCCCGGTTCCACCGGGAGGCTTTCGGGTCCCCAGGAGACCAGGTCCACCAGGGAGTCCTTCAACGAGATCCAGAGCACGTCCCCCGAGGCGGACATCGGGAGGTCGCCCCCGTAGGCGTACTGCACCATTGCGGCTCCTTCGACGGGCCTTCCGGCGACGGGACCGAGGACCCGGATCTCCCCGGGTTCCAGGCGCAGCGACTGGGAGGGGCTGACGGGATGAAACCCCCCGCTGGCGGTGCGGATCACCATTCCCTGGAGGTCCACCGTCTCCCCGGTGGGGTTCCGGACCTCGATCCACTGGCCCTGGGAGGCCGGCAGGGCCCTGGGACTCACCATCACCTCGGTGATCACCACGCGGTACAGCGTCTTCGGATCCAGGCGCGGTCCCTCCTCTCCCGTCCCCGCCCGGGCGGAGATCGCCTCCAGTAGCAGGATCGGCAGGCACGACCGGCGGATGAGGTTCCTCACGGCCTCATGGTATCGAAGCCTCCTCCGGGATGCCAATCCGGCGAAGGCCCGATCCCCGGGGAGGATCGCCGTCGGAACCCCCGGCCGCCGGGAGCGGCATTCGTTGACTTCCCGGGGGTTCCACCGTAGCATGGCGCCGCCCCGGGGAAGGGTGGGATCGCCGTGATCCGAAGGTATCTGGCCGGTTCCTGGATCCTGGTCTGCCTGGCCGCGACCCCTCTCCGGGCAGAGGAGTCCTCGGACCCCGAGGAGCAGACGGACCTGACCCTGCGGTTGCACCCCCTGGTCACGGTGGAGAACCGCGGGGCCTTCCGCCTGCGGTTCAACACCTTCCTTCAGGGCGACCTGGGGATCCCCCCGGACACCTCGGTGGACCCGGGATGCGTCCCGTCCTCCAGCACCGTGCTGCCCCGCCAGCGGTCCTACCGGTCCGTCCGGGATGCCGTGTCGTCGGCGGATCTGAGGCTCCGATGGGAACCGGTGATCCGGGTGGCCGAGATCGCGTCGGTCCACGCCGTGGTGGACCTGCTGGACAACGTGGTCCTGGGGTCCACGCCGGACGTGGACCAGGCGGCGGCTCCCCTGTCCACCTTTGCCCGGGGGCAGCGGGCCCCGTCGGCGGCCTTCTCCTCCTTCCGGGACTCCCTCCGGATCCAGGCGGTCTGGGCCGAGGTGATGCTCTTCCACCTGGTCCATCTGTCGGGCGGGCGGATGCCCGAGCACTTCGGGCTCGGGATCGTCCGGAGCGGGGGGCGGGACCCGGACTCGGACTTCGGGGACTACGTGGACGGGGTCTTTGGCAAGGTGAACCTGGGGGTGACCTGGCTGCGGTTCGGCCTGGAGTTCCCCGGGGAGGGCCTGACGTCGGACTCCCCCTACGGGTACGCCGCGCTGCCCTACGACATGGACCAGACCGACGACGTCTATCGCTGGGTCTTCGGGGTGGACTCGAGTCCGGTGCGCCCCGAGGAGCGACGGAAGAAGGCCGGGGACTTCGAGGCGGGCCGGCCGGTCTATGACTGGGGGATCTACAACGCCATCACCCAGCAGAAGACCTCCTCGGACCTCTCGGCCACGACCCCCTCGACCTCCTCGGGCACCTCGGCCCCGTCCTCCTACGACGCCGCGGTGATCGTCCCCCGGGGGGCCTTCTTCTGGACGCCGAGCGTGTGGGGGAAGTTCCGGATGCGTCCCCGGCCCGACCTGTCGCTGCGCGTCGAGGCCGAGGTGGCGATGACCTGGGGACACGTGGACCACGTGGTCAGCAGCCCCCAGGACAGCCGTTCCCGGAAGGAGTTCCTGTCCTTCGGGGCGGCCCTGGAGGCCGAGGTGCAGACGGGGCCCGACCGGGTCTTCCTCTGGGCGGGACTGGCGACGGGGGGCAACACGCTGGGGGCCTTCGGGGTGCTGGACCAGGGCCTGCTGGCGGCCTCGGGGTCCGGGTGCTGGAACCGGGAGCATCCGAGCCTCTTCCGGACCCGGACCATCCACCACTTCGTCTTCAACCGGGACTACCGGGTGGACCATCTGCTGTTCCGGGAGGTGATCGGGTCCGTCACCAACGCCTTCTACTTCAAGCCCGGCTGGAATCGGACCTTCTGGAAGTCGGGGGAGTGGGCGCTGGACGGCGGGGTGTCCCTGCTGATGGCCTTCGCGTCCATTCCCGAGGGGACTCCGGGCGGCAAGCGCCCCCTGGGCATCGAGGGAGGGCTGGACCTCGGCCTCCGGATGGGCCGCCACTTCTCGCTTCGGGCCGACGGGGCCGTGCTGTTCCCGCTGGACGGGCTGGACCGCCCCGGCGACGGGGTCTCTCCCCGGACCGCCGGCGCCGTCCGTGTCCGGGCCGTAGCGGGGTTCTGATTCTCTCCTGCGCGCCGATGTCCTGGCCGGCGACGCGGCCTCCGGGGGATCGGGGACGGAGCGTCCGCGGGAACTTCCTTCCTGTCGGGAGACCCGGGGTGGTCGCCGGTCCGGAATGGGTCCGGGGAACCCCCGATCAGAAGCGCCTGCGATCGACGGTCTGGATCGGAAGGGCCTTCAACAGCGCCACCTGACTCGCGACCTCGGTCCGGAATTCCTCCCGGTCGGCCTCGGGCAGGGGATTGCCCCGGATCTCCCGGAGAATCCGGGGATCGATGAACGCCCCGTTCCGGGCCACCGCGAAGTGGAGATGGGGCCCGGTCGACCGGCCGGAGGACCCCACGGCGCCGATCAACTGCTGCTGCCGGACGACATCCCCGACCTTCAGGCCCTTCGCGAACGAGGACAGGTGGGCGTAATAGGTCTGGAGGCCGTGATCGTGCTGGATCACGACCGTGTTGCCCGCCGCGCCCCGGCGGCCCAGGAACACCACCCGGCCATCTCCCACGGCCTGGACCGGGGTTCCGGTCGGGGCGGCGTAGTCCATCGCCTTGTGGGGGCGGTAGGTCTTCAGGATCGGGTGGAGGCGGCGCAGAGAGTACTGGGAGGACACCCGGGTGTATTTCAGGGGCGCCCGGAGGAACGGCCGCTCCACCGGGACCCCGTCGGCGTCGTAGTAGGCGACGCTGCCGTCGGCCCCGACCCGGGAGAAGACCCCCGCCGTGACGACCCGGCCCTCGTAGAGCAGGGACTCGACCCTGCCGTACCGCAGGAACTGGCCCCCGGAACTCTCCTTCTGGATGCGCAGACGCAGGACGTCCCCGCGACGGACCTCGCTGAAGAAGTCGACCTGGCCAGAGAGGAGGTCCGCCACCCGCGGTCCGATGGCCTGCTGGTCCAGGCCGCACTGCTGCAGGCTGTCGTAGAGATTCCCGTCGATCAGGCAGGCGACCTGGACGATTTCCCGGTCCACCGGAGCCTCCCGGCGGGCCACCTCCCATTCCCCGTTCCCGGATTGCCGGACCTCGACGGTGGTCAGCACGTCCAGGAACACCTGGAGCGACAGGACCTGCCCCCGGGGGTCCAGGTCGGCGGCCATCCGCTGGCCGACCCGCATCACCCGCATGTCCACTTCCCGGGCGGCCTGGGACAGGGCCTCCCGGGCGCTCTGGGGGGTGGCTCCCAGGCGGACCAGCAACTGGGTCGGGGACTCTCCCCGGTTCAGGCTGCCCTCCACCCTGCGGGACTCCGGGGTTCCGGGAACGGGGTTCTCGGGGGGGGCGATCTCCGGCACCGCGACCGGGGTGGACAGGCGGTCCTCCAGAGAGGGGCCCGCCGGATCGGGCGTTCCCCCGAAGAAGACCAGCCAGTTCACGGCGACGATCGCCACCAGGAAGCCCGATACCAGCCAGGGCGCCTGGCGCCTCCGCCGGGAGGAGAGGGTGGGTCGGAGGTAGAGCACCGGTCCGCGTCGCTGCATCGGCGAGGTCCTCCTGCGTCCTGGAGGCCGGGCGAAGGGGGGCCCTTCGAGACCCGGAAACGCCACCATCTACCACAGGTCCTCCCGGGGTTCAAGGGGTTCGGCATCGCGGGCGGTTTGACGGCCGCTTCGGGCCGAAATAGGCCTCCGGGTCATGAGCGGCAGGAAACCCTACGGCATCCTCTTCGATCTGGACGGCACCCTGGTGCAGTCCGAGCACCTCTACCACCGGGCCACCGAGGCCCTGCTCGCCCCTCTGGGGAGAAGCCTCGACGAGATGACCCCCGAGGAGCGAAGCCGCATCCCGGGGAGGTCCGCCCTGGAGAACATGCAGTTCTACTGCCGGCGGTTCGGCCTGCCGGATCCCCCGGAGGTGCTGGTGGAGCGCCGCATGGACCGGGTCTGCCGGATGGTGGAGGAGGAGGGGGTGATGCTGATCCCCGGGGCCCGGGAGATCCTGGAGTCCTGTCGCATCGCGGACCTGCGCTGCGCCGTTGCCTCGTCCTCCCCGGGGCGCTACGTCCGGCGGGTCCTCCGGGTGACGGCCCTGGCCGAGTTCTTCGACGTGGTGAAGACCGGCGACGACGTGTCCCGGTACAAGCCGGACCCGGAGATCTTCCTGGCGGCGGCCCGGGACCTGGACCTTCCCCCGGAACGGTGCCTGGTGGTGGAGGATGCCCACGCCGGGATCCTGGCGGGCAAGGCGGCCGGCATGCGGGTCCTGGCGGTGGAGAACGACTACACGCTGCCGGAGCAGGCGGCGCTGGCCGACCGGCGGGTCCGGGACTTCTGCGGGATGACCTCCCGGGACCTGGTCCGCATGATGGTCGAAGGCGTTTCGATCGAGGGGGCCCGGTGGCCCGGGAGTTCCGGGTCCGAGTGACCCGGGAGGCGGGCGACGGCGGCCAGGGGGACGCGTGGAGGGATCGCCCGCCCATTCCCGCAGGGACCTGGTCCGGCACATCGGTGCCTGGACCGCCACGGCCCTGGTCGTGGGATCCGTGGTCGGGTCGGGGATCTTCAAGAAGGCCGCCCCGATGGCCCAGTCCCTGCCGTCCCCGACGCTGGTGCTGCTGGTCTGGCTGCTGGCGGCGGGGCTATCCTTCCTCGGGGCCCTTTCCGCGGCGGAACTGGCGGCCACCTTCCCCGACGCCGGGGGGCTCTACGGGCACCTGGGCCGGGCCTTCGGGCCCTTCACGGGGTTCCTCTACGGCTGGTCGGTGCTCTCGGTGATCCAGACCGGGACGCTGGCCTCCATCGCCTACATCTGCGCCGAGTACCTGCGGCCCTTCGTCGGATGGGGGGATCCGTCCCCGGAACTGGCCGCCTGGGGCACCACGCTGTGGGGGGTCGTGGACCTGTACCCTCTGCGGGACCTCGGGACCAAGATCGTCGCGGTCGGGGCCCTGCTGGCGGTCACCGCGATGAACGTCCAGGGAGTCCGCCTGGGAGCCCGGGTCCAGGATGCCTTCCTGTGGGTGAAACTGGCGATCCTGGCGGGCATCGTGGCGGTCGGCGTCGCCGGGGCCCGTTCCGGATCCTTCGATGGGCCCGTGCTGCCGGAGGCGATCCATCCGGCCGTCGCGGGGCCGATGCCGCTGCTGGCGGCCCTGACGCTGGCCCTCTCGGGGGCCTTCTGGGCCTACGACGGCTGGATCAACGTCACCTACGTCGGGTCGGAGATGCGCCGCCCCTCCCGGGACTTTCCTCGGGCGCTGGTGCTGGGCATGGGCCTGGTCACGCTGGGCTACCTGGGGGTCAACTGGGCCTACTTCGCCCTGCTGCCCCTGGAGGAGGTCCGGTCCTCGACGCTGGTGGCCGCCGACGCGGTCGCCCGGGTGCTGCCCTTCGGGGCGGCCCTGGTGTCCCTCGCGGTGGTGCTGAGCACCTTCGGGGCGCTTCATGGCACCTCCCTGGTGTCGGCGAGGGTGTACTGGGCGATGTCCCGGGACGGGCTGCTCTGGAAGGGGCTCGACGCGGTGCATCCCCGGCGGGGGACCCCTCACGTGGCCCTGTGGGTCCAGTGGGCCTGGTCCTCGGTGCTGGTCTTCTCGGGCACCTTCGACCAGATCACCGACATGATGGTGGTGGTGTCCTGGGCCTTCTACGGCCTGCTGGCGGCCGCGGTGATCGTGCTGCGGGTCCGGCGCCCCGAGGTGCCCCGTCCCTACCGGGTGCCCGGGTATCCCTGGGTCCCGGCCTGTTTCGCGATCTTCTCGGCGATCTACGTTGCGCTCTCCTTCCGGGAGAACACCCGGAACGCGCTGCTGGGGGGGCTGCTGGTGGCGATCGGGATCCCGTTCTACCGGTGGTTCCGGCGGGGCCGGGGGCTACTGGGCCCCTGAGGCAAAGGGGGCCTTCGACGCCGACCACTCCCCGGCGATCAGGTAGCCGTTCATCGCGTCGCCGTTCTGCTCGGGGCCGTCGAAGTCGCACTGCAGGGGGACCCCGAGGCCCTCCACGAAGGCCCCGAAGTTCACCCAGACGTTCTTCGCGCAGTACTTCTCGCAGTAGGAGGCCGAACAGGGGGTCCCTGCGGCATTGGGATTCGGTTCCCGCTTCCAGAGGGAGTAGTCGGGGGCGGGGCCGAAACTGCAGATCCGGCAGGCGGCCTGCTGGGCGATGCACCCCTCCAGGTAGCCCGAGGGGATCTCGCACTGGTCGTTGAAGCGGCCCCGGGCGAAGAGGCGGGCCATCGGGATGCGATCCGATCCGAGGCCCATCTCGGGGTAGCCGTCGGAGCAGATCAGGGCGTGGTCCATCGGGCCGGGGTGGAAGACCAGGGAGGCCCCCGCCAGGGACTCGAAGGTGCAGTCGGGCTTCACCACGATCTGGAACTGGCTCACGGCGTCCGAGAGGAAGTAGTACTGGGTCGGGGTCTTCCCGCCGTTCACCGGCAGCACGTCATCCACCGTCAGGTCATGCCAGGCGGACCCGGCGGTGACGGTCAGTTTCCGGACCTGCTGCCCCTGGTACTCGATCTCCTCCACCGACTCGACCCGGAGGGCGATGTTCAGGCGGCTCGCCGTGATGTCCGGGGCCCAGATGGCGTTCAGGAACTCCGGGAGGCCCAGGGGCTCCGAGGGCTCCTGGACGTCCAGGCGGGTGAACCGGAGCGCCAGGCCCGGCTGCAGACAGGGGAGGCACTCGACGGTGGTTCCCGGGTCCTGGGTTCCGGGGTCCGGGGTTCCCGGATCGGGGGTTCCGGGGTCCTGGATTCCCGTGTCCGTCCCGGAGGAATCGTCGCCTCCGCAGGCGGAGGCCAGCAGGAGAGCCAGGGTTGCGAACGCGAGGAACACGCTTCTCATGGAGGGTCACCTGTTGCAAAGAGACGGAGGCGAGAATAGCCGAAACCCGGGAGGGACGCACAGGATTTTCCGGCAGCGGACGGGGGTCCCGATGTCCCGCTCCCTGTGGACCGTTCGGCAGGGCGCGAGGATTCCGGGTTGGGGACGATTCGTTCCCGGAATTCCGCGTTGTCGGGGTCGGCGCCGCTGTGATAGGTTCGGGCTGCGTCGGGGAACTCTTGCAGATCAGGAGCGGGAATGAAACGAAACGCGGCGTTGCTGTGGTTTCTGGGCCTCCTGGCATGCCCCTCCGGGGCGCTGGCGGCGGGCTTCGAGTACGGACCCCAGGGGGTCCATGCCCTGGGGCGGGGCGGGGCCTTCACCGCCGGGGCCGACGACCCGTCGGCGATCTGGTGGAATCCGGCGGCGCTGGCCCGGATGCGGGGCACCCGGCTGATGTACAACCACACCCTGTCGGACCTGTCGCTGTCCTTCGAACGCCTGCCGGCCCGGCGGTGCAAGGGAGGGCCCTCCCAGGACCCCTGCGACCCGGACCCGGCCTACAACAACGGCACCGGGGAGGTGTCCTTCCCGGTCATCCACCAGCAGCAGGGCTTCTTCCCAATGGGGATCAGCCTGGGTCTGACCAGCGACTTCGGCCTGAAGGACTGGGCCTTCGGGCTGGGCCTGTCGGGGCCGGCGGCCTTTGGCAAGGTGTCCTACCCGAACACCGCTCCGGCCTCGGGCCAGACCGAGCCCGCGGTCTCGGCCTCCCGGTACTCGGTGACCGACCTGGACGCGATGCTCGCCTTCGTGTCCCTGTCGGCAGCCTACAAGTACCAGCAGTGGTTCGGGGTCGGCATCACGCTCCAGTACGTCACGGTGCCCTGGGTGCGATACAGCGTGGACATCGTCGGTCCGGCCGCGGCGGTGAACCAGAACGACCCCGCCAAGAACCTGAACGACCTGCGGGTGGACCTGGACGTCGCCGACTGGGCCGGCGTGTCGGGCATCGCGGGTTTCTGGGTGCGGCCGCTGCCGCAGCTGGAACTGGCGATGGCCGCCCGGGTGGCCCCGATCCCCGTCCGGGCGAAAGGGGACCTGACGATTTCCGGCACCCAGAACTCGATCTATGCCCGGTCGGCCCCGGTGAAGGTCCCCGGGCGGCTCTCCTTCGACTACCCGGTGGACCTGCGGGCGGCGCTGCGGTTCGTCTGGCCCCAGGGGGACCGGGAGGTCTTCGACGTCGAACTGGACTATGCCTGGGAACAGTGGTCGGTACAGGACGCCTTCCGGATCCGCTTCGACCAGCAGGAGGTCGAGGCCTTCGGCACCTCCCTGCTGCTGAAGTCCCTGGAACTGCCCCGGAACCTGAAGGACACCCACAGCCTGCGCCTGGGCGGCACCTGGAACGCCCTGCCCCGGCACCTCTGGGTCAGCCTGGGGGGCTGGTGGGAGAGCGGGGCCCAGCCGAAGGCCTACACGGCCATCGACCTGCCTTCCTGGGACCGGTTTGGACTCGGGTTCGGGGTCCGGGGGGCCTGGCGGGGGATCGAGGTGGGCATCTCCTACGGGCACGTCTTCCAGTTGTCCCGGACCGTGGAGGCCGGAGAGGGGCGGGTGTACCAGCAGTTGCTGGACTTCGAGGGGAACGTCCGGAACGGGTACCCGGTCAACGAGGGCCGCTACCGCTCCTCCTTCGACGTCATCTCCCTGGGACTCACGATCCTGTGGGAAGAACTGGTCCACGGGCGGCCCGTGGCCGGACGCTGAGGGGTTGCGGGTCCCGAGGACTCCCGTATCCTTGAGGGGGGCTTCGCCCCGTTGGCTGCAAGAGGGAGGGGTTCGATGGGCAGGTTCCGGTGGATCGCCTTCGGGTTGGTGTGGTGCCAGGCCGGCGCGGCGATGGCGCAGTCGGTCTCCTTCAAGGACCCCAGCGGGGATGACGACGGGCCAGGGACCTACGTCTATCCCACCGATTCCGTCTATGCCCCCGGGTCCTTCGACCTGACGGGATTCTCGCTGGAGGTGAAGGGGGCCGACGCGGTGATCACGGTGGAGTTCCGGACCCGGATCGGGGACCCCTGGGACAGCAAGTCCTGGTCGCCTCCGGGGAACGGCTTCTCGCTGCAGTTCGTGCAGGTGTACATCGACCAGGATCACAAGGCCGGGAGCGGCTTCCGGGACGCCCTGCCGGGGATCAACGCCCGGTTCCGCCCGGAATCGGCCTGGGAGAAGGTCGTGCTGATCAGTCCCCAGGGTCGCCAGCGCCTGGAGTCGGAGGTGGCGACCAAGGCCGGGGCCCTGAAGGCCGGGGTGGTGATCCCGAAGTCGGTCCGGGTCCAGGGAAGGACGGTGGTCGCGACGGTGCCCCTGAAGGACCTGGGCGGACCGCCGGCCGGGTGGGGGTACGGTGTGGTGGTGCAGTCCAACGAGGGATACCCGTCCTCCCGGGACCTGCTGACCCGGAAGGTGAACGAGATCGCCGGGGCGCACCGGTTCGGGGGCGGGTCGGACTGGGACTGCGACCCCCACGTGATCGACCTGCTGGTGGCCCCGGGGAAGGGCGGCGCGGACGAGGCGGCGACCCAGCACCAGGTCCTGAAGTACCAGTGCGACGCGGCGAACCCCGAGGGGAGCCCCCTGGTGGAACTCCCGATGATCTACCCCTGACGGGAGGCACCGATGGCTTGGCGGCGGCGAGGGATCCTGGGTGCCTGTTGCCTGGCGCTGCTGGCAGGGGGCGCCCTGCCGGCCCGGGCGGACCTGGTGAACTTCGACCTGGCCGGGAGGCTCTACACCAAGTACCTCTACCGGAACAACGACCGCCAGGGGCTCGTGTCCTACGGCAACCCCTTCTGGACCGACAACATCAGCGGGGACAACGGGGTCGGCACGGAGTTCGAACTGAAGGTCTTCGGGCGGGTCAGCAAGTACGTGTCGGCCTATGCCCGGCTCCAGAGCCGCTTCGGGGAACTGTGGCAGGACTGGTGGGAGAACGGGGATTTCAATCCGGCGGGAGCCAACACCTCCGGGGAGTCCCTGGGGATGAACCACGCGTCCTACATCAAGTTGCGGGGGACCTGGGTCCGCCTGCAGATCCCGACGCCCTCCTGGTGGACCCACACGCTGACCTGGGGGTCGTCGGACCTGGGGATGTTCAATCCCTGGACCATCGGCAAGGTCCGCTACATCGACCGGGACAACGGCAAGGGGATCTTCCTGAACGGCATCGTGAAGCAGGGGCTCGTGTCCTACGACCTGGCCATGATCGCGATGCCGAAACTGTGGGTGGGACCCTGGTGGTCCACGGGGATCGGGGACCCGATGCTGTCCAACCCCTTCTGGAGCCGGGACTGGGCCTACGCGGCGAAACTGGCCGTGGCGCCGGATTGGGGTTCCTTCACGCTGATCAGCACGCTGACCAACGACGTGGAGGTGGACCGGACGGACCCCGACGCGGTGGGTTCCGCCTATGCCACCTGCAAGGACGACCTGGGCAACCCGATCGTGGGGTGCCAGAAGGACCACGCGGTGGACACCTTCAGCCGCTTCTGGAACAGCGTCACGACGCTGGAGGTCCAGGCGGACCCGCTGTCGTGGCTTTCCCTGAACGGGCTGGTGGTGCTGTCGATGCAGGGGATCGACCCGAAACTGACCGCCAACGGGGTGCAGTTGAACCAGGGCGTCTCCCCTGTGGTCTTCCGGAGCACCTACGGGGACGCCTTCCGGAGCGCCGACGACTGGGCCTTCCGACTCCGAGGGGAGTTCCAGACGGCCTTCGGGCTGGCGGTGAAGGTCGAGTACTTCCACATCGGCCAGCACGTCAACGCCATCTTCGGGTCCCGGCGGGAGGCCGACGTGCTGCTGACCGAGGGGTTCATCGAGGGAGGGCAGTTGCCGACGCTGAACCTGGCCAACGAGTTCATCGACTTCGACGAGGCCTTCGTGGAGTCGTGCATCGGGTGGCACGGGGCGACGGTGGTGCCCTCCTACGCGGCGTCGTTCGCCGGGGGCACGGTGGAGGTCTCGGGCGAGGGGACGGTGCTGACCTACAACCAGAACGCCCAGAACCGCGACGTGGACCGGGTCTATCCCGACTTCCTGCACAGTGACGGCTTCACGGACACGGACCTCTACGACTACGCGAACACCACCGACCGGGGACGGGATCCCCGGAGCGTCTTCCGGCGCAACCAGGACCGCCTGACGGGGATCGGGGTGCTGCACCTCCGGACCATCTTCGACGCCTACAAGGGCGTCGAGCTGGGCCTGAAGGGGAAGTACCTGTGGGACCGGGACTGGCGGAGCCACCTGACCGCCCAGGACGACTACCTGGGACAGCAGGTCCAGGTCCGGGCGCGGCTGGCCATGGGCCTGGCGGACGGGCTCCGGGGCGAGGTGGGCGTCCAGTACGACCACTGGTGGGAGAAGGGCCGCAAGGGGACCCTGCTGACCGACGAGACGGGGCGCCGGGCGCTGTCGGTGATCGGGTACAACGACGACCGGACCCGGAAGTGGAAGGCCCACGTGGGCCTGACCTACGAGTACGAGGGGCTGAAGCTGGGCTACCGGCTCGAGTTCCTGGACAAGTACCAGTGGAGGCGGCCGGTGGACGAGAACCAGCACTGGCTGGTGGTCCGGTCCAAGGCGACGATGGAGGTGGCCTGGTGACGGGGAATCGACCGAGGTGGCCGGCGGGGGGCCTGCTGCTGCTGGCCGGGCTGACGGGTTGCCTGGACGGGACCATCGTCAACTGGGCGATGCAGGACCGGAGCCGGGAACTGCCCCCGGTGGCGGACAACCTGGTGCTGGCGACGGTGGAGGGAGCCCCGGCGGGAGCCCAGGTGCGGGTCTTCGCCGGGGGCGAGGTGCTGGAGGGGCTCCAGGTGGGCGAGCAGTCCCCCGGGGCCTTCCGGCTGGCCTTCCCGGGCAACACGGCCTTCTCGGGCCTCCGGGTCGAGGCCCGCTGGGAGAGCGGCCAGGCCTTCGGGGTGATCCCGTCGGTGCCGAGGCAGCGGTCGGTGGTCTGCCCCGAGCGGGTGGTGGCCTGCCTGACGGGAGAGAACTGCAAGGCGTTCCAC
Source organism: Myxococcota bacterium (assembly GCA_017994695.1). Lineage (GTDB taxonomy): Bacteria > Myxococcota_A > UBA9042 > DTJE01 > DTJE01 > JAGOKF01. The sequence continues at coordinate 21,327 of JAGOKF010000037.1, read as the reverse complement.
GACGCTCTGCCGCCCGAGTGCCGGGAGGCGGCCCCGCCGGCGGTCCTGCCGCCCCTGGGGGAGATCACCACGGCGGCCACGCTGGCCCTGCTGGGGAAGGGACTCGATGCGGGAGGGGGGCTCGCTTCGTTCTCCTGCGTCCTCGGGGACCAGGTCGAGGAGTTCGTGGCCCGGTACCAGGGCAACGACCCGGAGGTGACGGCCTTCGTCGGCCTGGTCCGGGGATGGCTGGCCCTGGCCGGCCGGGAGGGCCGGTATCCCTTCGCGGGCGCCCTGGGCCCGGGGGCCGGCATCGAGGGGCTGGCGGACGACGGCTTCCTCCAGGCCTTCGCGGCCCAGTTGCCCGTTCCCCCGACGGGATGCGGAGGCGCCGATCCGTCGGTGCCCCCGACGCCCGGGGACCAGAAGTGCGCCTTCGCGGCGCTGCTGCGTGCCGCCGCCGGGCGGGTGACCGTGGTCCCCCAGCCGGCGACCGACCGGATCCGGGTGGTGTTCCAGGCGGACTTCCGGGCGGGGGGCCGCGACGGCAACTGCACGGCGGTGGACCGGTTCAAGTGGGCCCGGGAGGGCAGCGGGAAGCGGGTGTACCTGACGGGGGGGATCCACAAGACGACGCCGGTCTGCGGATCGGGAGCCAACCCGCCCTTCTGCCTGACCCAGCAGCAGGTGGACGAGGCCAACGCGGCCCTGGGCAACTGGGTGCCGAATCTCCGGGAGATGGTGGACGACGGGACCCAGGGGGACTCCGTGCGGGGCGACGGGATCTGGACCTTCGTGGCGGACCTGCCCGCGATTCCCCTGGAGGATTCCCCCCACGGGATCGGCGTCCGGATCGGCTACAAGTTCACCTACGGACTGCCGGGGCAGGGGTGGACCGACAGCGAGGAGTGGCCCGGCAACCAGCGCCTGCTGGAACTGGTGGACGTGAACGGGGACGGGCTGGTGGTGCGCCGGGACGTCTTCGGCGACGAGGCGACGAACAAGGACAAGGCCAACCAGCTGCTGCCGTCGAACGGCGGGTGCGGCGGCGTGAATCTCTGGGAGACGGACCCGGCCCCGGCGGCCTGTCCCCGGTACCTCCACGACACCCGGGAGCGGCCCGTGGACCTGGACGGCGACTGCACGCCGGACGGCTGGCCCCAGGCGGGGTCGGTGGCCCCGATCTTCCTGGGCTGCGACTAGGCGTCGCCCCGCAACGGATCGTCCGGGAAAGGGTCCCCGGCCGTGGCTGAGTCGATCGGGCCGGCCGCCCATCCCGGGACCGGCCCCGCCTCCTGGGACGCCAGGGGGATGCACAGGGAGCATCGGACCCTCGACGGGCGAGGGGGCGCGGGGTCGCCATCGGCCGGCGCCAGCAGCGATCCGGGGATCAGGTCGCAGGCGAAGAGGGTCCTTGGCTGGAAGCCGCTTCGAGGCAGCCAGTCCCCCGCGAATCGAGCCCAGGCCGCCGCCAGCCCTCCCGGAGGGCCCTCGTAGGGCAGCGTCGCCACCAGTCCTGCCGGGACGTCCCGGACCGAGACCTCGCCCCGGGGATCGAAGTCCGTTCCCACGAGGAGGCCCGCGTCGTAGCGCCAGTGATGGCGGCTCGTGAACCGCAGGTCGTCGTAGTGGCATCCCGCCAGCGTGAAACCCGACGCGTCGATTCCCCGCCGAGCCGCCCATGTCGCCAGCCGGCCCCAGGCCGCGGGGATGCCGGTCTCGAAGCCCCACTGGCGAAGGAACGCGATGCGGAATCCCGGGCAGGGGGACACCTTCAGGTCCTTCGGCATGGGGAGGGGGCTGGGCGATGGCGCCGCTCCGTTCCGGGCGGTTCGGCCATGGTAGCCCTGGAGGAACCGGGACCGGGCCTCGGCCCGATGCCGGAAGGCGGCGGGGGGGATCCCGTAGCGGGCGCAGAAGGCATGGGTGAAGCCGGAATGGCTGCCGAACCCGGCCACGATCCCGATTTCGGTGACGGTCCAGTCCGAGTAGACCAGGTGCACGGCGGCCCGCTCCAGTCGCAGGCGCACGAGGTACTGCATCGGCGATTCCCCCACGCCTTCCAGGAACACCTGGTGGAAGCGCGAGGGAGACAGGCCCGCCCGGCAGGCCATTTCCCGGACGGACCAGGGGTGTTCCAGCGACTCCTCGATGGCCAGGACGGTGTCCATCAGCCGCGGAGGGGCGAACCGGACCGTCGGGGCATGGCGATTCATGGGCCGATGGTAGGGAAGGGGCAAGGTTCTCGCAACCGGGGAGGTCCGGCACGGGGCCGGAAGGCCGGGTCGAAGGGGAAGACGGGACCGCCGCGCGCGGGCAGGCGGAGCGGCGGGACGGCGGCGATTTCCGGGGGGATCGCTACCGGGGTTCCGGCACGATCACGCAGCGGAAGCCGAGGTTCGTGGGTCCCTGGGCCCAGACGCCGGTGGAGTAGCGGGCAGGGGTGCCCGACACCCCGGTCGGCGAGTAGGTGACCCAGTCCCCGCCCCGGCAATAGAGGCTGTTGCCCCCCACCTGGCCCACGGGGTCCACGGGGGCGACGTCCGAGTAGTCGTCCCCCGGGGCCGGCGACGCGTCCCGCATCCATTCCGTCACGTTGCCGGCCGCGTCCAACATGCCGTAGGGACTGCGATCCTGGGGGAAGGAGCCCACCGGGGCCGGGCCGATGTTCGGGGGTCCCACCCGGCCCGCGGACCAGTCGGCCGCCAGCCCGGGGGCGTAGGCTTCCCCCCAGGGGAAGGCCCGGCCGTCGGTTCCCCGGGCGGCCTTCTCCCACTGGGCGTTCGTCGGAAGTTCGCCGCCGGCCCGAAGGGCGTACTCGTTTGCCCAGTACCAGGGGACTCCGTTGTGGATGGGTCCCTGGTCCAGCCATCCCCAGGGAGGGGTCTGGGGCATTTCGGCCCCGGAGATCTCGGTGAACCTCCGGTAGCGTTCCACAGTGACCTCGTGCTGGTAGATCCAGAAGCCCTCCGTGAGCGTGATCTCCACCTGGGGACCGTTCATGCCCGGTTGCCAGTACCACTCCCAGAGGACCTGTCCCTGGGCATCGGTGAGCCCGGCCAGGAACGGGCCGGCGGGCACCCACACCACCGGGGCTCCGTCGACGGGGTTGACGGCCTCCTGGCCCGGGGAGGTGCCGGGACCCAGGCGCGGCACGCAGCCGCACTGGAAGGAGCATGCCTCTCCGGGTCCGCAGTCCTGGTGCCGGGCGCAGGTCGCCCCGTCCCGGATCACCTCCGCGCACGATCCGTTCACGCAGGCGGCCTTCAGGCAGGCATTCCGGGGCTCCTCACAGCAGGTCCCGTCGCAGAGGACCCGGGAGGGATCGGGCATGCCGCCCAGGACCTGGCAGGCCCCGGCCGTCCGGCCCTCGGTCTCCTCCCCGAGGCGGCAGCAGACCGGTTCGCACTGGGCATCGGCGACGATCTGGCCCCCGAGGTTCGTGCAGACGCCCCTGGCCATCACCCGGAAGTCGTCCCCCTGGACGTTGCAGCACCCGGGAAGGCACGGGAAGGGATCGTCGTGGGCCTGGGCCGGTGGGTTGCACATGCCCCGAGCCACGAGGGTCGCCTGCTGCCCGTCGATGCAGCAGACCGGTTCGCAGGGGGTCGCGACCTCCAGGATGGTGCCGCGCGCCAACAGGCACTCGGCCCGGCTGGTCGTTTCGAACCCGTTTCGGTCCTCGCAGCAGACCTCGTCGCAGAGGGTGGCGTCCGGCATCACGTTCCCGTCGTGCAGCCAGCACTGCCCCAGGGGGACGTCCAGGAATCCCTCCGGCAGGCTGCAGCACACCTGCTGGCAGAAGTCCGTCACGGTGGGGGTGCCCCCGGTGGCCAGGCATTTCCCCTGGGTGCGCATCCGCCACTCCTCCGGACCCTCCTGGCAGCAGACCCGCTCGCAGGCGCTGTCCACGCCGACGATGGACCCGGTTGCCGGAGGCGTGCAGCGATCCAGAGGGACCATCTCGTAGTCCCGTCCGCCCCGGTCGCAGCAGACCTCCGGGCAGGCCGAGTAGTCGAACCCGCAGGACTGCCCGTAGCCCGGGGACCCCAGGCAGATCGGGACCGCGCAGGGTTCCGGCAGGCTCGGGCACCGGAAGGTGCTCACGCAGGATCCGTCGGCATCGCAGAGGTCGGCGAAGCAGGGGTCGGAAGACCCGCAGGGCGTGCCGGGGACCTTCGATTGGTACACGCACCGTCCCTCCCGGCAGAACCCCGGCCCCTCCTGGCAGGCCGGGTGGAAGGGCGATGCGTCGCAGGTCACGGTCTGGCCGGCGCATGTCCCCCGGCCGTCGCACTCGTCCTGGACGGTGCATGGATCGCCGTCGTCGCAGGACTTGTTGCGCCCCTCGGGACCGGGCACGCACTGGGAGTCCACGCACCACAGCGTCATGCAGTCCCGGGGATTCGGGTCCTTCTCCCAGCACTGCTCGTCCTCGAGGCAGGCCGGACACTCGGCCATGGGGATCGCCTCGCCGCCCTCGTCCCAGCAGCGTCCCTCGGGGACGAAGACCACCCCGGACCCCTGGCGGCAGCAGGCGGTGTCGCAGTCCCGGACGCGCCGCCGGTCGAGGGGGTCGGGGCACAGGCGCTGCTCGGTCACCGTCCAGGTCGCCGCGCAGCAGACCGGACACTGGCCCTCCGGGTAGGGCGTTCCCTGGCAGAGGCCTCCGGCGACGCAGCGGTCCTGGCCGGTGCAGTCGTCGCCGTCGTCGCACGGGGACTCGGGGTCGGCAGGGACCATCCGGCACCGGCCGTAGTCGCAGTCGGGCACCCGGCAGTCCCCGGGGTCCTCGTCGGGGCACTGTTCGTCGGCCGTGCAGACGAACCGGCACTGGCAGGCCTCGCAGGCATGGCCCTCCGGACAATCCGGGTCCCGGCCGCAGGCGGCGCCGCCGCGAAGGCGGTAGGTGCACTCGCCGGAGGTCCGGTCGCAGGATCCCTCGAAGCAATCGGCCAGGCCCGGCGGCTCCAGGCAGAGGACCGCCTGGCCGCGGCAGGTGCCGTCCTGGCACTCGTCGGTGCGGGTGCAGGGATCGCCGTCCTCGCAGGGCTTGCCGTCGATTTCCACCGCGGGCACGCAGCGGAAGTCCTCGCATCGCCAGGACATGCAGTCCGCCGGGTCCGCGTCCAGGGCCCGGCACTCGGCTTCGTCCCGACACCCGCACTCGGTCGCCGGCTCCGATCCGGCCTGCCCTTCCTTGATCCGGCACCGCCCCTGGGGTTCCGGGGTCGGAAGAAGGCCCTCGACGTGGCAGCACACCGGGTCGCACTCGGAGCCGAAGAGGGCCGGCTGGCGGCACTCGCTCGCGTGCTTGATCGTCCAGTCGTCGGGACAGCAGGCGTCGCACGCCTCGGGGTCGGAACGCTCGACGACCGAGTGGCCCGGGTGGGCGGCCTTCCATGCGTCGCAGTCCGCCTTCTTGCGCACCGCGACCTCCCCGTCCAGGTCCTCGCAGCAGACCGGCTGGCAGGCCTCGGGCCCGCCCACCGCGGTGCCTCCCTCGTCCATGCAGTCGCCCTTCCGGTACACGTCCAGGTCCGCCCCCATGCGGCAGCAGGCCGGCTCGCACAGGTCCGGACTTGAGGCCTGCCGCTGGCACTCGCCCGTCGCCTTCACGGCCCAATCGTCGGCGCAGCAGACCGAGCAGGTCTCGGGAGGGCCCGACTGGGTGCCGCCCTCGGCGGCGCACCGCCCGGCCGGGAGGATCCTCGTCATCCCCCCGATCTCGCAGCAGGCCGGATCGCAGTCCTGGACGAAGGGGCTCGTGCGGCGGCACAGGGAGACCTTCTTCTTCGTCCAGTCATCGGCGCAGCAGGTCGTGCAGGCGTCCGTGTCCGGGTCCGCGTCGACGGCCAGCATCGGATTCTCCGCGGCGATCCGGTCGCAGGCGCCCCGGGCGGTCACCGAGACCTCGGTTCCGGCGGGACGATCGACGGTGCAGCAGACCTTCCGGCAGACCTCGGGGCCTCCCAGGATCTCGCCCCCTTCCTCGGTGCAGGCCCCGGTGGTCGTCTCGACGGGATCCGCGTCCGGCAGGTCGCAGCAGACCGGGGCCTCGGCATCCCAGGCGGCGGGTCCGCCCAGCGAGAAATGCCGGATCGACGCCCGGATCTCCCCGGTCGCGGGGTCCAGGGAGGAGGAGAGCCGTTCCCAGGTCGAGCCGTCGGTGCTCCAGGCGATTCCCAGGCGCCCGGCCGGGACCCCGGCGGCCTGGAACGGCACGGCCAGTTCTGCCGGGATCGCGAAGGTCAACCCCTCGGGGTCGAACCGGTGGAAGGGACCGGCGGCCGAGAAACCGGCGTTCGCCGGGGCGTCCGATGTCCGGGCCCGCAGTTCGGTGGGCCGGGACAGCGCCCCGGGGGGCACCGTCAGCCGTCCGCCGCCCGGAAGGACCAGCGTCCCTCCCTCGGGGCCGATGCGTTCCGATGCGGCGTCCTGCGAGGCGTCCCCGCAGGAGAAGGCCGCGGCCAGCAGGGGAACCAGGGACCACAGTCGACGGTTCATCGGGGGCCTCCCAGGAGTCTCGTCACCACCCGTGCCTTTCGGCGGGGCTCTCGATGCAAACAAGATCCGGCATTTCCGGCCCGACCGCTTGTCGAAAAATCCTGGACCGATCCGGTCGGACCAAGAGGATTCCCGTCGCATCGGGGGCGGCTTTCCCTGAGATCGGGACCCGCTGCCGATGGCCGGACCGGGAGGGAGGAGGCCCCGTGCAAGGTCGGGGTGCCTCTGGGCGGGGCCTACCCGGGAACGGGCAGCGTGACGGTGAACGTGGAGCCCACGTCCGGGGTGCTGGCCACGGTCACCTCGCCACCGTAGAGGTGGACCAGTTTCCGGACGATCGACAGGCCCAGGCCGCTGCCCTCGATGAAGCGGGTCTTCTCGTTCTTGATCCGCACGAACTCCCCGAACAGGCGGCCGCACTCCTCGGCGGTCATGCCGATGCCCGTGTCCCGGACCGTCAGCACGACGGCCCCGTCCTGCCGGGCGACGGACACGTCCACACGGCCGTGGTCCCGGTTGTACTTGACCGCGTTGGACAGCAGGTTGTTCAGGATCAGTTCGATCTCCCCGCGGTCGGCCCGCATCGGGACCGCGGGGCCCGGGGCCAGTTCGACCGAGATGCCCTGGTCCGTCGCCAGTTCGCGGGCATTCTCGACAGCCGCGGCGGCCACCTCGCGGACGTCCAGGTCCACGACGTTGCGCGCCTTGCTCCCCGACTCGATGCGGGTCAGGTCCAGCAGGTCCGTGACCAGTTTCCGCATGCCCTCCAGGCGTGCGATCGCCCGGGAGATCGGGCGGTCGTAGGCGGACAGATCCTCGCCCAGCACGCGGTCCTGCATCATGCGCAGGTAGTTCTCGATGGCCGCGGTCGGCGCCTTCATCTCGTGGGCGACCACCGACAGCAGTTCGAACCGGACGCGCTTGCGCTCCTCGGCCAGCCGCCGCGCCTCTCGCTGGACGACCAGGTGCTTGGCCGCCTTGAACAGCACGGACTTCAGTTCGTCCGGCGCGAAGGGCTTGGCCAGGAAGTCGAAGCCGCCGCGCTTGGTGGCCGCGACGGCCGTCTCCAGGGACGCGTAGGCGGTGATGACGATGGTCAGGATGTCGATCCCGTCGGCCCGGAGGCGGTCCATCAGGTCCAGGCCCGAGATGCCGGGCATCTTGTAGTCCAGCAGCAGGATGTCCGGCGCGGACTGCCGGATGGCCTCCAGGGCCTCCTCGCCCGAGGCGGCCTCCTGGAAGGTCAGTCCGAACTCGGCCCCCACGTCGGGCAGCCGGATCGTGAAGGTCCGGAGGGCGCGCTCGACCGCCATGCGGATCCCGGCCTCGTCGTCCACGACCAGCACGCGCAGGGTGTCCATGGGCCTCCTCCTCGGCGAAGGAACCCGGCCAGCCATCCGGCGGTTGGAACCGCCCCAAAGGCTGGCGGGCTCTCGGTCACCCGGCCAGCAGCCGGTCCACCTCGGACTTCAACTGCTCGTAGCGCACCGGTTTCGGCAGCACGGCGTCGGCGGGAACCCAGCGCCGCTCCTCGACGGTGGCCGCGTCGAACTCCAGGCCCGTCTCTCCGGTCACCCCGGTCACCAGGAGGATCGGCGTCCCGGGACGGGTCTTCCGCACCCGGTGTCCCAGCACGAAACCGGAATCGGGGTGCTCCATCATCAGGTCCAGGATCGCCAGGTCGAACCGGGTTCCCCCGGCCAGCACCGCCTCCCCCTGGGCCTGGCTGTCGGCCGTCACCACCTCGAAGCCGTCGGACTGCAGTCGGACCGCAGTCTGTTCCAGGAAGTCGGGGTCGTCGTCCACCAGCAGGATCGTTCTTGCAGGCATCGCAGTTCCTCCGCGTCGCGGCGAGGCACGATTCCCCGCCGCACAGTCAGTCGGCGGGCCCGCGCCGGGGCATCCGGATCGTGAAGGTCGTCCCGGTCGGGCCCGCGGCCGGGTCCGCGTTCGAGGTCGCCGAGATCTCGCCCCGGTGCATCTTCACGATGCCGTAGGACACCGCGAGGCCGAGGCCCGTCCCGCGCCCCATGGGCTTCGTCGTGAAGAACGGCGTGAAGATCTTCCCCATGTGCTCGGGCCGGATCCCCGTGCCCGTGTCGGCCACCTCGAACACCACCCGTTCCTCGTCGCCACCCGTCCGCACCGTCAGCGTGCCGCCGTCGGGCATCGCCTCGATGGCGTTCACCATCACGTTGGTCAGCACCTGGAGCACCTGGTCGCGGTCCAGTTCCGCCACGGGATCGACCGAGGCGTGTTCGACGCGGACCTGGACGCCCTCGGGCCGCCGGATGCCCCGCAGGGCCGCGTCCACCAAATCCCGCACGTTCACCGGCTGGAGGTTCACCTGGTTCTGCCGGGCGAAGTTCAGAAGGCCCGACACGATCCGCTTGCACCGATCGGCCTGCTCCGCGATCAGTTTCAGGTCCGCGTGCAACTGGGAATCCTTCGGCGCTTCGTCGGCCAGCAGGTGGGCGTACATCAGCACGACGCCCAGGGGGTTGTTCACCTCGTGGGCGATGCCCGCCGCCAGCTGCCCCATGCTGGCGAGTTTCTCGGCATGGACCAGCGCGTCCTGGGTGCTGGCCAGTTGCCGATGCGATTCGTGGAGTTCCGTCACCGTGGTCCGGAGCCGGTCGATCGTCCACGGCAGGCACATCTCGCTCTCGGCCAGGCCCTGGTGGATCGCGATCGCGTGCTCGACGCAGGTCGCGTACCCGCACGCACCGCAGTTCAACTCGTCCTCGGGGCGTTCCTTGCCCATGCGGGAGAGGATCGACAGAACCTCCTCCCGGGTGGGACCGGGAAGCCGGCGGTCGTCGGGCATGAACCCCCTCGACAGGTCCAGTCCGTCGTACCGCTGCATCGCGGAGCGCCATGCCGAGTCGTCCAGGGCCCGCGCCCGGTCCTTCACGTACCGGGCCACGGCGGCCTGCCGGGTGAACCGGGGCACCCGGGTGGTCATGCCGGGTCCCATCACGCATCCCTGGCAGGCCAGCACCTCCAGCAGCGCCGCCGGGATCGCCCCCGCCTCGAACTCCTTCACGGCCTCCACGAAGCGCTGGTGCCCGTCGGCGGCCACTCCCTCGGCATCCACCAGGTCGCTGTCCACCTCGGAGGCCTTCAGCAACCCGCCGCTGATCGCGTACAGCCCCCCGATGCCGCCGTGGGGCGGATCGAAATCGGAATCCGCCGCGTTCTCCGGCCGCACCCCGCGCCGCGCCAGCAGGTCCCGCAGCTCGGCGAACGTCAGCGCCGCGGCCACCTCGCCCCGGGCGAAGGTCTCGGTTTCCGCCTTCTTCGCGATGCACGGCCCGGCGAACACCGAGGGCACGCCGTCCCCGTGGAGGCGCCGGACCACCCGGGCCGTCGCCACCATCGGCGACACGATCGGTGCCAGGGACCCGACCAGGTGCGGGAAGTAGCGCTGGACGTACTCGACCAGGGCCGGACAGGTCGTGGCCACGTACTTGCGCCCGGCGGCGCCGTCCAGCAGCCTCCGGTAGCGGTCCGACACCAGGTCGGCGCCGAAGGCCACCTCGTGGACGTAGGTGAACCCCGCCGCTCGCAGCATGCCGACGAACCGCCGCCAGGGAACCTCCCAGAACTCCGCCGGGAACGAGGGAGCCACCAGGATCGAGACCGGCCTGCCCTCTGACAGGATCGCCTCGACCTCGGGGAGACTGTCCCGGACCTGCTTGGCCTTCTGGCTGCACACCTGCACGCAGTTGCCGCAGCCGATGCACCGGTCGGGCATGACCTCCGCCTGCCCCCCGCGGATCCGGATTGCCTTCGCGGGGCACTCCCGGACGCACCCGTAGCAGACCCGGCAGCGCTCACGGATCGTGGTGACCAGAGGCTTCGCCAGCGTGCCCGTCACGTCGCTCCTCCCGGTGAACCGTTCGTCCCAGTATCGAGGAACGGGCCGATCCGGGTCAAACCTCCGCCTGGCGCGGCCGGTACCCCGTGTGCAGCAGTTCGTGGGCCCGCTCACTGCCCGGCGCGCCGAGTTCCTCGTCGTACAGCCGCTGCACCAGCGCATTGGCGTGGGAGGCCCGGAGGCTCGAGTCGCGGTCGATGTCGTAGAGCGCCTTCATGCGGGCCCGCACCGCCTCGAGGTCCGCGCCGATGGGCTGGCCGCCGCCGTTCACGCAGCCCCCTGGACAGGCCATCACCTCGATCATGGCCAGGTCCCGCCGGCCCTCCCGCACCTCCTGCATCAGCCGCCGGGCGTTCCCGAGTCCCGACACGGCGGCCACGCCCAGGCTCGTCCCGCCGATCCGGACGCGGGCCTCCTTGACGCCCTGCAGGCCGCGGATCTCCCTCGCCTTCGACGCCTCCATCTCATTCCCCGTCAGCAGGAAGTGCGCGGTCCGGAGGGCCGCCTCCAGCACGCCGCCCGACGCGCCGAACATCTTCCCCGCCGAGGATCGCTCGCCGAAGGGGGTGTCCGGCGGTTCCGCCGCCATGTCCCGCAGGTCCAGGCCCCGCATCCGGATGATGCGGGCCAGTTCCCGGGTGGTCAGCACGGCGTCCACGTCCGGCAGGCCGCCATGGCGGCGTTCGGGGGAGGACGCCTCGAACTTCTTGGCCGTGCACGGCATCACCGACACCACGAACAGGTCCCCGGGGGCCACGTTCAGCCGCTTCGCGAAGCAGGACTTCAGCACCGCGCCCAGCATCTGCTGGGGGCTCTTGCAGGACGACAGGTGCGGCAGCAGGTCCGGGAACTCCTGCTCGGCGAAGTCCACCCATGCCGGGCAGCACGAGGTCACCAGCGGCAGAGCGCCGCCGTCCCGGATCCGGTGGACCAGTTCGTTCGCCTCCTCCAGGACGGTCAGGTCGGCCGCGAACGAGGTGTCGAACACGTAGTCGAAGCCCAGGCGGCGCAATGCCGCGTTCAGCACTCCCGCGACGTCCACCCCGGGTCGCGTCCCGAACATCTCCCCGATGGTCACCGACACCGCCGGCGCGTGCTGCACCACGACCACCTTCCCGGGGTCCCGGATGGCGTCGAACACGTCCTTGAAGTGGCTCTGCTCGGCCAGGGCCCCGGTGGGACACGCCAGGATGCACTGGCCGCAGTCCACGCAGGAGGACACGTTCAGGCCCGCATGGAAGGCCGGGGCCACCTGCGTCCTCGATCCCCGCCCGACGAAGTCGATGGCCGCGACCGACTGGATCTCCTCGCACACGCGCACGCACTTGCCGCACAGGATGCACTTCTCCGGGTCGCGCACGATGGACGGAGAGGACATGTCCAGCCGCTGCCGCAGGCGATCCCCCTGGTAGCGGCGCTGCCGGACGCCCAGTTCGCCGGCGAGGTCCTGGAGCCGGCAGTTGCCGTTGCGGCTGCAGTAGAGGCAGTCGTCCGGGTGGTTCGCCAGCAGCAGTTCGACGATGGTCTTGCGTGCCCGGACCGCCCGCTGGGAGTGCGTCTGCACCTTCATGCCCTCGCGGACCGGGAAGGCGCAGGACGGCACCAGGCCGCGCATCCCCTCGACCTCGACCACGCACATCCGGCAGGCGCCGGTGGGCAGCAGTCCCTCCATCGCGCAGAGGGTGGGGACCCGGATGCCGGCACGCTGCATGGCGGCCAGCAGCATCTCGCCGGGCTTCGCCTCGATCTCCCTGTCGTTGACCGTGATGGTCATCTGGAACCTCCCTTCGGTGCCGCCCCGGCGGATCCGGATCCGCCCGCGGGCACAGCCGTCACGCCACCTTCACCGCGTGGTGCCGGCACTCGGTCCGGCACTGGCCGCAGGCGATGCACTTGTCCGGCACGATGTAGTGCGGCGACCGGGGCGCGCCCAGGATCGCTCCCGCCGGACAGGACCGGGCGCAGAGCCCGCAGCCGTTGCAGGTCTCGGGATCGATGGAGAAGGTCAGCAACCCGGTGCACGCCCCGGCCCGGCACTTCCGCTCGAACACGTGCTCCTCGTACTCCTCCCGGAACCATCGCAGGGTGGACAGGACCGGGTTCGGCGCCGACTGGCCCAGCCCGCAGAGCGACGTGTCCTGGATGACCCCCGCCAGCCGCTCCAGGTACATGACCCCCTGGAAGCGGGCCAGCGCCTCGTGTTCCTTCTCGTCGCGCCGGCTGCGGGTGATCCGTTGCAGGATCTCCAGCATGCGCCGGGTGCCCTCCCGGCAGGGGATGCATTTCCCGCAGGATTCCCGCTGGATGAAGTCCATGAAGTACTTGGCCAGGTCCACCATGCAGGTGGTCTCGTCCATCACGACCAGGCCGCCGGACCCCATCATCGCGCCGACCTTCTTCAGCGACTCGTAGTCGATCTCCGTGTCCATCTCGGAGTCGGGGATGCAGCCTCCCGAGGGGCCTCCGATCTGGACCGCCTTGAAGGCCCGTCCGTCGGGGACCCCCCCTCCCACGTCGAACACGATCTGCCGCAGCGTCGTGCCCATCGGGACCTCCACCAGGCCCGTGCGGACCACCTTGCCCGACAGCGCGAAGACCTTGGTGCCCTTGCTGCCCGGGGTGCCGACGGCCGCGAATCCCTCGGCCCCGAGGTCCAGCAGTCCGGGCAGGTTGGCCAGGGTCTCGACGTTGTTGATCACCGTCGGCTTTCCCCACAGGCCGGACACGGCCGGGTACGGGGGCCGCGGCCGCGGCATGCCCCGGCGCCCCTCGATGCTGTGCAGCAGGGCGGTCTCCTCGCCGCAGACGAAGGCCCCGGCGCCCTGCTTGACGGCGATCTCCAGGTCCACGCCGCTCCCCAGGATGTCCCGGCCCAGGAAGCCCCAGGACCTGGCCTGGCGGATCGCCTCGTGCAGCCGCGCCACCGCCAGGGGGTACTCGGCCCGGATGTAGACGTAGGCCTTCGATGCCCCGATGGCGTAGGCGGCGATCGCCATGCCCTCCAGCAGCCGGTGGGGGTCGCCCTCGACGACGGCGCGGTCCATGAACGCCCCGGGGTCGCCCTCGTCGGCGTTGCACACCAGGTACTTCCGGTCGCCCTGGGACTGCAGCGCGGCCTTCCACTTGGTGCCCGTCGGGAAGCCCCCTCCGCCCCGCCCGCGGAGGCCCGACCGTTCGACCAGGTCGCAGAGCTCGGGGGGCGTGAGGCTCCGAATCGTGCGGGCGAAGGCCGCGTATCCCCCACGGGCCAGGTACTCGTCGATGCGGGAGGGGTCGATGATGCCGCAGTTCTTCAGGACCCACCGCTTCTGGGGGGCGAAGAACGGGTGCTCGTCCTGGAACATCACGCCTTCCCAGGGGTCGAGGCCGTCGCCGCGGAACTGGTACAGCACGCGGTCCGCGGCGACCTGCCCGGCCAAGGCGCCCAGGACCACCGCCTCGACGTCCCTGGGGCCCACCTTGCCGAAGGACAGCCGGGGGCGGCCGGGGAGCTGGACGTCCACCATCGGCTCGAAGGAGCACAGGCCGATGCAGCCCACCTCGACCACGTCGGCATCGATGGCCTGCTCGCCCAGCAGCGCCCGCAGCCGCTCCAGTGTCCGTCCCGCCCCGGCGCCCAGGCCGCAGGTTCCCGTCCCGACGAAGATCGTCGGCCGCGGGACGTCTTCGCGACGAAGGCGCCGCATCGCGTCCTCGAGGCGCTGCCGCCCGGGGTCCCCGGGGCCCGGCCCGCCGCCGGCCAGAAGGGCCAGGAGTTCCGCCCGGGGCAGATCCTCGGGCCGAAAGGGGTCTCGATGGGTGTTCATGCCGCGGTCCTCCGCTTGCAGGAATTCAGGATGGCGTTGACCTTGTCGGGGGTGACGCCCGCGTGGAATTCCCCGTTGATCGCGATGACGGGCGCCAGCCCGCAGGCGCCGATGCAGGCGACGACCTCCAGGCTGAACATCCCGTCCCGGGTGGTCTCCCCGGGTTCGATCTTCAGGGCCCGCCGGAGGGCGTCCAGCACCGCGGCCGATCCGCGGACGTGGCAGGCGGTCCCCCGGCAGACCTGGACGTGGTAGGTGCCGCGCCGCTGGAAGCGGAACTGGTTGTAGAACGTCGCGACCCCGAACACCTTGCTGGGCGGAAGGGAGAGGTGGCGGGCGACCCGCCGGATCGCCTCGCGGGACAGGTAGCCCTCCTCCTCCTGGATCTCCTGCAGGATCGGGATCAGCGCGTCCCGCCCGGCCTTGGGATGACGTCCCAGGATCTCGTCGATTCGGCTTTCCACCCTGGCCTCCCGTCGCTTCACGCTGACTGTGAACTATTTCACAGCCAGCAGCAAGCATGCATTCAAACCCGCCGTCTGTCAAGGTGGAAAATTCAGTGGACGCAAATTCCCTCTTGACAGCATGCCTGGTGTGAAAGTAGTAACAGCATGGATGGCCCGGCGGGAGCCGGGATCGGAGGAGGGAATGGCTCCCCGGTCGGACAAGGCGCGATCGGCGACCCGCGTGCCGCGGCAGACCATCGAGCGCCTGACGATCTACCGGAAGGTGCTGGCCGCCCTGCAGGCCGAGGGCGTGGAGACCGTCTTCTCGCACCGGCTGGCCGCCCTGGCCGGGGTCCACCCCGCCCAGTTGCGCCGGGACCTGTCCATCTTCGGTTCGTTCGGGTCCGTCAGTCGCGGGTACGAGGTGCACGGCCTGTCCGTGACCATCGGACGCCTGCTGGGCACGGACCGGCCTCAGGCCGTCGCCCTCGTGGGGCTCGGCAACCTGGGACGGACGCTGCTGACCTACCGGGGCTTCGAGGACCGGGGGTTCCGGATCGGGGTGGTGTTCGACAACGACCCGGAGAAGGCGGGGCGGGTGTACGCGGGACGCCGCTGCCATGCCGTCGAGGAGATCGAGGCGGTCCTGCCGTCCCACGGGGCGCGCATCGCGGTGCTGGCCTGCGGTCCGGTCGGCGTCGAGGACGTGGTGGACCGGCTGGTCCGAGCGGGGGTCCGATCGATCCTGAACTTCGTCCCGCGGCGCATCGTCGCGCCGGAGGGAGTGCACGTCGAGGACGTGGACATCTCGGCCAAACTGGAGATGCTGTCGTTCCTGAGCCGGGAGAGGGAATGAGGGGTCCCGGGAAATCCCTTTTTTTGCCCCATGCTGTGAAACTATTCACAGTTGAAGGGCCGCCGGATGCGGGCGCGGACGGCGGGGTGCGGAAGATCGGGCGATGCCCGACGAGGAGGGAGCCATGGCCAACCGGAGACGGATCCTGGTGATCGACGACGACGAGGACCTGGTGCAGTCCACGACGGCCCTGCTGCGGGCCCGGGGCTTCGACGCCGAGGGGGCGCGGAACGGAACCGAGGGGATCGCGAAGATTCGGGACTTTCGGCCGGACCTGCTGGTCCTGGACGTCATGATGGACCACGACACCGAGGGGTTCCAGCTGGCCTACCGGTTGAGGGAGGACGCCGAGTGGAAGGGCCTGCCGGTGATCATCCTGTCGTCCTTCCAGGAACACCTGTCCGACCGGATGGACGCCTTCCAGTTCGTGCTGGGCAACGAGTGGCCCGCCGACGCACTGCTGGAGAAACCGGTGAAGTTCGACCGGCTGGTCGAGACCATCGAGCGGATCCTGGCGGGCGTCGAGAAGCGGAAGGCCGCGGTGGCCTGACCCGGGCGGGAGCGGGGCGGCCGGCCACCCGGCCGGCCCCGGAGACGTCGCGGTGCGGGATCGATGCTACGCCGATTCCTTCCCGGAGGGGCGCACCAGCAGGTCCCTCAGGCCCGAGATGGCCCGGAACCACAGGGCCGCAAGGGCCAGCAGCGTCAGGGCGAAGACCATCACCCCCAGCAGCACGCCCAGGCCCGGCCCCAGCAGGCCCACCACCTGCGCCGTCGGGTCCAGGAAGAGTCCCAGCAGCAGGTTCAGCAGCAGCAGCGCCAGGACCAGCACCAGGAGCCCCTTCCAGGCGCCCCGGAGATCGGCGGTGCTGAGGTGCACCCCGGTGGAGATGCTGAAGGACAGGAACAGGAACAGCCAGAAGGTCCAGCGGCCCAGGTGGTCCAACCGGAACAGGGAGGACAGGGTGCCCAGCACCACGGCGAGCGCCTGTCGGGCCAGGGCCAGCAGGGACCCGCCCAGCCCCTGCCCCTGGGAGGGGTCGATCTGGGGAAGGGCCTCGAAGGAGGCCGACGGCAGCAGCATCCGGGCCAGCAGGTAGATCGCCGCGGACCCCGACAACAGGGGGCCCACGGCGATGAAGAAGTTGCCGGCCTGGGCCCAGGGGTTCGCCGGGTTGTAGGCGTGTTCCACGGATCCTTGGACCGGGGCGGAGGGGTCGGTGGTGAAGGGCCGGAAGCGGGTGATGCGGTGGCCAAAGAGGGGGCACAGCATCGCGTGGCCCAGTTCGTGGACCAGCGTCCCGAGCATCGCGAACCCGTAGTGCCAGACCTTCCGGCCCACCACCCGCACGGCGTGGCGTGCCGTGAACACGGCCAGGGCGTGCATGGCGATCCCGATGGCGATGGCCGGGCCGAGGAGCAGCAGCAGCTGGACGGCCGTCCTTCCCAGCACGGTCCACAGGAACGATCCGACCTCCTGCATGGCGGCACCTCCCGGGAGACGGGCGTCACAGGTTGCGCCGGTAGCGTCCCCCTGCCTGGTAGAGAGCCTGGGTCATCTGGCCCAGCGTGCAGCAACCGGCGGCTTCCATCAGGGCGTCGAAGAGGTTGCGGCCCGCCAGGGCGTCCTGTCGGAGCCGGTCCAGGGCCGCCGTGGCCTCGGGGGCCCAGGCCCGCTGGAACCGTCGCACCTGGTCCACCTGGGCCTGCTGCTCCCCGGGGGAGGCCCGGACCAGCGCCGGGACGGCCGGGACCGATCCGTCGCCCCGGGGGTCCACGAAGGTGTTGACGCCCACGATGGGCAGTTCGCCCGAGTGCTTCCGTTCCTCGTATTCCAGGCTTTCGTCCTGGATGCGGTTGCGCTGGTACCGGGTCTCCATCGCACCGAGCACGCCGCCCCGTTCCGAGAGCCGGTCGAATTCCTGGAGCACGGCCTCCTCGACCTGGTCCGTCAGCCACTCCACGAAGTCCGATCCCTGCCAGGGGTTCTCGTTGCGCCCGGCACCGAACTCCTTCTGGAGGATCCACTGGATGGCCAGGGCCCTGCGGACCGACTCCTCGGTCGGGGTGGTGATCGCCTCGTCGTAGGCGTTCGTGTGGAGGCTCTGGCAGTTGTCGAAGACCGCGTACAGCGCCTGGAGGGTCGTTCGGATGTCGTTGAAGGCCGCCTCCTGGGCATGGAGCGATCGCCCCGAGGTCTGGATGTGGTACTTCAGCTGCTGGGCCCGTTCCCCGGCGCCGTAGAGGTCCCGGAGGGCCACCGCCCAGATCCGCCGGGCGACCCGACCGATCACGGCGTACTCGGCCTCCATGCCGTTGCTGAAGAAGAACGACAGGTTGGGCGCGAAGTCGTCCACGGCCATGCCCCGGGCCCTCCAGGCCTCCAGGTAGGTGAAGCCGTTGGCCAGCGTGAAGGCCAACTGGGTGACGGGGTTCGCCCCGGCCTCGGCGATGTGGTAGCCGCTGATGCTGACGGAGTAGAAGTTCCGGACCTGCTCCCGGAGGAAGAACTGCTGGATGTCCCCCATCAGGCGCAGGGCGAAGTCGGTGCGGAAGATGCAGGTGTTCTGGGCCTGGTCCTCCTTCAGGATGTCCGCCTGGACCGTCCCCCGGACCTGGCGGATCACCCGGGAGCGGATCTCGGCCAGTTCGGCCGGTTCCAGCAGGTCCTCGGCCCGGGTGCCCAGCAGGGCGAGGCCCGATCCGTCGTGGCCCTCGGGGAGGTCCCCCCGGTAGCCCGGCGGATCGTCCCCGAAGCGGCGGCGTGCCGCCTGCCGGGCCTCCTCCAGGCGGCCCCGGTCCCGGAGGTGCCGCTCGACGGCCTGGTCGATGGCGGCGCGGAAGAAGAAGGCCAGCATCATCGGCGCCGGGCCGTTGATGGTCATCGACACGCTGGTCGTCGGCGCCAGCAGATCGAATCCCGAGTAGAGGCGCCGGGCGTCGTCGGGTGTCGCGACGGAGACTCCCGAGTTGCCCACCTTGCCCAGGATGTCCGGCCGGGGATCGGGGTCCTCCCCGTAGAGGGTCGGGCTGTCGAAAGCCGTGGACAGGCGCACCGCCGGCTGCCCCCGGCTCAGGAAGTGGAAGCGGCGGTTGGTCCGCTCGGCGATCCCTTCCCCCGCGAACATCCGGGTGGGGTTCTCGGAGGTGCGCTTGAAGGGGAAGGCACCCTGGGTGAACGGGAACCGGCCCGGGACGTTCACGAGGCCTAAAAACCGCACCCGCTCCCCCCAGTCCCTCGTCCGGGGCCAGACCACCTTGGGGATCACGGTGCCCGAGAGGGTCCGGGAGGTGGCAGGCACCCGGACCTCCTGGTCCCGGACCCGGTAGGCGACCTCGTCCTGGCGGTAGCGCCGGGACTCCTGGTCGAAGTCCTCGAGGGACTGCCGGAGGTCGGGCCGCAGGCGGGACATCGCCTCGTGGTAGCGCTGCCGGAGAGTCCGGATCGCCGGGTCCGCCGGGGCGGAGTCGTCGTCGGGGCCCTCGGGGTCCTGGCCCAGGTCCAGGAGGGCCCGGCGGATGCCGTCGGCCCGGGCGGCCTGGGCGGCCTGTTCCTCGACGACGGATCGCCATCGGCGACAGGTGGCGGCGATCTCCGACAGGTAGCGTTCGCGTTCCGGAGGCACGCCGACGGGGACGAAGACCGGTTTCGGGGGAGGGGCCCCCGGGGACCAGTCCCGGCCGGTCTTCCGCTGGAGGAGGTCGCAGAGGGCCCCGAAGAGGGCGTCCACCCCGTCGTCCCCGAAGCGGCTCGCCTGGGTGGCGAAGACCGGCAGGGCCTCCTCGGGGAGATCGAAGGCCTTCCGGTTGCGCCGGACCTGTCGGCGCACCTCCCGGAGGACGTCCCGGGCCCCCCGGTGGTCGGCCTTGTTCAGCGCCACCAGGTCCGCCAGGTCCAGCATGTCGATCTTTTCCAGTTGCGAGGGCGCCCCGAAGTCGGGGGTCATCACGTAGAGCGACAGGTCGCAGAGGTCCACCACCTCCGAGGACCCCTGGCCGATGCCGGCGGTCTCCAGCACCACCAGGTCGTAGCGGGCCGCCTGGAGCAACCGGAGGAGGTCCGGCACCTCCTCGGCGGTGGCCAGGTGGGCCCGGCGGGTGGCCAGGGAGCGGACGAAGACCCGGGGCAGGCGCGCCGTGGTGAAGCGCAGCCGGTCGCCCAGCAGGGCGCCTCCGGACCGTCGCCGGCTGGGATCCACCGCCAGCACGGCGACCCGCCGGTCCGGGAAATGGTGTCCGAGCCGGATCAGCAGTTCGTCCAGCAGCGACGACTTGCCGGCGCCCCCGGTGCCCGTCAGGCCCAGCACGGGAGGCCGGGGCCCGGGGGTTTCCTGGATCGTTTGCCGCACGGAGTCCAGTCGGGGGTCCCTCGCCTCGTGCAGGTGCTCGATGCAGGAGATCGCCCGGGCCACGCTCCCGGGATCGGCCGCGTCGGGAAGCGGGGACAGCGGGAGGTCCCGGCGGTCCACCAGGGGCTGGCACCGTCCGAGCAGGTCCTCGATCATGCCCCGGGGACCCAGGCGGCGCCCGTCCTCCACGGAGTAGACCGCGGCGACCCCCTGGCGGACCAGTTCCCGGGCCTCCTCCGCGGTGATGGTGCCCCCGCCGCCGGCGAAGACCTTCACGTGGGAAGCCCCCAGGTCCCGGAGGCACCGGACCAGGAACGGGAAGAACTCCATGTGGCCGCCCTGGTAGGACGAGACGGCCACCGCGTCGGCGTCCTCCTGGAGGGCCGCCTCGGCGACCTCTTCGGCGGACCGGTCGTGGCCCAGGTGGATCACCTCGGCCCCGGAGGACTGGAGCAGGCGCCGAACCAGCTGGATGGCCGCGTCGTGGCCGTCGAAGAGGCTCGTCGCGGTGACCACCCGGACGGGACGCGCCGGGGGGGGGACGGCTGGTGAATCCGGACCCATGGCACCCATGATGCAGGAGCCCGCCGGGGCCGTCAACCGCCCCGGGGTTCCCGATCCAGGCCCCAACAGGAAGGCTTTCCCGGGCCCTCCAGGGCTTCCGACGCCGGATTCTGGCCAGGTAGAGGTCGATCCGGCCGGGGGATGTGCTATCGTCTGCTGGCACCGCCAGGACGGATCGGCGATGCGGGTCGGCTTCCTACAGACCAGTCCGGTGCGCCTGCAGCGGGAACGGAATCTCCGGGAGGCGGAGGGCCTGCTGAGAGGGGCTCCCACCGCGGACCTCTGGGTGCTCCCGGAACTGTTCGCGTCGGGGTATCTCTTCCCGGACCGGAGGCAGGCGGACCAGGCGGCGGAGGGGATCCCCGAGGGGCCGACCACCGTTGCGCTGATCGACTGGGCCCGCCGGTTCCGTTGCGCCCTGGTGGCCGGGGTGCTGGAACGGGATCCCTCGGGTTGCCTGTACAACAGCGCGGTGGCGGTGGACGCCTCGGGCCTCCGGGGCCGCTACCGCAAGGCCCACCTCTTCGGGACCGAGAAGGGCTGGGCAACGCCCGGCGACCTCCCCTTCCCGGTGCTGGACCTGGCCGGGGCCCGGGTCGGAGTGATGATCTGCTTCGACTGGCGGTTCCCGGAGGCGGCCCGGACGATGGCCCTGGCCGGGGCCCAGGTGATCGCCCATCCCTCCAACCTGGTGCTGCCCCACGCCCCGGAGGCGATGGTCACCCGGGCGCTGGAGAACCGGGTCTTCTCGATCACCTGCGACCGCGTGGGCGCCGAGGAGGCCGGGGGCAGGACCGTGTCGTTCATCGGCCGCAGCCGCATCATCGGCCCCGACGGCGAGGTGCTCGCCGAGGGGCCCGCCGATCGCCCGGCGGCCGAGGTGGCGGAGATCGACCTCCGCCGGGCCGATGACAAGGGGGTGGGGGACGCCAACGACCTC
>JAGOKF010000124.1 GCA_017994695.1 Myxococcota bacterium | reverse complement strand
CACCACCGCCTCCGACTCATGCCCGCTTTGGGGAGGGGGAAAGTCTCCCCTCGACTCGCCTCAAAACCCCCGTGAAGTCCTCTCTGCTACCGTCCCTCTGTCCTCCTACCACTTCCGGCCAGGGCTGCCAGGCCGGCTCCGCGATCCCTGGGGTTCGAAACGGCCGTCCTGCAATCGCCGGATCACGCGAATCTCGAAGCGACGGCCCCAGAGGCGATCGATCCCCGCGACGATTCCCAGTCCGGCGCCAGCGCCCAGCACCGCGGCCGCGGCAGCCACGAGGTCCCTGGCGGGCGATCCGGCCACGGACCCGGCCAGTGCCCAGGCCAGCCCCCCGAATCCCACCAGCGTCACGAGGGGAATCCCGTAGGCCACCCCGCCCGCCAGGGCGGCCGCGGGACGGGTGGTCCCGACCAGCACCCGGTCCCCGACGGACACCCCGACGTCGTCCCGCACCACCATCACCCGGGTCTCCTGCTCCCCCGGCACGCAGATGCCCTTCGCGTGGCAGCCGCTGCAGGCCGATGCTCGCTGCACCACCACCTCGATCCGTCCCGGTGCCAGGATCCGGGAAACCGCCGCCTCGACGCCGTCGCCGCAGGTCTCCGTGGGCGAACCGGGCCCGGCGATCCCGCCGGCTGGCTGGTCGGAAAACGGCACGCCGGGCTTCACGACGGGTTCCCGGAGGACGCCGGGGCCTGCTGGGCCTTCCGGGCGGCCTCCTCGGCCCTTCGCTCGGCCTGCCGGGCCAGGGCCTGCTCCCGGACCGCCGGATCGGGCGTCACCCGGGCCGCCATCGTGCCCGGCTTGCAGGCGTCGATGCACAACCCGCAGGACACGCAGCGGGAGTGGTCGAAGACCGGCAGGTTGCCCTTCATCGCCAACGCGTCATAGGGACAGGCCTTCACGCACTGCCGGCAGGAAATGCACCCCGCGGAGCAGACCTTCCGGACCTCCCGGGCGGCCAGGCGCGTGTGGCAGGCCACCGTGACTCGGGCCGTGAAGGGCTCCAGGGCCATCACCCCCTTGGGACAGGCCATCACGCACTGGCCGCAGGCGGTGCACTTGTCCCGGTCCACGACCGGCAGGCCATCGGGCCCCATCCGCATGGCGTCGAAGACGCAGGCCTCCACGCAGTCCCCGAGGCCCTCGCAGGCGTCTGGACAGCCCTTGCCGCCGCCTTCCGCCAGCAGCGTCACGGCCTTGCAGTTCCGGACCCCGGCGTAGTGGAACCGGGTCGGGCAGGCCTGGTGACCGCCGCCGCAACGGACCACCGCGACCATGCGGACCTTCTCCCCCACGGCGATGCCCAGGATCGCCCCGATGCGCCGCGCCGTTTCGGCCCCCCCGGGGGCGCAGAGGTCCGGCGCCGCCTTCCCCTCCACCACCGCCGCCGCGTAGCCGGAGCACCCCGGGAAACCGCAGCCGCCGCAGTTCGCCCCCGGCAGCACCTCGGTCACCTGCCCGATCCGCGGGTCCTCGTCCACCCGGAAGGCCCGGGACGCCGCCGCCAGGACCGACGCGGCCACGGCGCCCACCGCCCCCAAGGTGCCCCCGGCCACCAGGATCCCCTGGACGTCCATTGCGCCCCCCTCTCCCGATCCCGTCTCCCGGAAGCATCCGGAAAACGGCGTCCCGATTCGCGCGATTCCGCCGATCCCCGCTTCAGACCTTCACGATCCCTGAAAATCCCAGGAACGCCAGCGACAGGATCCCTGCCGTCAGCAGCGCGATGGGCATCCCCCGGAAGGCCCGGGGCGTGTCCCGCAGCAGCGCCAGGCGCTCCCGGATCGCCGCGAACAGCACCAGCACCATGCCGAATCCCAGGGCCGATCCCAGGGAGAAGACCAGCGCCTGCATGAAGTCGAACTCCTTCTTGATGGCCAGCAGCGCAGCGCCCAGGACCGCGCAGTTGGTCGTGATGAGCGGCAGGTAGATCCCCAGGGCCTGGAACAGCGATGGCGAGAACTTGCGGATCGCCATCTCGACGAACTGGACCAGGGCCGCGATGACCAGGATGAACAGGATGGTCTGGAGGTACTGGAGGCCCAGGGGCAGCAGCACCGCGCCGTAGAGCAGAAACGTGATCACCGAGGCCAGCACCATCACGAACACCACCGCGGCGGCCATGCCCAGGGCCGAGTCCACCTTGCGGCTGACGCCCAGGAAGGGGCAGATCCCCAGGAACTGGGCCAGCACGAAGTTGTTCACGAACATGGCCCAGAAGACCAGTTGCAGGTAGGCGACGCCGTCCATGATCACCTCCCCTTCCGAGCCTGCATCGCGGCCATCAGGAGCCCCAGCGTCAGGAATCCCCCGGGGGGCAGAATCATCACGAGGGCCGCGTGGGACTGGAACCCCTGCCCGAGCACCGCCACCCCGAGCAGCGTCCCGTTGCCCAGCAGTTCCCGGATCCCCCCGAGGATCGTGATGGCGAGCGTGAAGCCCACTCCCATGCCGAGCCCATCCAGGGCCGACCGCCAGACGGAGTGCTTCGAGGCGAAGGCCTCGGCCCGGGCCAGGATGATGCAGTTCACGACGATCAGGGGAATGAAGACTCCCAGGGACCGGTGCAGATCGGGCAGGAAGCCCTCCATCACCAGATCCACCATCGTCACGAAGGAGGCGATCACGACGATGAAGGCCGGGATCCGGACCGCCGAGGGAATCACGTTGCGCAACAGGGAAATCACCACATTGGAGCACGTCAGCACGAAGATGACCGCCGCTCCCATCCCCAGTCCGTTGACCATCGTGGTGGTGACGGCCAGGGAGGGGCACATCCCGAGCACCATCACCAGCAGGGGGTTTTCGGCCCATAGGCCCTTGCGGAGTTCCTGCACGGCCGTCCTGTCACTCATGGTCGCCTCCCGGACCCGGACCGGGACCCTGTTCCCCATCCCCGCGCGGGGCCGACTCGGGAGCCTCCCCGCTCGCCAAAGCGCCTGTGGCCGGACTGCCCCGCCCCCCGTGTTCCCGGAAGAGCCGGGCCGCCTCGCCGATGGACTCGGCCACCACCCGGGAGGTGATCGTCGCCCCGGTGATGGCGTCCACGGTCCCGCCGTCCTTCTTCACCTTCAGGGGACCCGCCGGCACCTCGAACCCTTCGAACTGCGTTGCGAAGGGCGGTTCCAGGGCCTTGGTCCCGAGACCCGGCGTCTCCTTGTGCTCCAGGAACCGGTAGCCCCGGACCTTCACGGTCCCGGCCGGATCCCCTTCCAGGCCCACCAGGACCTTCACCGGCCCGCCGTAGCCCCGGGGATGGATCACCTGGACCGCGCCCCCGGCCACCCGGCCGCCCTTCCGGGCGGTGTAGACCACCGGAAGGCGGTTGGCCTCCGATTCGGTCGGGGCCGCCGGGTCCGCCGCTCCCACGACTACCCGCTCGTCCGTCGGGACGTTGTCGAACTCCGGCAGCACCGCCTGGAGCGCCTGGATCGTCCGGGCCTTCCGGGAGGCGGCGATGGGCCCCCGGGTGGCCTCGTGGACCGTCGCCAGCAGCCCCGCCGATCCTCCGGCGATCAGCGTCAGCACCACCACGTAGCGAAGTTCCTTCGGCATCAGGCGGCCTCCTTGGCCTTCGGCGCCCGGCGGCCGAATGGCGCCGGGATCCTGCGATCGATCAGCGGAGTCGCCGCGTTCATCAGCAGGATCGCGAAGGACACGCCCTCGGGGTACCCTCCCCAGAGCCGGATCACCGCCGTCAGCAGGCCGCATCCGGCCCCGAAGACCAGTCGTCCTCCGAAGGTCATCGGCGACGTGACCATGTCCGTGGCCATGAAGAAGGCCCCGAGGAACAGTCCCCCGCTGACCAGGTGGAACCAGGGGGTCCCGTACTGCGGGCCGCCCAGGGCCCAGGCCGCCCCGGTCACCAGGGCCACCGTTCCCAGGAACGCCACAGGGATCTCCCAGGTGATCACGCGGCGGACCAGCAGCAGCACCCCCCCGGCCAGCAGCGCCAGGGCCGAGATCTCCCCCAGGGACCCGCCGACCTGCCCCAGGAACAGGTCCATGCTGCTCGCGGAGATCTCCGACAGCCGCCCCTCCTTGAGCAGGCCCAGGGGCGTCGCCCCCGTCATCGCGTCCAGGGAGGCCGTGTCGACGAAGCCCCGGACCCCCGGCCGAAGCCAGGTCGTCATCTGGGCCGGCCAGGCCACCAGCAGGAAGACCCGGGCGGTCAGGGCCGGGTTGAAGAGGTTGGACCCGAGCCCGCCGAAGACGTGCTTCGCCAGGAAGATCGCCACCACCGCCCCCGCCAGGACCATCCACCAGGGGGTCGTCGGCGGCAGGTTCATGGCCAGCAGCAGGCCCGTGACCAGGGCCGAGCCATCCCTCAGGGACCCCGGCGTCTTCAACCACCGCAGGCAGGCCCACTCGACCGCCAGGCAGCCCGCGACGGCCCAGAGGTACACCCGGGCCGCCTCGAGGCCGAAGAACCACAGGGACACCGCCACAGCGGGCAGCAGCGCCAGGACCACCCACCGCATCACCGACGCGATGGAGTCCCGATCCCGGAGATGGGGCGAGGCCGCCACGAACAGGCGGCGATCCTCACCGGGGCTTGGTGTTTCGCTCATGCAACCTCGCTTTCGCGATGCGGAACCACTGGACCAGGAAACGGTCCGCCGGACAGACCCAGGCGCAGGACCCGCACTCCATGCAGTCCCGGACGTGGAGCCGCTCGGCCCCGTCCAGGTCCCCCGCCTCCAGGTGCCACGCGATGATCGCCGGGGCCAGGCCCAGGGGGCAGGCATCGACGCATCGCCCGCAGCGCAGGCAGGGCCCGGGCCACAACTCCTCTTCCGACGGCGCCGGCAGGAACAGGAAGCCCGACGATCCCTTCACCACCGGAACGTCCAGGTCCACCTGGGCGACGCCCATCATCGGCCCTCCCATGACGACCCGTCCCGGCGGGGTCGTGAGGCCCCCGCAGGCATCCAGGAGATCGGCCAGGGGCGTCCCGATCCGGACCCGCAGGTTCCCTGGCGATGCGACGCAGGGACCCGAGATCGTCACGACCCGCTCGGTCAACGGAATCCCCTCCCGGACCGCGCGGCTGACCGCCGCCGCCGTGGCGACGTTCTGCACCACCACGCCCACGTCCATCGGAAGGCCCGGGGGCGCGGGCACCTCCCGGCCCGTCAGGGCCCGGATCAACTGCTTTTCCGCCCCCTGGGGGTACTTCACCCGGCAGGCATGGATCGCGATTCCCTTGTCTCCCGCGAAGGCCGCCGAAAGCCTCTCGATCGCGTCGGGCTTGTTGTCCTCGATGCCCACCAGGACCCGATCCACCTGGAGGACGCGCCGGAGGATGCGCACGCCGTCGGCCACCCGGTCGGTCTCCTCCAGCATCACCCGGTGGTCGCAGGTCAGGTAGGGCTCGCACTCGGCCCCGTTGATCACCAGCGTGTCCACCGGCTTCTCGGGCGGCGGGGCCAGTTTCACGTGGGTGGGGAAGGTCGCGCCTCCCAGGCCCACGATCCCGGCATCGCGGATCCGGTTCCGCAGATCATCGGGGGAGGCCCGGTCCGGGTCGATCGGAGGCATCCGGGCGGGAGGCGGCGGCCAGGGGCTCCCCTCCGGCGCGTCGGCGGGCGGCGCGTCCCGGGCCTCGATCACCACCGCGTCGGTCGTGAACCCCCCGGGATGCCGATGCCTTGCGATGGCGGTGACCTCGCCGGCGATGGACGCGTGGACCGGCGCCGACACGTATCCCGCGGCCTCGGCGACGACCTCCCCCTCGGCGACCCGCTGGCCGACCTTCACGACGGCCTTGGCCGGAGCCCCCAGGTGCTGCCTCAGCGGCAGGATGACCCGGCCCGGCGGCGGCAGCGTCCGGATGGGACTCCGGGCCGTCCGGTCCTTGTGCTCCTCCGGGTGAACGCCTCCTCGAAAGGTCCGTCGCGCCATGCCCCGACCTCCGCTGCCGCCCGACGATCCGGGCCGCCGCGGAAGGGTATCCCAGAACGGCTTTCCGGCCAACCCGGATCACGGACAAAATCGGGTTTTGATCGCCCGGCGGCACCTGGACCCGCACGCGGGCCCCCCAGGGCACATCGGAATCGATCGTTCCGCCTTGCCGTCGGACCCCCGCCCGTGGCATAAGGCCACCAGGAGGTGCGTCATGGCCGATCTCTCGACGTCCTGGATGGGAATTCCCCTTCGCTCCCCCCTGGTGGTCGCCTCGTCGGGACTGACCCGGAGGGTCGAGGACATCCGGGCCTGCGAGGCGGCAGGCGCGGGAGCCGTGGTGATGAAGTCGGTCTTCGAGGAGCAGATCCTGGCCGAACTGCGTTCGATGGGCGTCGGGTCCATCGAGGGACCCGAGCACTCCGAGGGAGACGACTACGTGGCCCGCTACGGCAGGCGCCATGCCATCGACGAGGCCCTCGAGACCCTCCGGAGATGCCGCCGGGAGGTGGGGATTCCCGTCATCGCCAGCATCCACTGCGCCACCGGAGAGGGTTGGGAGGAGTTCGCGATCCGGGCCGCCGAGGCGGGAGCCGCGGCCATCGAACTGAACGTCTTCGTCCCGCCCATGTCCCCGGATCGGGACGGTGCATCCATCGAACAGACCTACTTCGATGTCGCCCGGACCGTCCGCCGGTCCGTGGGCATCCCCGTCGCCCTGAAGATCGCCCCCTTCTTCTCGGGCCTCGCCCGGACCGCGGTGCTGCTCTCCCGGGAGGTCCACGGACTGGTGCTGTTCAACCGCTTCGTGCACCTGGACATCGACCTGGACCGCCTGGAGGTCGTCACGACCCGGGCCTTCAGCCAGCCCGGGGACCTGGAGTCGCCCCTGCGGTGGACCGCCCTGCTGGCGGGCCGGGTCCACTGCGACCTGGCCGTCTCCACGGGGGTCCACGACGGGGAGGGGGCCGCGAAGGCCCTCCTGGCCGGGGCGGCCGCGGTGCAGGTCTGTTCGGCCCTCTACCGCCACGGCGTCGGGCATCTCCAGGCGATGGCCGACGGCTTGATCCGCTTCATGGACCGGCACCATTTCGCCTGCATCGCCGACTTCCGGGGCCGCCTGGCCCAGTCGCACCTGGAGGCCCCCGAGGTCTGGGAACGGGCCCAGTTCATCAAGATCCAGGCCGGCATCGAGTAGCAGCCCGTCCCCGGCATGTCCCGGGATCGAGGGGATCCGCCCGTTCCCGGACGGCGGGGAACGGCCTGCCACGGTCGGCGGTTTCGTTGACAGTCCCGGACCGGCATGACAGGATTTCGCCGATGAAACGGCTTCTGGAACATGTCCGGTATCTGATTCTGATCGGCGTGGCATCGCTGCTGGTCGCCTCCCTGGCCGCCTTTGTCTGGGGAGCGATCAAGACCGTCCTGCTGCTCGGTTCCCTTCTGTCTCTGGAAGAGGGGCAACCGGATCTGACGTTCCAGTTCATCCTGGTCGTGGACTCGATCCTGATCGCCACGACCCTCCTGATCTTCAGCCTGAGCCTCTACGAACTCTTCGTGGGGCCCCTGGACAACGTGCCCGAATGGCTGATCGTCTGCTCCCTCGCGGACCTGAAGGTCAAATTGAGCAGCATGATGGTGCTGATCATGGGGGTCCGTTTCCTCGAAACCCTCCTCCATTCGCCGTCCTCGAACGACCTGCTCCGGAGCGGCATCGCGACCGCCGTGGTCTCCGCCGCGCTGATCGCATACGGAGCCCTGGCGAGACGGGAATGATCCTTCCCTCTCCGGGCGTTCCGGGATAGGCTCCGTCCGGACACAGGAGGCACGCCCCGTGAACCGCAAGGAGATGATCTTGACCTGCACCCGGTTTCCTTGGACACGAACTTGGGGTAATGACCCCGAGGAAGGAGGTTCAAGGAGATGGGGAACACGGCAAGGGACGAGCGGAGCGAGGACCGGGGTAATCAGCCGGGGGTAAG
>JAGOKF010000036.1 GCA_017994695.1 Myxococcota bacterium | reverse complement strand
CTCCATCCGCGCGTCCATGATGCTTCGATACCTCCATGGCATCGCCGGGCTCCTCGCTCCATCCGATGCCTCCAAGTGTCACCCATCTGCCCGGGCTGACCTGTAACGGATCTACCCGGTTTGGACCGGGTCGTGCCGTTCAACTGTAACCCCATGATGCCCCCTGCGGCCTCGAGGTCGCCCAAGAAGTGACTGCCGGGGGGCAGAGGCGCAGGAGGCGGGTCAGGGTTCCGGGTCGGCGGACCTGAGGCCCAGGCGGGCCATCCGCCGGAGCAGCCGAAAGCGGCTGATGCCCAGTTGGCGGGCCGCCTCGGCCTTCACCCCTCGGGCCCGGTCCAGGGCCTCCAGGATCGCCCTGCGCTCCATCTCCTCCAGGGAACCGGCCGCCCGCGGACTCGCCACGGGACGGTCCTGGGAACCGGTTCTTCCGCCCGTTCCCTGAAACGCCGCTCCGGAGCCGTCGCCCGCCGGGGACCACAGCCGCTCGGGGAGGTGGCGCAGTTCGACCCGGCCCGAGTCGCCCAGGATCAGGGCCCGTTCCAGCAGGTGTTTCAGTTCCCGCACGTTCCCGGGAAAGTCGTAGCGCAGCAAAGCCTCCTCCACCGCCGGGGACAGGGGTTCGGGGACCCTTCCCAGGCGCCGGGCGGTGACCTCGATGAAATGCTCCGCCAGCAGCAGCACGTCCCGCTCCCGATCCCGCAGGGGCGGCAGGGAGATCGGATAGACCGCCAGGCGCTGGAACAGGTCGAACCGGAAGGTCCCCTCCCGCACCATCTGGTCGAGGTCCCGGTGGGTCGCGGCGACGATCCGGGCCCGGACCGGCAGGCGGCGGACGCTCCCGACCCGGGTGAACTCCCGGGACTCCAGCACCCGCAGCAGTTTCCCCTGGAGGGCCAGGTCCATGTCCCCGATCTCGTCCAGGAAGACCGTCCCCTCGCCCGCCGCCTCGAAGGCCCCCGTCGCCGCCCGGTCGGCCCCGGTGAAGGCCCCTTTCTCGTGGCCGAACAGCAGGCTCTCGGCCAGACTCGCGGGCATCGCCACGCAGTCCACCGGCACGAAGGGACTCCCGGGGGGCGCGTGCCTCTCGTGCATCCACCGGGCCGCCACCTCCTTGCCCGTCCCGCTCTCCCCCAGCAGCAGGACCGTCATCTCGGGCAGCGCCCCGGCCCGGGACAGCAGTTCCCGGGCGGCCCGGATCCCGGGACTCCGGCCCAGCAGGCCCCCGGCCGCGTCCTCGCCACCTGGCGACCGCAGCGCCAGCCGTCGCCGGACCTCCAGCACTGCGTTCACCAGGGGGTCCATCGAGGCCTGCTTGACCAGGTAGTCCTCGGCCCCGAGCCGGATGGCCTGGATCGCACTGGGAATGGCCTCGAAGGCCGTCATCACCAGCATCACCGCGTCGGGCATCCGGGCCCGCAGGACCGGCACCAGCCGGATCCCGTCCCCGTCGGGGAGCTTGTGGTCCAGCAGCACCGCGTCGAACCGCCCCCGGGATGCCTGGGCCACGGCCTCCGAGGCCGTGTGGGCCACCTCGCAGGCCATGCCGTGCCGGGCAATCGTCTTGGCCAGCGCCCGGGCGAACAGCACCTCGTCATCGACCACCAGGACCCGGAAGTCCGTCCCGGAGGGCAACGCGTTCCTGGTCATGACATCCTCCTGGGCAGCCGCACCGTGGCCCTGGTGCCCTTCCCGGCTCCCGGACCCAGGTCCACCCTGCCCTCGTGGGCCTCGACCACCTGGCGCACCACCGACAGGCCCAGCCCGGTCCCGTGGCGCTTGGTGGTCACAAAAGGCTCGAACAGGGACGCCGGGTCCACCGGGGGCAGGCCCACGCCGTCGTCCTCGACCTCCAGCAATACGAATTCCCCGTCCAGGGCCCCCCGGACCCGGACCCGGCCCCCGGGTGCCGTGGCCTCCAGGGCGTTCAGCACCAGGTTGAACAGGACGTGGCGCAGCCCGTCGGGGTCCGCCAGCACCGGCAGGGATTCGGGCGATTCCTGGACCAGCGTCCGGTCCTGGGCCTTGGGGGAATGGCGCAACAGGGAGATCACCTCCCGGGTCACCTCGACCAGGTCCACCGGGGTCCGGACCGCCCCGTGGCGGACCGCCAGGGACAGGTAGTCCTTCAGCAGCATGTCCAGCCGCGTGATCTCCGCGGCGGCCGCCGTCAGCATCCCCCGGGACTCCTCCTCGATGCGGTCCTCCCGCGACAGCACCTGGAGCGTCGCCCCGATGGCCAGCAGCGGGTTGCGGATCTCGTGGGCCATCTGGGCCGCCATCTGCCCCATCGAAACCAGCCGTTCCTGTCGGATCATCCCCGGCGAGGCGCCGGCGTCCCCCTCCCATTCCTCCTCGAGGGTCTCCCGGATGCCCATCAAGAACCCCAGCGTCCGGCCCTCCCCGTCGGCCAGCAGCAGCCACTCCGTGCGGCCCGTGAAGGGCGTTCCGTCCAGGCGACGGAGCGTCACCACCTCCTCCCGGGGTTCCCGGTTCAGCAGCATCTGCCGGTTCAGCAGGGCCTGGGCGGCCTCCCGGGAGGGGAAGAAATCCCAGACCGGACGGTCGTGCAGCCCCCCGGGCTCCGCCCCGAAGAGGGCCTCGGCGTCGGGATTGCACGAGGTGACCTCCAGGTCGGGACCCAGCAGCAGCGTGGCCTGGCGCTCCCCCAGGGCCAGGCGCATCCACCGGTCCCGGGGGTTCAGTCCCCCCGTGGACGCCCGCTCCAGGCGCACCAGGGCCGCCTCCTGGCCCCGGATCCGCAGGCGGTCCCACCGGATGCGGTCCGTCCCGACCTCCTGGGCCAGCCCTTCCTCCAGGGTCTCCTCCCCCCGGTCGCCTGGTTGTTCCAGGCGTTTCCAGGCCCGTGCGGCCAGGGCCCTGCGGGCCGATTCGTCCAGGGAGAGGGCCATCCGGTTGCCCCCGAGGATCCGCCCCTGGGGCCCGGCCAGCAGCAGCACATCCCCCTGCCGGGCATCGGCGGCGGCCTCCGGGTCCCGCTCCCGGCGCACGATCTCCCCCAGGCGCCGGGCGTACCGGACCATCACCTCCCGCTGCTGGGGACTGAAGGGGCGGGCGCCGCTCTTTTCGAACAGCACCAGCCCCACGGGATGATCCCCCGCGATGACCGGCACCGCGACGAACCGGTGGTCCCCCAGCAGGCGGTCCACCATCCGGAGCACCGGCGCCGGGAAGGCCCCACCGGCCATCTCGGTCAGGCTGGAGCACTCCACCGCGACCCGGTCCCGCCAGGCCACGTACAGCAGGCTGTTCCGGACCGACTCCATGGGCCGGGAGATCGTCCGGATGGACCCCAGCAGGGACTCGACCTCGGCCAGCGACGGGTTCGACACCGCCGTGATCCCCACCCGGACCCGCAGGACCCGGGCCTCCTGGTCCAGGAAGATCAGGCTGGCCGACGAGCATCCCAGCAGTTTCGCGGCGCCCCGGAGCACGGCCTCCAGGATCTCCTCCCCCTCGGCGGGGACGTCCCAGAGGTGCCCTGGCAGAGTGTCCTGGTCCGTCATGGCAGGCACGTCCTCTGGCAGCGCCGCTCGCAGTCGGTCCGGGTGTCGGCCGGGATCGCCCGGGGCCCCTCCTCGTTCCGGTCCAGCGTGGACGCGGGGCAGGTGGCCAGGCAGGCCCGGATCCGGTCCTCGCAGGACCGGGAGACGGTCAGGCCCCCGGAACACCCCGCCCACAGCAGACAGGCCAGCACCAGCCAGGAACCCCTCATCCCGAACCTCCCGGGAAGGCCCCGTATCCCTGCCGGATCGGATGCCGACCCTACCGGGCCCCCAGCCGCAGCCGGACCGGCCCGATCAGGCCCGCGGCGACCCGGGTCGAACCCTTGCCCCGGAACTGCCGGGCCCAGGCCTCGCCCCGGTCCCCCAGGGCCAGCATGCGGTTGCGCAACGGCGGGGTCACGGTCACCGCCAGGTCGTTGGACCCGGCCCGGACGCGCCCCGTCAAATCCGCCACGAACGGAGGCACCAGGACCCGCCCCGCCTCGACTCCGTTCACGGTCACGTCGGCCATGCCCCACAGCCATCCCAGGTCCAGCCGGACCGTGCCCGCGGCCTCCTCGTCGGTCAGCGTGAAGGTCGTCCGGTAGATCCCGGGGCTTCCCGCATCCCGCAGTTCCTGCTGGTCCCGCCAGTCCCCCAGGGCCTGGAAGACCCGCTCCACGGACCCGCCGGGCACGTCGTCCCCCCGGACCAGGAGCCTCCAGTCCTCCAGCGGCAGGTCCTTCCCCCCGGCCACGGAGGCCGGGGCGATCGGCACGGGGACTCCCTGGTCGGCGGGGGTCCGGGCGCCGCACAGCAGCAGGCGCGTCTCCCACGGCGCCAGCACGATCCCGATCCTCCCTTCGTCATCGGGGTCGGCCGGGGCCCAGGTGCCCTGCATCGGGTCGGCCAGGATGGGCCCCCGGCAGCCCCCGTCCAGGGTGAAGCGCGCCTCCAGGGACATCCTGGAGGGATTCCAGAGCAGCACCACCCGCTCGTCCCCCGGCAGTCGCCGCCGGGCATGGCGGAGGATCGATCGCCCCTCGGCATGCTGGACCCCCGGCAGGGCCCCCGCCGACCGAATCACCGCTCCCGCCCGGTCCAGGTCCCCGAAGACCGCCCCCCGGGACTCCCTTGAACTGGCGATCGCCGCCGCGACCCTAGCATCGCCGGCCTCCCGGCCGAAATACCCCGGCTGGCGGTCCGGGACGGCCCCCAGGAAGATCACCCGGACCCCCTGGCCCGCCAGGGCGGCCAGGGCCTCGGCCACCTCGGGGTCCAGCGCCGGGACCTCGGGGACCACCAGCGCCTTGAACCGCCGCTCCCCGATCACGAATCCCGACACCAGGTCCGCCTTCGCCTCCAGGACCCCGGCCCCGTGGACGAATTCCCAGGAGTATCCCTGCTCCTCGAGGTCCCGGAGCACCGGCCGCATGGCCTGGATCCAGCGGGCCGAGGGCGGCAGCGACAGCCCGCCGAAGAGGCCCTGGACCGTTTCCAGCAGGCCCTGGTTCCCGGCCTGTTCCGGCTCGCCGTCGAACCGGCCCTGGACCAGGGGTTCCCCGTCGGGATCCAGGTTCACCAGGGACGCCGACACCTCGAGCCAGGGATGGAGCACCAGCAGGTCCGCGGCCGGGACGCCCAGGCGCATCGCCCCCTGGATCCGGCCGGCATAGCGGGTCAGGTCGGGCCAGGCCGTCCAGAACGGGTCCGCCTCCCCGACATGACCCGAGTAGGTGCCCGATCCCCCGAAGGGGGAACAGAAGGGGTGCCAGTCCAGGGGCCCGTAGGAAGCCTCGCCGGTGCGATACGGGAAGCCGTGGAGCGTGACGGCGTTGACCCCGGCCAGGAAGAGCTTGTCCAGGGCCGCCTTGGCCTTCAGCGGCGTCGTCATCAGGTCCCGGCCGGACCACACCAGGGCCTCGGCACCCACCAGGTTCCGGCCGTACTGGTGAGCCCCGGAGGAGACCGCCTTCACGAAGACGTCCATTCCCCCGGCATACAGTTGCTCCGCCTCGGGGATGTGCACGACCTGGGCCGCCTCGAGGGGATCCACGTGGACCCCGTAGGCCTGGGCCCGGTGGGTGAAGCCCCGGGCGGCGGCCCAGTCGCTCAGGGCCCCCAGGCCCCGCTCCAGGAACAGGTCCGACACCGTGCGGGCGTAGTCCCAGCGCACCCGGTCGTCGTCGCTGCCGTAGGCG
Source organism: Myxococcota bacterium (assembly GCA_017994695.1). Classification (GTDB taxonomy): domain Bacteria; phylum Myxococcota_A; class UBA9042; order DTJE01; family DTJE01; genus JAGOKF01. The sequence goes on along the minus strand of JAGOKF010000036.1, from coordinate 31,974 downwards.
AAAGGCGCCGCCGTGGCGATCGCCGCGCCGTCGAACAGGTGGTTGTCGGCGCCGGGGACCAGCACCACGGGCAGCCACGGCTCCAGGTCGTAGCCCCGCAGTTCCCGGAACTTCGCCAGGAAGTCCCTCGCCCAGTGCCGCTCGCACTCCAGTTCGAAGGAGTCCGTGAAGAGGCCGCGCCACGGAGGCCCCCGGAGGGAGGCCTCCTGCCCGCCCAGGAAGGCCTCCAGGGCATCCCGCATCGCCTGGCCGTCCAGGTGGTCCGCCACGAAGGACTCCCCCGGGTAGGCCGCCAGGCTGACCTCTTCGCCGTCGGGCATCTCCCAGATGGACACGATGCGCCAGTCTCCCTCGGGTACCTCCCAGACCAGCCGCCGGTCCTGCCCCACCCGGTCGGTCAGCAGGCGGATCGATGCCGGGTCCAGCCGCACCTGGTCCGTCAGCACGAAGACGTCGGGGTCCCGCTGGTCGTCCACGACCCGGGCCCCGATCACGGACACCAGGGAGGCCCGTTCCGGCAGGTAGCGGGCCAGGGGTTCCCCCAGGCCCGCGGCCAGTTCCGCCACCTCGTAGAAGGGGCCCTTGTCAGGCCCGTCGAGCACGAGGGACAGCGTGGCTGGTCCCCGGGCGGCATCCTCCCGGTGGATCAGCGTGCGCATGGACCGTTCCACCGACACGAAGGGCCCGCCCAGGGGCCACCCGGCCCCCGCGGTCAGGTCCAGGGAGATCCCCGCCTCCCGGGCCGCCTCGGCCGCCACCTGGAGGTGTTCCAGGAATTCCGGGCTCCCGACCGACCGCCGGCGCAGGAGCCGATCCTCCGGCACCCCGGGGGCCAGGGCCGCATCGAAGGCCTGGATCTCCGCCCCGCCGAAACCCGCCTGGGCCAGCAGTCCCACCTCCCGGCGCAGTTCCGTCGGGGACACGTCGTTGCCGGGCCACCACCATCGCACCCAGGGGCGCACGTCCCTCGGAGGTTCCAGGAAGGCCTGCCAGTCGAAGGACCCTTCCGGCGATCCGCCGCATCCCGCGGCCGCCGCCAGCAACCAGCACCACCCGATTCCCCCGACGCCCCGCCTCATGGACTCCCCCTTCCGGACCGCCGCATTGTAGCGCCCCCGCCCCGTCCGGGAACCCCGGGCATCCGACTCCGCGGCTCTTCCACATCCCGCGGCCCTTTGCCGGGGCGGTCCAAGGCCGGAAGTCGCGCTAGAATCGGCCCGACGTTCGCATCGGGGGACATCCTGGAACATCCCATTCCTTCCGGACGACGCGGCGCCGTCCTCGCGCTGGCCCTGGCCCTGGCGTCGGGATGCGCTGGCCGCCCCGCGCCCAGAGACGCATGGCACGAGGACCCGGGCCGGGTCGGACCCGACCTGCCGGGGGACTTGCATCAGGACGTCCCGCAGGACCCCTGGGGGACCGACCCAGGAACCCTCGACGCGGACCCGGCGCAGAATCCCTGGATGGACATTCCGGGAGATATCGACGCCGGCGATCCGGCGGGCCCCGACGAAGGGGACCTCGCCGACCGGGATTCCGACTCCGGAAGGGAGGCCGGTCCGGACGACTCGGCGGACCCCGCCTCGGAGGTCCCGGAGTCCTGCCCGCCCTGGCCGTTTCCCGTGGTGGTCGGCAACCTGGACGGCACCGGGCTGGCCGAGGCCTCGGGGCTGGCGGCCAGCCGGGTCCATCGGGGCATCCTGTGGTCCCACAACGACTCGGGCGATTCCGCCCGCGTCTTCGCCATCCGCCTGCCGGACCGCCCCGATGGCGAGGCCGTGCCAGGACCGGATGCCGCCACGGAGGTCACGGCCTTTCCCCTGGAAGGCGTCCGCGTGACGGACTGCGAGGACATTGCCATCGGGCCCTTCGCCGGGACGGACCGGGACGCCCTGTTCCTGGCTGACACGGGCGACAACGCCGGGAGCCGGACCGTCCTGTCGGTGTACGTGTTCCCGGAGCCGTCGGTCATCGACGGAGCCGCCATCACCGACGTCCGCCGGATCGACGTGTCCTATCCCGACGGCCCCCACGACTGCGAGTCGCTCTTCGTCGACCCGTGGACGGGCGACCTGTACTTCGTGGTGAAGGAAACCGTCCTGGAGACGACGCAGGTGTTCCGTCTGCCCGCCCCGGCGGCGGATGTCCCCGCGGTGCCGGCCGCGGCCATCGTGCTGGACCCGGTCGCCCGGTTCCCCTTCGCCGCCGCGACGGCGGCCGACATGTCCCCCGACGGGCTGCTGCTGGCCGTCCGGGGATACTTCGGCGGGGGCCTGTTCCGCCGGGAACCGGGGCAGTCCGTCGCGGACATGCTGGCGACCGGTTCCTGCGACCTCCCCGGCTTCCTGGAGGACCCCTACGACGAGACCCAGGGGGAGGCCCTGGCCTTCGATGCCAACGGTACGGGCTTCTACACCGTCAGCGAGCGGCTCCTGCACCCCCAGGACATCCACTACACGGCGATCCCCTGATCCCGCAGGCGCTCCGTCCCGAACCGGTCGTCCGGCCGCTGGCCCTTGCTGACGCGCTGCGTTAGAATGTCCCGGGACCCAGGGGAGAAGGCCCATGTGGATCGTCCCGGACCGGCCGATTCCGGAAAAGACCCCTTCCATCGCCCGGTGGCTCGCTCCCGCCGGCATCGCCCGGGCCCGGGTCCATGCCGGACCGGGGACCGCCGTGATGGCCCTGCCGGGACGCTACGGGGTCACCTACCTGGTGCGGGCCGAGGACCACCTGGTGGTGGTGGACATGGGGTCCTCCCAGGATGTGGGCGACGTCGCCGAGGCCGTCCGGTGGGCCCGGAGGGCCGGGGCCCGGGTCGCTGGCATCGTCCTGTCCCACCTCCACTTCGACCACCTGATGGGCGCCGACGCCCTGGCTCTGCGACTGGGCTGCCCGATCCGGGTCCAGGCCCGGGCCTTCGAGGCCTTCGAGGGCGGCCCGCCCCTGCGATACCCCCACGCCCCCCACCTGAAGGACCTGCTGGCCGGATGGCTCTACCAGGGCCTCCCGCTGCTGACCGCCCAGGACCTCGATTGGATCCGCCAGCGGGGCCTGACCCACCAGCGGAATCCCTTCCAGGCCCCCGTGGAACCCCTCCCGGCCGAGGGGCCGATCCCGGACCTTCCGGGATGGGAGGTCGTCCCCACCCCGGGCCACTCGGACGATTCGGCCTGCCTGCTTCACCGGAAGGCGGGATTCCTGGTCACCGGGGACACGGTGCGCAACTTCCTGGGCGGCGAGTGGAACCCGGTGGTGATCGACCCGGAACAGTATCAGGAGAGCCGGGAACGCCTGCTGCGCCTGCCGGTCCGGACGGTCTTCCCGGGCCACGGCCCGGTCCTCCAGGGCGAGGACGTGCTGCACCGTCTCCGGACGGTCCGCCCCGAAACGGCCTGACCCGCGATCAGAGCCCCGCCAGCAGGGACGGGTCGGTGACGCATCCGCCCCGGATCCCCACCACCCGGGCCGCGACCTGGGCCGCCAGCCCCATCGCCTCTTCGGCCCCCCGGCCGCGCAGTCGTCCGGCCAGCAGGGCCGCCGTGAAGGCGTCCCCCGCACCCGTGGGGTCCAGCACCGGGACCGGCACCGCCCCGGCCTCCACCCACCGGCCCTCCAGGAACCCCCGGGCCCCGGCGGAACCGTCGGTCACCACGACCTCCCGGGCAGCCCGTTCCAGGAGGGCCTCGACGGCATCCCGGCCCGTCCGGCCCGTCGCCCGCTCCGCCTCCCGTCGATTCAGCACCAGCAGGTCGAAGGGACAGCCCGTCAGGGTCCCCAGGCGATCCAGGTCCGGCAGGGACCAGCAACCCGTCGTGCAGACCCGGGCGCCCCGGGCCCGGACCTCCCGGACCCGGTCCAGGTTCCGGAGGGCCTCCTTGACGCCGCCGACCAGGACCCAGGGGGCCGGGGGAATCCGGGGACAGGCGCCCAGGCACTCGTCGTCCCCGGCGCTCAGGAACGACCGGTCCGCCCCGGGAATCACCAGCGTCACGAAGGGGTCCGGGCGGCTCGGCCAGAGGACCTCCCTCACTCCCAGGCGCTTCAGGAGGCCCCGGGCCGCCTCCTCGGAGGGACCGCCCCCGAAGGGATGGACCAGGGTGACCCGGATCCCCAGCGCCGCGGCCACGCTGGCCGCATTGATCGCCCCGCCGAAACCCGTGGGGATCGCCCCGACGTAGCGCTCCTCCCCGGGCGGGGGCCAGGGATCCCGTCCCGGCAGGAAGACCTCGAAGAAGATCGGTCCCACGACCGTCAGGCGTGGCCGCGCATCCCGGCGAGTCATTCGCAGTGCCCCCGTGGATTCCCCCAGGACATCGACCCGCCGTTCAGCATAGCATCGGGCCGGCTCGAATCGGAGGGTTCGATGAAACCGGGATGGAGGACATGGGGGGTGATCGGATGCGCTCTGGCCCTGGCGGGCTGCACCTCGACGGGATCGGGGGCCGACGACCGGACGTCCCTCCCCGACGCGGTGCAGGACCAGGAATTGCCGGCCGACGTCCCCGGGGACGTGTCCACCGACTCGGCTGAAGTCGCGTCGCGGGTCAACACGCGGATCGGCACCGGAGGGCGGGGCTGGTTCGCGGGAAGCGCCTTCGTGGGGGCCCAGGCCCCCTTCGGCCAGATCCAGGCGGGCCCCGACGGCCGGGACGACTACCAGTTGCCGCCGGACCATTGCAGCGGCTTCAACATCGCGGACCACCACATCCTGGGGTTCAGTCACAGCCACCTCCACGGCACCGGCATCCCGGACCTCGGGGCGGTGGGCTTCTTGCCCTTCCGGGGGGAGGTCGATGCCGGGCCGCCCCTGGACCAGGGACAGGGATTCGACCGGGACAGCCTCCGGGGCAGCGCCGGCCACTTCCAGGTGACCCTGGCCGACGGGGTGCTGGTCGAGTTGACGGCCACCGAACTGGCGGCGGTGCACCGCTATTCCTGGCCGGCCGGCAATGCCCCGACGGCCCTGACCCTGCGCATCGACGTCGCCCATACCCTCTCGACGGGCATGATCACCGACGGGCACCTGGAAATCCCGGATCCCGTCTCCGGGGTCCGGATCAGCGCCTGGAACGTCGGGGAGTTCACCCGGGCCGGAGGGCCCATCCCCCATCACCTGGCCGTGCGCTTCCGCAGGCCCCCCGACCGCGTCGGCACCTGGAAGGGGAGGGATCGGCAGCCGGGAGTCGCGGTCCGGGACGGGCCCGACATCGGCGCGTGGTTCACCTGGGACCTGGCCCCCGGGGAGGCCGTCGAGGTGGACGTCGCCCTCTCCTTCGTGGACCTGGCGGGGGCGGCCAACAACCTGGACGATCTCCCGGAGGGAGGCTTCGACGGCGCCCTGCGCAGATCCCGGGAGGCCTGGGAGGACGTGCTTCGCCGCGTGCGCTGCGAGGGGGGCACCGACCAGGACCAGGAGGTCCTCGCGACGGCGATCTACCACGCCCACCTGATGCCGAACCGCTTCCAGGACCGGGACGGGCGCTACCTCGGCCTGGACGGCCAGGTCCACGGGGACCCGGGATTCGTCTACCACACGAACTTCAGTCTCTGGGACACGTACCGGGGCCTCCACTCCCTGCTGGTGATCCTGCAGCCGTCCCGCCAGGCGGACCTGGTCCGATCCCTGGTCCAGATGGCCCGGGAGGGCGGCTTCCTGCCGAAATGGCCCCTGGGCCCCTACTACACGAACGTGATGATCGGGTCCCCGGCGGACATGGTCGTGGCGGAGACCTGGCTCAAGGGGATCCGGGACTTCGACGTCGAGGAGGCCTGGCGGGCGATGGTGGCCATCGCCAACGAGCCGCCGCCGCCCGGTCATCCCTACGCCGGACGGGTGGGCATCGAGGACTACGTGCGCCTGGGCTACGTGCCAGTGGACCGCCAGAACCAGTCGGTCGCCCGGACGCTGGAATTCGCCGTCGCCGACGCGGCGATGGCCCGCCTGGCCCGGGCCCTCGGGAAGACCGGCGAGGCGGCCCTCTACGAGTCCCGGTCGGGCCACTGGCGCAACCTCTTCGACCACACCCAGGGCTTCTTCGCCCCGAGGAAGGCCGACGGCACCTTCGTGCAGATTGCGGACCCGACGGACCCGATGACCTTCCAGAACCGGCCCTACACCGAGGGCACTCCCTGGCAGTACCTCTGGCTGGTCCCCCAGGATCCCGAGGGGCTCCGGGAGGTGATCGGCGGGGCCGGGACGATGGCGGATCGGCTGGAGACCTTCTTCGAGCAGGGACGGCGGGAGCACGAGGAGGTCTTTTCCAAGGAGAACGACGACCCTCTCTGGTGGTTCGGCAACCACCCCCGCTACTACTGGCACGGCAACGAGCCCGACCTCCACGCCGCCTTCCTGTTCCACGCCGCCGGGCGTCCCGACCGGGCGGCCGCCTGGGTCCACTGGGCGGCCCGGACCCTCTACACGAACCGGGACGACGGCATCCCGGGGAACGACGACGCCGGGACGATGGCCGCCTGGTACGTCTTCGCGGCCCTGGGCTTCTTCCCGATGCCCGGCGACGACCGGTACTGGATCGGCAGCCCCCTGTTCCCCCGGTGCGAGGTGGACCTGCCCGGCGGCGGGACCCTGGTCGTGGAGGCCCCCGGGGCGACGACCGGGCCGGGATGGAGCCGGGTCACGTGGAACGGCGTCGAGGTGTCCGGCGGGGTCCTGCGGCACCAGGACCTGATCGAGGGCGGCGTCCTGCGCTTCGAGCCCTGACGCGGCCGGTCAACCCCCGGGCAGGTCCCGGATGCCCAGTTCCGCCGCCAGGGCCTTGCGGAACATCCCCTTGTCGAGGGCCCGGTCCAGGGCGTCGCGAGGCTCGACCTCCCGGCGACGCACCAGGTCCAGCAGGCTGTCGTCCATCGCCACCATGCCCAGGCGCCGCCCGGTCTTGATGGCCGTCTCGATCAGGTGGGGCTTGCCGTCCCGGATCATCGCCGGCAGTCCCTGGGTCCAGAACAGCAGTTCGATGGCCGGGACCCGGCCGCCGGACCGCCGCGGCAGCAACTGCTGGGCCAGGATGCCCCGGAGCACCCCCGCCAGCACGCTCCGGACCATCTCCTGGTCCTGGCTGGGAAAGACGTTGACCAGGCGGTCCACGCTCCGGGAGGCGCTGTTGGTGTGCAGGGTCGCCAGGACCAGCACCCCCGTCTCGGCGGCCTGGAGGGCCATCTGGATGGTTTCCAGGTCCCGGAGTTCCCCCACCAGGATCACGTCCGGGTCCTCCCGGAGGGCCAGGCGGAGGGCCTCGGCGAAGGACACCGCCGAGGACCCGATCTCCCGCTGGGAGATCCGCGCCAGGCGGTTTTCGTGGACGTGCTCGATGGGGTCCTCGATGGTCAGGATGTGGATCCGTCGGTTCCGGTTCAGGTGGTCGATCAGCGCCGCCAGCGTGGTGCTCTTGCCGGATCCCGTCGGCCCGGTGATGAGCACCAGCCCGTCGGGATATTCCACCAGGCGGGAGACCTGGGGCGGCAGCGACAGGTCCTGGAACGACAGCGACAGGGTCGGGACGTGGCGGAAGACCGCCCCGGCGCCCCGCTCCTGCCGGAAGAGGTTGCCCCGGAAGCGGCCCAGGCCCTCGACGGCGTATGCGAAATCCAGATCCCCCGTCGCCCGGAACCGGGCCACCAGGTCCCCGGGCAGGGACCGTTCCAGCATTCCCTCCAGGTCCTCCTCTCCCAGTGCCTGGAGGTGCAGCGGCACCATCTCGCCCAGGAGCCTCAGGATCGGGGGATGGCCCGCGCAGAGATGGAGGTCCGACGCCCCCTGCTCCACCGCGATCTCCAGCAGGCGGTCCAGGTCCCAGGTCATGGCTGCACCCCCCCGACTGCCGCCCGGAGGACCTCGGGATTCTGGGCGCGGCTCACCGCGTCCTCCAGCGAGATGTCCCCGGTGCGGACCCGCTCCGCGAGGGCGACGTCCATCGGCCGGAAGCCCTCGCCGCGGCCCACCTGCATCTGGGCCAGCAACTGGGCCAGTTTGTTCTCCCGGATCAGGGCCGACACCGCCATCGTGACGGGCAGCACCTCGAAGACCCCCACCCGGCCGCTGCCGCTGCGCCGCCGGACCAGCATCTGGGCCACCACCAGCCGCAGGGAGTCCGCCAGCATCAGCCGGACCTGGGCCTGCTCCGAGGCCGGGAAGGACTCGATCAGGCGCTGGATCGCACCCACGGCCGTGGGCGTGTGCAGCGTCGCCAGGACCAGGTGCCCCGTCTCGGCGGCCTCGATGGCCATCCGCATCGTCAGCAGGTCCCGCATCTCCCCCACCACGATCACGTCCGGGTCCTCCCGGAGGGCCGCCCGGAGGGCCGCCGGGAAGGAGGCCGAGTGGCGGCCGATCTCCCGCTGGTTCACCAGGGCCCGCTTCCGCTCGTGGACGTACTCGATGGGGTCCTCGAGCATCACCACGTGGCAGGGCCGGGCCTCGTTGATCCGATCGACCAGGGCTGCCAGCGTGCTGGTCTTTCCGCTGCCGCTGCGCCCGGTGACCAGCACCAGGCCCTGGGTCAGTCCCGCCGCCTCCCGGACCTGGGGCGGCAGGCCCAGTTCCCGGACATGGGGCGGCCGGGTGGGCACCAGGCGGAACACCGCGGACCATCCCCGACGCTCCTGGAAGACGTTGACCCGGTGGCGGCCGACCCCGGGAAGGTCATGGCTGAAGTCGCCGCCCATCGCGCGGACCACCTCCTCCCGGAGGGATTCCGGCACCACCGACATCACCAGGTCCCGGCACTCGGCCTCCGTCAGCGGAGGTCCCTGGATCTCCCGCAGTTCCCCGTGAATCCGGAAGGCCGGAGGCGATCCCGGCACCAGGTGCAGGTCCGATGCCCCCTGGCGCCGGGCCTCGGCCAGCCAGCGGTCCAGTGGACCCTGTTCCCCGCCGGCCTGAACCGCCGGCTGCAGGTCCTCCGGGGGCAGGGGGACTCCCAGTTCCAGGGCCAGGGAGGCGGCCCCGGCCGCGGCGGCCTGCCGGACCCGGGGCACCCCGTCCTCCCGGGCCACCCGCGCCAGGTAGGGAATCAGCCGCCGATCCTGGAACCCCGCCAGGGCGCCGATCGTCTCCAGGCGGACTTCCGGGGACGGGTCCTGGAGGTGACGGGCCAGCACGCCCATCGTTTCGGGAATCCCGCGGCGCCTCAGCATCGCCACGGCCGTCCAGCGCAGGTCCTCCCGTTCCAGGGCCTTCGTCAGCAGCACCGTGGCCCGCCGATCGTCCACGGCCCCCGCGGCCTGCAATGCCAGCACCGCCCCGAAGCGGTCCTCCCCCTCGATCACCTGCTCCAGTCCGGGCAGCAGGTCCGGCAGCGCCAGCACCTTCGCGAAGTCCAGCACCAGTCGCAGGTCCCGTCCCTTGCAGGTCTGGAGGCGCCGCAGGACCGGTCCGACCCAGCGGGTGCCCGCCTCGGCCAGCACCCCCTTCAGGCGCCCCCGGAGCACCGGCATCAGTCGGTACTGGGACCGCAGCACCGCCAGGACCGGGTCCGCGGCGGGAGTGCCGGGGCCCTGGTCGCCGCGATCGAAGGCCTCGACGGCCCCCAGGATGGCCTCCAGGGCCTTCCGCCGGGGGACCTCCCCACCGTCCAGCAGCACGGGGACCACCGTGAAGAACGACGTGCGCCTCTCGTCCATCCCGACCGCCTCCCCTCGGGATCGCCGGTTCCCGGCCCTCCGGGAGGATATCGCGGCGCCGTGCCTCCCGTCACCCCGTTCCACCGGGAGTCCGCCCGGGCCTCCGGGGTTCCGGATCAGCGGCCCCGGAGGGTCATCGAGACCTTCAGGATGTCGGCCAGGACGCCGGCGGCGGTCACGGCTCCGCCCGCCCCGGACCCCTGGACCAGCAGCGGGTGTTCCTGGAACCGGTCCGTCGTGAAGGCCACGAAGGCCTCGGTCCCCCGGAGCCGCGTGGAGGGATGGTCCGGTGCCACCGCCATCGGTCCCACCGTCACCACCGGCTTCCCCGATCCCGGATCCGGATCGATGCGGGCCAGGTAGCGGATCACCTTCCCCTCGGCCGTCACGCCGTCGCGCCATCGGCCGAAGGTCTCGTCGGCCCCCTCGAGGGCCTCGAAGAACGCCTCCACTCCCGCACCGGGTTCCAGGTCCAGGTCCACCAGCGGCGCCACCCGCACGTCCGCCAGGGACAGGGGCAGCCCCAGTTCCCGGGCCAGGATCAGCGCCTTGCGGGCCACGTCCATGCCCGACAGGTCCTCGGCGGGATTCGGCTCCGTGTATCCCAGGTCCCGGGCCTGCCGCACCGCCTCGGACAGCCGCCGTCCCGCCATCACCTCGTGGACCACGAAGCCCAGGGTTCCCGAAAAGGACCCCTCGATCCGCCGGACCCGATCGCCGGTGCGGACCAGGTTCTTCAGCGTGTCGATCACCGGCAGGCTCGCCCCCACGGTCGTCTCGTAGTGGTAGAAGCGGTGGTTGCGCCGGGCCGATTCCATCATCCGCTCCCGGGCCTCCCAGGGGATCGTCAGGGGCTTCTTGTTCGCGGCCACCACGTGGATGCCCCGCTCGAAGGCCTCCTCGTAGATCGCCTCCATCCCGTCGGCCGCCGTGCAGTCCACCAGCACCGGCACCGGCAATCTCCGGAGCCGGTCGAGCAGCGGCCGAAGGTCCGGTGCCCCCTCCACGGGCCAGGGAACCATCCTCTCCTCCCAGCGTTCCAGGTCCAGGCCCTCCGGGTCAAAGGCCACGCCCCGGCGGCCCGCGACCCCCACCACGTCCAGGTCCGCGTCGTGGCGCTCGGCCAGCGTGGACCGTTCCGAGGCGATCTGCGCCAGCAGGTGCCCGCCGACCGTGCCCTTCCCCAGCACCAGCAGGGACACCTGCTGGTGGGCCAGGTTGAAGGCCGCGTGGACCGTCCGGACGGCCACCTGGGTGTCCTCGGCGTCGATCACGCAGGAGATGGACCGGGAACTGGCCCCCTGGGCAGCGGCGCGGATGTTGACCCCGACGCCCCCCAGGGCATGGAAGAACCGCCCCGCCACGCCGACGGTCTGCCCCATCGCCTCGGCCACCAGCGTCAGCAGCGTGACCGGGGACCGCACGGCGACCGACTCCACCTCGCCCCGACCCAGTTCCAGCGCCAGTTCCTCCTCGATCACCTCCCGGGCCCGGGCCTGCTCGCCCGCCGGTACCACCACCGCGAAGGCCTGTCCGTGGGCCGACTGGCTGGACATCCAGATCGTCAGCCCGGCGCCCTCCATGGCCCGGAGCAGCCGGCCCCCCACCGGGGCCTGCTTGGCGATCCGGCGGACCTGGACCCCCAGCAGGGCCAGGTTTTCCAGGCTCGTCACCGACGTGGCCGCCGACCGGTCGCTGGCGCCCCGGGCATCGATCAGCGTTCCCGGGTCCCCCGGAACCATCGTGTTCCGGATGCGCATCGGGATGCCCGTTTCGATCAGCGGGATCAGCGTCCGCGGGTGGAACATGCTGGCGCCGAAATCCACCAGTTCCAGGGCCTCCATGTAGGACAGGTGGGACAGGGGGTAGGCGTCCTTCACGATCCCCGGGTCGGCGGTCATCACGCCGGACACGTCGGTCCAGACGACCACCTCCCGCGCACCCAGGAACTTCGCCAGCAATGTCGCCGTGTAGTCCGATCCGTTGCGCCCCAGCGTGGTCGTCCGCCCGTCCCGGGTGGCCCCGATGAAGCCCGTCACCACCGGCAGCACGTCCTCCCACCCGGCCGCCATGCGCAGCAGCCGGGCCTCGCTCTCCTCGCACTCGACCCGGGCCGCCCCGAACCCGTCGTCGGTCACCAGCCACTCCCGGGAGTCCACCATCCGGGCCGGGAGCCCCCGGGCCTTCAGCAGGGCCGCCAGAACCGCCGCGCTCAGGCGCTCCCCGAAGGACAGCACCAGGTCCAGCGTCTGGGGCGTCCGCTCCCGGAGCAGGGACACCCCGTAGAGCAGTTGCCGCAGTTCCGTGAACCGCTCCCTCACCGGCGGCACCAGGGACACCCGCTCTCCCCGGGCACCGACCCGTTCCTCGATGGCCCGGATCCCCACCAGCCCGTTGGTGGTCGTCAGGTCCATCAGTTCGTCCAGCACCCTCTCGGCCTCCTCCAGGCGTCCCGCGACCGCCAGGTCGGCCGCCTCGATCAGCCGGTCGGTCGAGTGCTGCATCGCCGACACGACCACCACCAGGGGCCCCTCCTGCCAGGCGTCCGCCACGATCTCCACGACCCGCTCCAGGCGATCGGGGGATCCCACCGAGGTCCCCCCGAACTTCATCACCCGGACATGGTTGCCGTTCATCGTCCCGCCCTCCTCCCGTCCCGGTCCTCCCGGTCCCGGAACTCCCGCACCATCCCGCCCAGTTCCTCCGTCTGGATCAGGAACCCGTCATGGCCGTCCGGGGAATGGAGCGTCGCGAGCCGGGCCCCGGGGATGCCGCTCGCCAGTTCCCGCTGCTCCACGGGCGGGTACAGCACGTCGCTGTCGATGGCGACCACCAGGGTGGCCGCCCGGATCCCCGCCAGGGCCTCCCCGACGCCCCCCCGTCCCCGGCCCAGGTCGTGGGAGTCCATCGCCCGGGTCAGGGTCACGTAGGTGTTGGCATCGAAGCGCCGGACCAGTTTCCTCCCCTGGTATCGCAGGTAGGACTCCACCGCGAACAGTCCGTCGTCCCCCTGGAACCGCCGCCCGAAGCGGGCCTGGAAGGATTCCCGGGTCCGGTAGGTGCACATCGCGACCATGCGGGCGGCGGCCAGCCCCGCTTCGGGGCCGCGGTCCCGGGAATAGCGTCCCTCCTTCCAGTCCGGGTCGGCCCGGATGGCCTGACGCTGGGCCTCGGACCAGGCGATGCACCAGGCCGAGTGGGCCGCCGAGGTGGCGATGGGCACGGCGGCCGAGACCCGGTCGGGGTACATCGCCGCCCACTCCAGCGCCTGCATCCCCCCCAGGGAACCTCCGATCACCATCGCCACCCGGCGGACCCCCAGGCGATCCAGCACCTCGGCCTGCAGCGCCACCATGTCCCGGACCGTCACTCCGGGGAAGTCCGGGCCGTACCAGCGATCCGTCCCGGGTACCGGGGATGCGGGTCCCGTGGTCCCGTAACAGGACCCCAGGATGTTCTGGCAGACGATGAAGTCCCGGTCCGGGTCCAGGGCCCTGCCGGGGCCGAACATCCCGCTCCACCAGTCGTCGGCGTCGGCCGATCCCGTCAGGGCATGGCAGACCGCCACCCCGTTGGTTCCATGGACGTCGAGCCTCCCCCAGGTGCGGAAGGCCACCCGCACTCCGGGAAGCGTTTCGCCCGATTCCAGCAACCGCTCGCCGGGAAGGTCCAGGATGCGGGTCTCCGGAGAGATCATCGTGCCCCCTCCGACGCCGCCGCCAGGGCCTCCTCGAAGTCCTCCCGGATGTCGTCGATGTGCTCCAGCCCCACCGCCACCCGGACGTGGTCGTCGGAGACCCCCGCCGTCTCGCGCTCCTCTGGCGACAACTGCTGGTGGGTGGTCGAGGCCGGATGGATGACCAGCGTCCGGGCGTCCCCGACGTTCGCCACATGGGACGCCAGTCGCACCGAGTCGATGAACCGCCGCCCCGCCTCGAGCCCCCCCCGGATGCCGAAGGACAGCACGGCCCCGAAGCCGTTGCGCAGGATCCGGGCCGCCCGGGAGTGCCAGGGATGCTCCAGCAGGCCGGGATAGGACACCCAGGCCACCTCGGGCCGCCCCTGAAGCCACCGGGCCAATGCCAGGGCGTTGTCGCACTGCCGCTGGACCCGCAGCGACAACGTCTCGAGGCCCTGGAGCAGCAGGAACGCGTTGAAGGGGCTCAGGGCGGGCCCCAGGTCCCGGAGCCCCTCGACCCGGGCCCGGATCAGGAAGGCCAGGTTGCCCACGGGGCTGTCGGGCCCGAAGGCCTCGGCGAACCGCAGCCCGTGGTAGCCCGGGGACGGTTCCGTGAAGGCCGGGAAGCGCCCGTTGCGCCAGTCGAATCGCCCCGAGTCCACGATGACTCCCCCCAGGGAGTTCCCGTGGCCCCCGATCCACTTCGTCGCCGACGCGGTGACGATGTCGGCGCCGTGTTCGATGGGCCGGCACAGGTAGCCCGCCGCCCCGAAGGTGTTGTCCACCACCAGCGGGATCCCGTGATCCCGGGCGACCCGGGCCAGGGCCGGCAGGTCCGGCACGTTGAACCGGGGATTCCCGATCGTCTCGACGTAGAGGGCCTTCGTGCGGGGATCGATGGCCGCCTCGAAGGCCTCCGGATCGTCGCCCTCGACCAGGCGGACCTCGATGCCCAGGCGGGGCAGGGCCACCTTGAACTGGTTGAAGGTCCCCCCGTAGAGGAACCGGGTGGACACCACGTTGTCCCCGGCCTGGGCCAGCGTGGACAGGGCCAGGAACTGGGCCGCCATTCCCGACGAGGTGGCCAGGGCGCCGATTCCCCCCTCGAGGGCCGCGATGCGCCGCTCCAGCACGTCGGTGGTCGGATTCATGATCCGGGTGTAGATGTTGCCGAACTCCTCCAGGGCGAAGAGCCGGGCTCCGTGGTCCGCGCTCTGGAAGGCGTAGGAAGTCGTCTGGAAGATGGGGACCGCGACGGCCCCCGTTTCGGGGTCTGGCCGCTGGCCGGCATGGACCTGGAGCGTCTCGAAGCGGTAGTTTCGCGCACGGGACATCGGTCGTCTCCTGGGTTCCGGGAGAAATGGCTGCCGTTGTTTCCGGGGTTCGGCCGGGGAGGGAGTCAGGCGGCCATCCGCCGACCGCGCCCCGGCCCAAGACACATCATCGCCGGTCCGGGAATGGATGGAGCGGGATCGGGTGGCCGTTTCATGGGCGCAACCCTAGGGGAAGCTGCCCCGGAGGTCAAGCAAGGAGTCTTTGTCCCTCGTGCCGGTGCGGGGAAGCCGCTTCCAGGCCGCCGGAAACCGGAAGGAACACTCCGAATGCCCGGAGTCCCCCGATCCGCCCCTGCCCTGGAGCCCTTCACCGGCGGGAAAACGGCTAGAATGTCCCGGCGTGCGGATGGAGGTTCCCGATGCGGACCCGCGGACTCCCCTTCCTGCTGGCCCTGGCCCTGGCCGGATGCCCCGATTCGGGCACCCCGGGACTGGGGGGCCTGGACCTGAAACCCTTCTCCGACTCCCCGGGGAACGACCTCCCCGGCGAAGACCCGTCTCCCACCCGGGACCTGCCCGGCGATTCCCCGGCTCCCTACGAACTGCCGGCCCAGGACTTCCCCGGCCCCCGGGACCAGGGAGGCGGCATCGACGTCCACTTCCCCGAGGACCTTCCGCAGCCCCTGTGCCAGCCCTGCCGGTCGGACCTGGACTGCCGGACGGAGGACGTCGAGGCCCCCTGCCTCGCCTACGGCCCCGACGGCAGTTTCTGCGGGTATCCCTGCGGCAAGGATGCCGACTGTCCTGAGGGGTTCCTCTGCACACGGGACGATCTCCACGGCCGCCAGTGCAAGCCAGTGACCGGCGCCTCCTGCCCCTGTCTTCCCCGCTTCCGGTCCGCCGGCTTCCTGACCGAGTGCTACCGGGAAAACGAGACCGGCCGCTGTTCCGCCACGCGGACCTGCGACCAGGCATGCCCCGCCCCGATCCCCGACCGGGAGACCTGCAACGGCATCGACGACGACTGCAACGGACAGACTGACGAGGGCCTGGGAAGCACCACCTGCGGCACCGGCGTCTGCGAGCGCACCGTGCAGAACTGCCTGTCCGGAACGCCCCGGGAATGCATCCCGGGAAACCCGGCGCCCGAGGCCTGCAACCTCCTGGACGACGACTGCGACGGACAGACCGACAACATGCCCGACATCGTGTGCGGCGTCGGGGCCTGCCTCCGCAGCGTCCCGGCCTGCATCGATGGCCGTCCCCAGGCCTGCTATCCCCTGCCGCCCGAGCCCGAGGTCTGCAACGCCATCGACGACGACTGCAACGGACTGGTCGACGACGGCTTCCAGATGGAGACCTGCGGCGTCGGGGCCTGCCAGCGGACCGTGTCCCAGTGCCAGGACGGCCAGTCCGCCCACTGCGTCCCGGGGGATCCGGTCCCCGAGGTGTGCAATCGCATCGACGACGACTGCAACGGCGAGGTCGATGACATGCCTCCAGTCACCTGCGGACTGGGCGAGTGCGCGGTCACCGTCCCGGCCTGCATCGACGGGAAGCCCCGGACGTGCGTTCCGAAGGATCCCCGCCCGGAAGTCTGCAACGGCAAGGACGACAACTGCGACGGGCGCACCGACGAGGACTTCGGGGTCGGATCCCTCTGCGACGGCCCGGACGCCGACCTGTGCGCAGAGGGGCGCGTCGCCTGCGGTTCCAACGGCGAGGCCTTCTGCAACGAGCCGGGAACCGGCCGGACCGAGTCCTGCAACGGCCGAGACGACAACTGCGACGGCCAGATCGACGAGACCGGCTGTCCCCAGGCCTGCACGCGCAAGACCTGGCAGAACCACGTGTACCTGTTCTGCAACACCAAGGCCCGGTGGACGGTCGCCCGGGACACCTGCGCCGGCTGGAACTACCACCTGGTGAAGATCGAGAACGCCGCCGAGAACACCTTCGTCACCGACACCGCCTACTCCGTGTCCACCGAGCCCTGGTGGATCGGCCTGAACGACCTGGGCAGGGAAGGGACCTACGTCTGGGCAGACGGCAGCGCCGCGTCCTGGTTCCAATGGGGCCCGGACCAGCCCAACAACGGCGGCCTCTGGCCCAACAACCAGGACTGCGTGCTGGTGCTCGAGCCGGCCTGGGGCCGGGACGGCCGGGCCTACTGGAACGACGCCGAGTGCGGCACCGACGGCAACCGCGGCGACATGTACCGCTTCGTCTGCGAAACCCCCTGACCATCGACCTTCCGCCACCCGTTCCACGGCTCTCCGTCCTTGAAGATGCCAGTGCCCCCTTCTGCGGAAGCGAATCCCGCGGTTAATGCATCAATTCGCATCGTCATGCTTGACAATGGCGATCTATATTTTACATTCAGGATGTCTTTTTCGGAGATAACCTCCATGCAGTCCTTCGTTCCAAGGTCCCTGGTGTTGCTGGGCACGGTCTTCCTGGTGGCGGTCACGGGGTGCGAATCGGGCAATGACGATGGCGGGTCCGGATCCGACATCCTCGAGACGGGCGGCGCGGACGTCCCGGCGTCGGGTGGCGCATCGATCGCCTGCGGAGACACCACATGCACCGGGGGCAAGATCTGCTGTGTGGGGACCCCTTCGACGTGCATCGCGGCCTCCGACTCCTGCCTGATGGGGTACGGATCCACCATCTCCTGCGACGGACCCGAGGATTGCGGATCCGGGGAACTGTGCATGGACAAGCCGGGCTCGTTCCCCCTTTCGGTGGGATGCGTTGCCGGCACCGACCCCTACTCGGCTTACTGCCACGATCAGGCCGACTGCGCCGGGAGTGCCTACCCCGTCAAGTGTTGCGGGACCGGTGGGCTCAACGGCATGAAGCGGTGCAACATGGAGTCCATGTGCCCAGCCGAGTAGGTGATCCGCCTCGAACAGGCGGACGTGAATGGTGCAATGACTCACGAGAAGGAGACGAAGCATGATTTCCAAGAGCAGAAGGTTCCTGGGAGCCTTGTTCCTGACGGCAGCCCTGTGGGCCTGCGATGATGGCACCCCGTCCGGTGCCGCCGATACGGGGGCGACGACCGACACTGGCGGTCGGGACCTTCCTGCCGGCACCGACCCCGGGGGCACTACCGATTCGGGGGCGACGACCGACCCCGGCGGAGGCCAGGTCAGTTCCATCGAGGTGGGGGGCGACCGTGGAGGCGGCAGTCTCGAGGCGCCCAACGGCGAGGCCACCCTCGTGATCCCCGGGGGAGCGCTGGACAATCCCACCACGGTCACGTGCGCCGTCCTCGGCCCCACGTCCGATACCGCCTCCGTCATCTACGACTTCGGCCCGGACGGACTCGCGTTCCAGACGCCGGCCACCCTGACCATCCAGTACAAGGGACCCGTGCCGCCCCCCGGCGGCAAGAAGGCCGTGCTGGCCTGGTACGACGAGAAGGCGAGCCAGTGGGTGGACATCGCCGGGTCCACGCTGCAGGTCGGTTCGGGGGTCAACCTGGTCACGGGGCAGGTGGAACATTTCACCCGCTTCGCCATCGTGCTCCGGGACGACCAGGTCGTCGTCGAGGGGTGCGTCGAGGACATCGACGCGTTCCAGGCCTGCGGAGGCGATCCGACCGGCAGGTGGAAGTTCCAGGACGCGTGCCTCCAGATGCCCCTGGGCGGCGGCGGCGGCGAGTGCCCCGGCATGACCCAGGGCGGAGACATCGAGTACGTGAACCTGGTCATGGACTTCCAGGGAGGGCAGGTGACGGCGTCGATGGACAAGGTCCTGGTCACCATCGACCTGACGGTGCCGAAATCCTGCATGCCCGGCGTCCCCTGCTCGGCCCTGGAACAGGACGGGAATCTGTCTTGCACGGACGCGGGATCGAACTGTTCCTGCACGGGCTCCCAGGAGGAGGTCCCGGAGGACAGCCCCAGCACGAAGGCCTACACCATCTCGGGCGGCAGCATCACGATCGGCAATGACACTTCGAAGTTCTGCGTCCAGGGGGACGAACTGCGCCTGCTCCAGGAGGACCCCGAGGACGGGTCGCGGCAATTGCTGATCCTGAAGCGCCAGTGACGCCCGGTTCGGCCGCGCGTTCCTCCCGGTTCCCTGCCCCCGCGAGACCCTGGTAGGATCGACCCGCATTGGACACCGTGGATCGGAGGTTCCCATGGCACGAACGTGGACGATCTGCATCGCCCTCGCGGCCCTGGTGGCCGCCTGCGGTTCCTCCGGCGGTCCCGGAGATCCCTGCGGGTCCGGGGGGACCTCCGCCGCTTGCGGGGACGTGCCGCCGGCACCGGACACGGACCGGGAGACCGGCACCCGGGACGACCATGACCCGGGGCCGGAAACGCCGCTGGAGGATCTCCCGGGCAGCGACCCGGCCCCGGACCTCGCCCCGGCGGACACGGCGGACCTCCCCGACGAAACCCTCCCGGGCACGGACACCCCCGGGGAGGATCCCGGGAGCCCCCAGGATCCGGGCACCGGACCGGAGGATGGGGGGACCGACGGGATGGTGGCTCCCCGGACCATCGGCCGTCTCGCGGTGGACTGCAGCGTGCCGACGGTCCTGGACGCGTCCCGGTCCAACGACATGCTCTACATGACGACCCACTTCGGGGACCTGGTGCAGCAGTGGGGCATCACGGGCACCGTGGCGGGCGTGGATCTGACCGCGTTTCCCGAGAAGATGTATTACGGCACCCATCCCCGGGACGACGCCTACCTGACGCTGATCCAGGCCAGCATGACCCAGGGCCTCCAGCCGGTCTACTCGGTCCGGATCGACTTCGCCCCCGATTCGGCCGTGACGGCGGGTTCCTCCTGGGAGGTGGGCCTGGAGGAGGGCCAGGCGCTGGCCGTGGTGGTGCGCCACGACGGGACCTCGTCCTACTGCGTGCTGGGCGTCGGCCTGGGGGGATCCCTGGTCTTCTCGAAGGCCTCGGGGGTCACGCAGGTGGAGGGCGGGACCTTCGCCGTGGCAGGGTCCTTCGACGTGGTGGCCCCCCGGGACCTCCCCGACGTCTGCGACGCCCTGGGTCCGGGAGTCTGTTGTCCCTGAAACGAACCTCCCCTCGACCGGAGCGGATCCCATGCGGAGCCGTTGCATCCCCACCCTGGCCGCGGTGCTGGTCCTGGCCGCAGCGGCCTGCGATCCAGGCCCCGACTACCCCCGATCCCGGCTCACCCGCATCCCCCTCGACGGTCAGGTGCTGGTCGGCGCCGACCTGTCGGGCGACGGGGCGCCGGAGTGGCTGGTCGTGGACACGGGAGCCATCCGGACGGCGGTGGACCCGGCGTTCCTGCACGACGTCCGCAACGGCGTCGGCCTGTGGGACCTGGACCTCGGGAACGGCGTCTCCCTGTCGAACTACGAGGTGCTCGCGGCGGACCTGTCCACCGCCGAGGACTTCATCGGGGTGCCCCTGGCGGCCCTGCTGGGCCGGGACCTGTTCCTCCGGTGGTGGGTCGGGCTCGACTACCGGGACGGCGGCCGATCCTACGTGGAGGAAACGCCACCTCCCGGTCCGCCGCCGGATTTCCCCGCCGGCGATCCCCGGCGCCTCCCATGGGAGGAGGTCCAGGGATACCCGGTGGTGACGGTGTCCGTCGGCGGGACGCCGGTGCGCCTGATCGCCGACACCGGGTCCGGCGTGACGATCCTGCTGCGCGGCACCGTCCCTGATGAGGTGGTGGACTCGGGCCTCTCGGGCTACGTCTGGCACACCTCCTACGGATCCGACCCGGCCACCCTGGTCCGGCTGCCCCACCTGGAGGTCGCGGGAGAGGATCTCCAGGGCACCTGGGCGGTGGTAATCCCCGACCGGCACCACCTGCGGGCGGTCTTCGACGCCCTTCACATCGACGTCCAGGGCTTCCTGGGATACCCGGCCTTCCGCCGGTTCTTCGTGGGGATCCGGGGCCCCGATCGGGCCTTCGACCTGTGGCGATGCCGGGGGGCCTGCGGCGAGGAGCCGCCCGGGGAATGGACCCGCGTGGGACTGGAGGTCCGCCGGGAAGACGGACAGGTGGCGGTGGACATGGTCTTCTCGCCCTCCGACGCCGCGTCCAAGGTGTCGCCGGGAGACCGACTGCTGGCGGTGGACGGCCGGGAGGTGGCCGGGATGGACCTGGATTCGGTGCGCCGAGCCCTCCGGGGCGATCCCCGCACGGTCCGGCTGCGCCTCCAGTCCTCTCCGGGAGGGCCCGTCCGCGAGGTCGACGTGGCCGTCGAGCCCCTGCTGTCCCCGGCCGTCCCGTGACCGGTTTCGGGTTCCGACACGAGGACCCCCCGTCACCGCTTTCGTGATTTTCGGATGCGCTGTTCTGTTTCCTGTTGCAAGGAAGGCTCGCCTCGGGCTAGCCTCCTGGGCGGAGGGCTCCGGGACCGGGTCGAGGTCCGGCAACGAAGGGGACCGGGAATGACCGGAAGGGGGTCGAAGGCCTGGGTGGCCCTGTCCGCGCTGGCAGGGGCCTTCGCGGGGATCGGGGCATTCACGTTCCATTACGCCGGAGGACTGGGCTACCTGGGCAGCAACCCGGCCACCTGCGCCTACTGCCACATCATGAACGACCAGTTCGACTCGTGGCGGAAGGGTCCCCACCACGCCGCGGCCACCTGTTCGGACTGCCACCTGCCGCCGCGGTTCCTGGCGAAGTACCTGGCCAAGGGACGCAACGGCTACCACCATTCCATGGGCTTCACCTTCCAGCCGCCGAGGCCCGACGACCCGGACGCCCGACAGGTGTTCGTGGAACCCATCCGGATCAAGGACTTCAACAGCCAGATCCTGCAGGACAACTGTCTTCGCTGCCACGGGGAGTTCACCCACGGGATCGTCCGGGGCAGCACCTGGGCGGATGACGCCGTTCGATGCGTCCATTGCCACGAAGGCGTGGGCCACGGGGCCCGGCGCTGAGCCGGAGGAGGGGATCATGGAAGGAAGCCGCAGGCATGCCATCGCCGCCTACATCCTGGTCGCGCTCGGGACCGCCGTCGCCACGGCCGTCGTCGCGGCCCTGCTGGTCAACATCTTCGAGAGGAAGCAGGAGGCCAAGAACCCCTTCCTGAAACTGGTCGAGGTGACCGAGGACGACGTCGATCCCGCGAAGTGGGGGGTGAACTGGCCCCGGCAGTACGACGGCTACCTGCGCACCTCCGACCCGACCGCCACGAAGTACGGGGGCAGCGCGGTCGGTCCCGAGGGATCGATGCCACCCCAGAAGGCCGAGAGGGACCCCTGGCTGAAGCGGATCTTCGCGGGCTACCTGTTCTCGGTGGACTACCGGGACCGCCGGGGCCACGCCTTCATGCTCCACGACCAGGAGGTCACGAAGCGGAACGTGCCCGGCGAGGGCAAGCAGTCGGGGAACTGCCTCCACTGCCACGCGTCGGTGATGCCGCTGTACCGGAAACTGGGTGCCGAGGCCCTTTCCCAGGGGACGCCCGGGGAGCAGGTGCAGAAGGGCCTCGAAATCGTGGGGGGCATGGACTACTGGGAGGCCCACAGACTGCTGGAACAGGTCACGGGCAAGGCCCACCCGGTGTCCTGCGTCGATTGCCATGACCCGGACACGATGGAACTCCGGGTCACGCGGCCGGCCTTCCTTTCCGGCATCCGGAACCTGGCGGCCTCGGACGCCCCGGTGCCCCACCTGCCCAGCATCGGGCGCTGGCGCCAGGGCAGCCGCTCCGCGCCCTACGACCCCAACGTGGACGGGACGCGCCAGGAGATGCGGTCCTTCGTCTGCGGCCAGTGTCACGTCGAGTACTTCTGCGGCAAGGGAACGACGATCTTCTTCCCCTGGGACCGGGGTCTGAAGGCCGAGGAGATCGAGGCCGCCTACGACAACCTGGTCGTGAAGGGCCGCCGCTTCAAGGACTGGACCCACACCGAGACGGGTGTCGAGGTGCTGAAGGCCCAGCATCCCGAGTTCGAGGTCTGGAGCCAGGGCATCCACGCCCGGAGCGGCGTCGCCTGCGCGGACTGCCACATGCCCTACAAGCGGGAGGGGGCACTGAAGGTCTCGGAGCACTGGGTGCGCAGCCCGCTGCTCCACATCCCCCGGGCCTGCGAGACCTGCCATCCCTACGGCGAGAAGGAGATCGCGGCCCGGGTGGAGGCCATCCAGGACCGGCACTTCGCGCTGCTGACCCGGGCCGGCGAGGCGGCGGTGGCGATGCTGGACAGCCTGGTGGCCGTCCGGAAGGGCTACGACGAGGCGGGCTGGAGGGACGCCCTGGAGAACGACCCGGCGATCCGCCGCCTGGGGGAACTGCAGCGCGCGGCCCAGTGGCGCCTGGACTTCGTGGCGGCCGAGAACTCGATGGGCTTCCACGCGCCCCAGGAACTGGCCCGCATCCTCGGCGAGTCCATCGACCTCTCCCGCCAGGCCCAGGCCGAGGCGACCCGACTGGCCAGCCGGACGGCGGCTTCCGCCGAGGTCCACGCCGCTCCCTGACGACCTCGGAAGCCTTCGCCGTGCGAAAGTCTGCCCGCGGAACGCAGAACATCCGCCACACTGCGCCGCGGCGGCCGATCCGACCGGCGGGCTTGACAACCCCGAGGCCGGTCCTCCAGACTGGCCGGGAAGGCATCCAGGGACGGAGATCTGCCGGCGCGGCAACAGGCCCGGGGAGGATGCGTCATGCCGACCTACGATCACGAGGCGGGGACCGGGAAGCCCCCACCCACCGGCAAGCCGGAAGCCGCGCCCCAGGGCGAGCGGAGCGGGATGATGCGGCGGCTCAAGGGACTGGGCTACGAGGAGGGCCGGTCCCTGCTCAGTCCCCGAGGCGACGAGGAAGTCCCGGCCGACGGATCCCGGGTCGCCGGGACCCCGCCGCCGGACCGCATCGTTCCCGAAGGCGGGGAGTCCGAGGGCGCCCAGGAACAGGCGGGAACCGTGGCGGATCCCCGGTCCCAGGCCGGTCAGGAGGCGTCCTTCGACACGACCGGGGTTGCGTCGATCCCGCCGGCCCGGCGGCGCATGGTGCGCCTCGGCAGTCGCGGCAAGGAGGTCGCCTACGCCCAGGAGCGTCTGAACGCCCACGGCGCCGTGCCCGTCCTGACCGTGGACGGCATCTTCGGCCCCCGGACCCGGCAGGCGGCGATCGACTACCAGAACAGCCATGCCCTGGCGGCGGACGCCGTGATCGGACCGAAGACGTGGGCCTCGCTGGACGGCCCCACCCAGGTCGGCACCTCGGGAGCCTCGGGCAGCACCGGCGGAGGCGGCGGGCCCGGATCGACGATGCTCTACGACAACACCTCGTACACCGTTCCTCCCCCTCCTCCCGGGACCAGGAAGGACGTGCCGCTCCGGGAAATCTCCCAGAAGCAGTCCGCACAGCCGCCGGACCTGGGCCCGACCATCAAGGTGGAGGGGTCCGCTCCGGGCAGCGACACCGAGGTCCACCTCTACTGGGTGATCGCGCAACTGGGCAGCCGGGCCCGGTGGGCCAGCGAGGTGGACCTGGTGACCCAGGTGGGCTTCGTTCCGAAAGGCGGCGGTCCGGCGCCCCAGGGACGGGTCACGCTCCGGATGGACGGGCAGGGCAACGCGACGGCTTCGCTGATCGGCCCGGGAGGCGCAGCGACGGTGGCGAACACCTACGGGACCCGGGAGGCGGCGATCGCGGGCCTGAAGGCCTCCTTCGGCTTCGCGGACGTGGTGGACGGGGACGCGACGTTCACGCTGGACGAACTGAACAAGGTCCAGGCAGCCCTCGGGCGGCTCTCCGCCGGCGAGTCGGCAGCGCTCCGGGGCGTCGTCCTGAAGCGGATGCACTCCCTCGACGAGAACGGCAAGGCCGCGTCCGGCGTCTTCAAGACCGACCACCGGATGTCCGCGGACAACCGCACGGCCACCAGCGAGGCGGTGCTGATGCTGGCGGACAGCGCGTTCTCGTCCGACATGAAGAACTTCATCGGGGGCGCCACCGACGCCGCCCCCATCTCGTTCCAGACGATCCTCCACGAGGTCGGGCACGCGGTCGAGGAGGCGGAACGATACAAGGCACGCAAGAAGGAATATGAGGCAACCGCCGAGGTGAACCGCAAACTCGACGTCTTCAATGCCCAGGTGATCGTTGCCAACGACGCCCTGAAGGACCTGAACGCCGCCTGGAAGGCCGCGATCCCGCTGGTTCAGGCCTACAAGGGCGAGGTCGCGAAGACGGGGGCAAAGTACGTCAAGGCCGTGGACGCCGCGAACGGGAAACTGGGAGAGTTGACCCGCAACCGCAGCGTCTCGCAGCGGTCCAGGATCGAGGGGGAAGCCCGGAAGGCCATCGCGGACCGCGATGCGGCCAGGGCCGCACTGGCCAAGTCCTCGGCCGGTCATCCGGCCCTGGCCGACCTGGCCGATACCTCGTCGAGGCAGGACGACTCGCTGAAGGAAGGACTTGCGCTGGCGGCGGCCCACGCCGACTGGGAGGCCGCCAAGGCCGACCGCACCGCCGCCGGCAACGCCACGAAGGCCACCGAGACCGGAGGCCAGACGAAGCGTCTGAAGAAGTTCGCGGACTTCGTCGCCAGGGAGCGGATCCCTCCGCTGACCAACTACGCGAAGACCAGTACCGCCGAGTTCTATGCCGAAGCCTTCTCGCTGTGGCGGGCGGACCCCGAGTATCTGCTGCGGGTGGCTCCGAAACTGCACGGGTGGTTCGCGGCCGGGGAGCACCTGAAATGAGGCAAAGCGCCGGGCTGGTTCTCGCCGGCATCGTGGTCGTCCTGGCTCAGGGCGGCTGTTCGGCCGCCAGGGATCGCCAGCGGGGAGGTGGATCGGTGAATGACAGTGCGTTCCAGCCGGGACCCTTCGGGCTCTACGAAATGACCCGCCCCGCGGGCAGCGACCCGGTCCCCGAGGGTTTCCAGGAGGCCGAGCGGATCTTCGAGGCCGCCCGGAAGGACTACGAGGCCGGGCGATGGATGGAGGCCGCCCGAAGGTTTCTCCAGGCGGCGAAGGTCCTGCCCCGGCAGCCGCCCTTCCATCGCGACACGGTGGCGGCGGGACGGGTGGCCTGCTACCGGAACGCGACTTCCGCCTTCCTGATGGCGAACGCCGGCGAAGAGGCCCGGCAGGTCCTCGAGGCCCTGGTCGTCGAGGATCCCGCCTGTGCCGATCCCATCCACGAAGAGATCCGCCGGCTGGAACGCTAGGGCCCGTGTCCCCGGACCGACAGCCCGGATCAGAACTCGAAGGCGAGGCCGGCGGAACCTCCGATCCAGCCCCGGTCATAGCCCCGGCGCAGGCCGTAGGTGACCTCGCCGTTCAGTTCCAGGCCGAAGGGCAGCAGGAAGGCGACCCGCACGCCCGGCACCACCCCGTACTCCTCGTCGAAGGGCCAGTTCGTGATGTCCGCGCCGAATCCCAGGCGCAGGAAGGAGGCCGCCAGCACGTCCAGGCCCGCCTGGAACAGCCATCCCAGCGTCCGCACCCCCGAAAAGCCCACGTCGAAGTGCGTCCCGTGCAGCGCCCCGAACCGTAGCGTCAGGCCGCCGCCCGCCTCCATGCCCCGGTGGGACGCCCCCCACATCAGCGCCGGCTCCAGCCCGAAGAGGTCGTTCCAGTGCCAGGCCAGTTTCACGAACCCCAGGTACGCTCCCGGTCGATCGTCCAGTTCGCGCCACGGAGGCGTCCGGACCCCCAGCCGATCCCCGACCAGGTCCACCCCGACGGAGACCTGGTACAGGGCGGGGTGCAGCAGCCGGAAGGTGTACCCCACGGTCAACTGGTTGAACCGGTCGGTCGACCGGGGCCCGCCCGGCCATTCGTGGCCGAAATCCACTCGCCGGAAGGTCGCCTCAAACCGGTGCCTGCGGCCATGGAAGGCCTTCAGGGCCTCCTGGGCCGGATCGCCCCGGCCCCCGGACACCGTCACCCGCTGGGGCAGATCCGCCGAGGCGAAGCAGGGTTCGGCCCTCCCGTCCGCCGACACGGCATCGAGGTAGTACAGGAAATCCCCGGCCAGGTGCTCCCGGGCGATCCGCGCCTCGAGAAGCCCGTCCTTTCCCTGGCCGAAGACCTCCGTTCGCCACTCCGCCTGGTCCGCCGGCCGCCAGCGCAGCCGCAGGGTCCAGCCCTCCATCGGCCCGTCCACCCGGGCCGAAAAGACCAGCCCCCTCCGGCCGGGCTGGGCCTCTCCGATGGGCCAGTGGAACACCTTTCCCCGGGAGCCTCCCGCCGCCACGGCCTCCGGCGCAGGATCGGGGGACTGTCCCAACGCGGTCCCCGGCACCGCCGCCAGCCACAGACACAACCACCACGCGCCCCTGTTCCGGCGTGTCATCGTCCACCCCCTACCACCAGAAGGCCAGGTTCAGGCCGCCGCCGATGCCCGCGTGTTCCGTGCTGCGGATGTTGGCCCCCAGCCGGGCCTCGAGTCCCAGCCAGGACAGGCCGCGCCAGGCGGCGATCCACTCGATCCGCGTCGCCCATTCCTGGGCCACCGGCCACGAGGTCCCCCCGATGCGGCCGCCGACCCAGACCCCGTGCCCCGCGTGGCCCATCGCCCCGACCAGGAACTGTCCGCCCACCGTCGCCAGTCCGCTCCCCTCGACCGACACGAAGAACCGGTCCTCGGGCCCGAACTCGAAGCGGCTGCCCGCGCCTCCCATCAGGTCCCCCCGCGTGTAGGACGGGGGATCCCCGTACTCGCAGTCGTCGCAGAAATCCCAGAAGGCCCCCAGCACCAGCCGGGGAATCCATCGCACGTACCTGCCGAACCGGAATCGGGCCTCCAGGAAGCCGTACCCCAGGGACCGGTAGTCCAGCAGGATCCCCTCCTCCACCTCGAACCGGCTCCCTCCGACGCCCTCGAAGGCCCCGAATCCGACCCGGATCTCGTCCAGCACGCCCCGGCCCACCCGGTAGCCCAGGGCCGTCTCGGCCGTCCACCAGGTATCCCTTCCTCCTTGGGTCAGGTAGGCCTCCTGCCACTCGAAGGACCCCGAGATCCCCACCTGTCCCCGGGAAGCCGGTCGCGGGCGGGGATCCACCTGGACCCTCCAGGGGCGCCGCTGCCCGGCGAAGATGCGCACTTCCTCCCCCGAGGGTCCCCGGGCCACGACGTGGTAGAGGACCTCTCCGGGCGACAGGGCCTCCCCGGGAATCACCCCCTGCCATGCGAAATCCCCCGCCGGCTTCAGCGGGATCTCCGTCCATTCCCCGCGCTTGCCCGCCTTCCAGCGGATCGCCAGCCCCGTCAGCGGCTGCTCGCTTTGGACCGAGAAGGACAGCACCAGATCCCGTCCCTCGGTCCACCGCGATGCGGGGTCGTGGGCCACCTTGGGCGCGGAAACGGCCCGCCGGGGGGGCGGTTCCGGGGTCGGTTCCCGTGCGGGAGAGGCCTGGGAAGGACCTGCCTCCCGCACCTCCGCCTCGTCCCGGGGAGCCCAGTCGGCCGGGTCCGCCCGGACCAGGTCTCCGGGCCGGATCGATCCCCTGGGCAGTCGCCGGAGCCCCACCCAGGCCTGGGTCTCC
Organism: Myxococcota bacterium; assembly: GCA_017994695.1. Taxonomy (GTDB): domain Bacteria; phylum Myxococcota_A; class UBA9042; order DTJE01; family DTJE01; genus JAGOKF01. The sequence continues at coordinate 3,906 of JAGOKF010000036.1, read as the reverse complement.
CCGACCCGGACCACCCGCGCCTTTCCGACCTCCGACGGCCCGGAAGGAAGGGCCTGAAGCAGGGTCACCCGGTCCCCGGGCACCAGACCGTCGGCCTCTCCCAGGTCGATTACCGCCAGGTCCCCTTCCACCCGGATCACCTTCCCCTCCAGGGCCAGTCCCGGCCCCGTCGGCGGCTCCGGCGAGTCCTCCCGGGTCGGCGCGGCCGACAGGGGCGAGGCGGATCCGCCGAGGACACAGATGCAGGCGACCAGGATTCCCGCTTGCTTGACAAAGGTTGTCTTCGACGTCATAGAACACCTCGGCTTGGGACGTGTTCGAACGCGGCGCTACCCCATGCAAGGCACGTGCCGCGGGGACCGACCCACAGGATGCCGGATGTCCGCCCGATTTTCCAGCCGGGGCCGGGCCGGGCCGGGGCCCCCGGTGGAGGAGGGATGCTCCAACCGGGGCGGAAGTTCCTGCCGCCCCGATCCCGGAAGGAGACCGATCGATGCCCTGGGACTACTCGAACAAGGTCATGCAACTGTTCCGGGACGCCATCGCCGGGAAGGCGGGCACCCACTTCGGCCGCGCCGATCCCCCAGACGGCGAGGGACGCCACGGGAGCATCCAGTGCGGGGACGCGATGGACTTCACCTTCCAGGTGGACAGGGACCCCGAGGACCCGAGGCGGGACCGCATCGTCACGGCCCGCTACCAGACCTTCGGGTGCACCTCGGCCATCGCGTCGTCGGAGGCCCTGTGCCGGATGCTGGAGGACCGCCGCCTGACCCCCATCGAGGCCCTGCGGATCCGGAACGCGGACATCGTGGACTACCTGGAGGGGCTGCCGCCCCAGAAACTCCACTGCAGCGTGATGGGAGCCGAGGCGCTGCAGGCCGCCGTGGTGGACTGGGCCCGGCGCCGGGGAGTCCCCCTGGAGGAACTGGGGATCGATCCGACCCAGCTGGCCGAGGACGAGGGACGGGTGGTCTGCCGCTGCTTCAACCTGACCGAGCCCTACATCCGGCGCAAGGTGAAGGAACTGAACCTGCGGACCATCGAGGAGATCACCGCGGCCATCAAGGCAGGGGGGGCCTGCACGTCGTGCCACCACGAGCCCGGGGGGCTCCAGGACATCCTGGACGAGACCTGGGGCGCCCGTCCCGAGACGGCCCCGGAGCCGTCCGCCACGCCCTCAGGAACGGCGATCGGCCGCCCGGCCCGCACTCCCTACCAGTTCGCCAAGGAGGTGGAACGGGTCGTGGACACCATCGTGCGACCGCGCCTGGCCCTGGAAGGAGGCAACATCGAGATCGTGGAGATCCGGGACCGGAAGGTCTTCTGCCGACTCCTCGGGGTCTGCGCCGGCTGCCCGGGGTCCTCCCAGACGCTGGTGTTCGTGGTCGAGGACGCCCTGCGGGAACACGTGGACCCGGAGATCGAGGTGGTCCCCGTGCGCATGCCCTGAACCGGAGAGGATCATGGAACCCGACGGCTGGATCTACCTGGACAACAACGCCACGACGCCCCTGGCACCGGAGGTGTTCGAGGCCATGGTCCCCTGGCTCCGGGACCAGTTCTACAACCCCTCCTCGGCCTACGAGGCCTCCCGGCCGGCCCGGGATGCCGTGGAAAGGGCCCGGGAATCCGTGGCCAGACTGCTGGGTGCCGGGGCGCGATCCGAGGTCATCTTCACGTCGGGCGCCACCGAGGCCAACAATGCCGCCCTGTGGGGCTCCCTGCGGGCGAACCCGGACCGGAACCACGTCATCACCTCCGCCGTGGAACATCCCGCGGTGCTGGAGGTGGCGAAGGAGATCCAGCGCCTGGGCTACCGGGTGACCTTCCTGCCGGTGTCGACCCGGGGCGCCCTGGACCCGAAGGACCTGCTGAAGGCCCTGACGCCGGACACCGCGGTCGTTTCGCTGATGCACGCCAACAACGAGACGGGCGTGATCTTCCCGGTGGGGGAAATGGCCCGGATGGTCAAGCGGGCGGACCCGAAGGTCCTGTTCCACACCGATGCCACCCAGAGCGTCGGGAAGATCCGCTTCCGGATGGAGACGGACTTCGACGCGGTGGACCTCCTGTCGCTGTCGGCCCACAAGATCCACGGCCCCAAGGGCGTCGGCGCCCTCTTCGTGCGGCGGGGTGCCCGCTGGCGCCCCTACCTGCTGGGCGGACACCAGGAGCGGGGACGGCGGGCCGGAACCGAGAACGTCGCGGGCATCGTGGGGCTGGGCAAGGCATGCGACCTGGCCCGGGAGTCCTTCCTGCAGGAGGCCCGCCTCCGGGAACTCCAGCGACGCCTGGAACAACAGGTCCGGGAACGCATTCCCCGGGTGCTGATCAACGGCGACGGGGCCGACCGGCTCCCGAACACCAGCAATTTCGCCTTCGAGTTCGTCGAGGGGGAAGGCATCCTGATGGCGTTGCAGGACCGGAGGATCCTGGCCTCCTCGGGGTCGGCCTGCACCTCCGGGAGCCTCGACCCGTCCCACGTCCTGAAGGCGATGGGCGTGCCCTTTACGGCTGCACACGGCAGCCTGCGCATCAGCACGAGCCGCTACACCACCGAGGCCGAGATCGACCGCCTGGTGGAGGTCCTGCCGGAGGTCATCGCGAGCCTGCGCCGCATCAGCCCCTACTGGGACAGCGAGCGCAACGCCCCCCGGGAGGGAGTGGACCTCTTCGTGCAGGGGAAGTACCGGGAGGACGCGACGCCGCCTTCCGGGAACTGACCTCAGCGCCAGCGACCCGAATACAGCCGGATTCCCGGCAGCGCGGCAAAGGAGGACAGGAACCCGGCAAGGGACGCCAGCCAGGGTTCCTCCATCCACCGGAAGGCCGCCAGGGCCCCTCCGAAGTACGCGACACCCGACAACGCCATGCCCAGCAGCGCCCGCAGGGCCGCCCAGGAACCGGGGGACCGGGTGCGGGCCAGGAAGGTCTCCGCCGTGGCCAGGATCGGGGCGTAGAAGAGAACCAGTGCCATCGCCCCGGCCTCGTCACGGAGCCGGATCGCCGAGGCCATCCACTGCACCCCGGCCAGGGACGCCGCCAGCAGCACCCGCTCCAGGATCAGCAGACGGGCCCGCCTTCCCGGCGCCCCCGACGACGACGGCGGCGGACCTCCGGTGCGATCCGGACTGGGGGAATGCGTCATGCCGGTCGCCCCCTTCCCTGCTCGCCGCCAGGACCTATCCCAGGCGCCGCCGCCAGATGGCCCGGACCAGCCGCTCGGCGTAGTCGATGGAGTCCATCACCTCGTCGTAGGCCAGGTTCTCCGGGGTGTCGCTGGGCATGTGGTAGTGTCGCGGAGCCCCGATCTCCGGGTCCACGGCCGCCAGGCAGACCCCCTCCCATCCCCGGGCCAGGAAGGCCGAGATGTCGCTTCCCCCCAGGGGCACCTCGAAGCCGGTGACTCCGGCGAACCGGGGATCGCTCCCGGAGGTTTCCCGGCAGACCTCCTCGATCCAGGCGGGAATCCGTCGGGCCGTCACCTCCCCCTCCTCGACCAGGTAGCGCAACTGCCCGTTGCCCAGGCCGTCCAGTCCCAGCACCACGGTGCGGGACTTGTCCCACTCCCCGTCGAAATCCCGGGCGATGGCGTCCCCGCCTCCCAGGGAGGCCTCCTCGCACCCGGTCGCGGCGAAGACCAGTTCCACCTCCGGCGGCTTCGTCGCCGCCAGCCTCCGGGCCAGGATCACCAGCGCCGCGACTCCCGACAGGTCGTCGTTCGCCCCGGGGACGATCTGGTTGCGGATCACGATGTCCAGCTGGGTCAGCGTCGCCAGCAGGGAGGGCACGGTCAGCAGGAATTCCAGGGGCCGCAGGGGCCAGGACAGGGGCCCCAGGACCATCCGGGCCACGTCCGCCGCCGCCAGGGCGAACTGCGAACGGACCGTCAGTTCCACGGCC